>JAYZAG010000031.1:0-2676 GCA_036422215.1 Thermoproteota archaeon
CTGTATTAACAATATCTGAAATTATTTGATTATTTTCAACTAAAAATTGATAATTTTTCGTGTATATTGCTATTCTAGGTCCTTCGTATTCTATTCTTGTAGTTTCTGCTTCTTTTGGTAGTGATTGTAAAATTGTTGTCATTAATTCTTGTGACTTACTCAATCCTGCCATCTTATTATCTTCCAGAGAGTTCTAATAAAATTTTTTGTTTTTCTTCATTAGAATATTCTTTTAAAATATTTTCTTTTATTGTTACAATATTTAGACCGTCTCCTGTTCCTGCATTTCTTAATATTGCACCATATACTGATTTTATTGCTATTGGCAAAGCTTGATCAACTGTTAATGATTCTTTAAATTCTGCTTCAAGTATTCCGTATGCAACAGGAGATCCGCTTCCTGTTGAATAATATTTTTCATTTGTTAATGTCCCAAACATATCGATATTATATAGTTGTGGTCCTTCATCATCTATTCCTCCTACTAAAATATCTGCAAAATATGGAGAGATTTTATGATTTGCAGAGAAAAATAAATTTGATGTCATTCTCGCTGCTGATTTTATTGGTAAGTTATGTGATTTTTCTACTTTGTATATATTGGATTGATATTTTAATTGATCTATTACAAATTGTGCATCAGCTACTCCTCCAGCAATTGTTAGTGCACAGTGTTTGTCTATGATTGCAATTTTATTTACAGTTCTACTTGCGATAAAGTATCCCATTGATGCTCGACTATCTGTAGTTAACACTATTCCATCTTTACAGACTAGACCTACAGTGGTTGTACCATGAAATTGATTTTTTATATTGTTGTCATTGAACAAATTAAATTACCTCAAGAAAGATGTAATTATATCTAAGTTAATAATTGAAACATATAAGTTATTCCATTGATTTTTTTTAGATTATTTTAATGCTTATATCTAATTATATACGGCGTATAGAAGGGGAGAATATTTATTGGCTGTATCAGGTTTTAATTCTATCGCTATTCAAGTTATTCTTATTGCAATGGCAATTTTATCTAGTGTTTTCATTGTAGGTAATTATCCCGTTCCTCGTCCTCCTGATCCTGAATTATTACCTATGCATACAATAGTAATCCAAACTTGGGATGTTAAAAAAAATCTTGATGAACCTCGTGTGACTACTCCTGCTACTGGAATTGACGTACAGTTTTTCTTTTGGGGTGATGTTGGTCCTACCGATGAGTTAGCTGTTACTTCTGCATCTAACGCAAGTGGACTTATTGAAGTAATTGTAGAAGAAGGAACTTATGAATTACATATTTCTGATTGGACAATTGAAACAATTGACGTATATGAAAATTTCACTCTAGTTGCGCATCGTTTTGACGTAGAAGAGTTACCGGATTCTATTAATATTCGTGCTTTATCTAAAGAATGGAATGTTAAAACTAACGATATTATTTCAATTAGTTATCAAAATCAAAGAGAATTTGAAACAAATATTTTTAAAATTTCATTTGCTGATTTTGAATTACAAAGCTTGCGTTGTTTTACTCCTGGTGGCGCTGCTGTAGAAGATGAAGAAGGTGGAGAATATGGGGCAGCTGCTAATGTCTGTGAAACTGGCGGTCCTCTTTCTGCTTATGAATCCTGGTCTGATGATTTTCGAGTTCCTGTAGGAGTATCTATTCCATGGAGTGTTGCCAAATCCAATTATGACATTGCTCTTAGAATTTTTTATGTTGAGGTGACTGTTGATGAGTGATCCATTTACTTCTATTGTTGTTTTATTGAAACCATATAATGCAGTTCTTACTGCAGGTCTGTTTATAATAATTCTATCAGAATTAGTTTTGTCTCGTAGTGACATAATTCGATCTAAAATTATTAAACAAAAAACACAATTTTCTAGAAAATATGACGATAAATTTCTTAAACTTTATCAAAATCTTAAGATCTCATCTGCTCAGGCAGGTCTGCCTAAAAAGAATTCCAATACTATTCGTGAGATGGTTAATTTCTTAATTTCTCAAAGTTCTACTGACAACGATACTCTAAAATCCATTCAGTTATCTATGGAAAAATGTGCTTACGCTGATATTGGTATTTCTAATACTGAATATTCAACTTTTAATAAATTGCTGTCTAGTGCCAAAATTTCGTCTCTGTCGAGGGCTCGTGTATGATATCTGAAATTAAAGATTTGACTGAAATTAAAGATGCTGCTTCTAAAGTCGAATCTGAAATTTCTCAATATGTTGTAGGTTGGTCTGGAGTTATTCAGTCTCTTATTCTTGGTATTTTCACTGGTGGGCATATACTTATTGAAGGTGTTCCTGGTACTGCAAAAACTTATCTTGCAAAGATATTTTCAGATACTATTAGTTTGTCATTCCGACGAATTCAATCCACTCCAGATCTTATGCCTTCTGATATTACCGGTTCACATATCTTTAATGTAAAAACCCTTGAATTTGATTTTCATCAAGGACCTATTTTTTCTAATATTGTTCTCATGGACGAAATTAATCGTGCGCCTCCTAAGACTCAATCTGCATTGCTTGAAGTTATGCAAGAAGGACAAGTTACTATTGATGGAAACACAACTGTGCTTGAACAACCTTTTATGATTATAGCAACAAAAAATCCTATTGAGTTTGCAGGTACATTTCCTTTGCCTCCTGCACAATTAGATAGATTT
>JAYZAG010000032.1:0-8776 GCA_036422215.1 Thermoproteota archaeon
TTTTGTTCTATATAATTTAGATGTTACAGGTAAATCATTATGTTGTCCAACTCTCATATTATCTCTTTAAATAGTCACTATTCGAGGTAATGTTGTTGAGTATAGAAACAATTAAACAATTAATCCAGAATCTTGGAAGCGGTTTTCCAACCACTATAGGAGATCCTATATTCAAGGATCCTCACATCCGAAGTAATTCTCTAAATTCTTCTTCAATTAGGATAATTGGTAATTCTAAATCAAACAAAAAATTAGCATTTGTTGATGGGGGCAATCAAGAACTACTTGGAGCTCCAAATTTCTCTATTCAATTTAATAGAATTTATTCATCCATTTGGGAGAAAAATCATAAACTACACAATGATCTGCCACGAGTTGAATATTATTCATCAACTGTTGCCAATTATTCTCATGGCGATATATCCTATAACACTGATTTGTTTTGTTCTAATGATTCTTTTTCGAAATTTCTGCCATCTAAAACACATCTTGCAATAAATTCATCTGATAGATCAATTCAGGCGAGCAACGGCCTTCGAAGCATATATAGGGCAGCTTCTATTTCTAGACGTTTTTCTGAAAAAATTCTTGCTCATTCGGTTGTTGATCAATTAACTAGTGGTGATATATTAGTTCTCGATGGAACATTAAAAGTTGGTTATCCTAATGAAGATAAATATTTAGATCGATTAAAAACTGAAGCTAAATCTAAAGGAATATTGTTAACTGGACTTTCCAAATCTAGCACACTTCTAACAACCACAGGACTTTCATTATTTGGAGCATTAAACACTCTTTCTAAAAAATATAATGTTCATGGTCCATGGTATATAGAACTAGCAGAATCAATTCATAAAAGTCACGATGCGCAGATCTTTGGAGTTAAACTTAATGATATTTCTGATAGAATATTTAGATTTGAAATTGATAGAGATCAATTTAGTATGCTAGAAGAAAATGAAATTTTAGAAATATTTAGCATTATTGCAGATAATTCTGTTGATCCTAGTTTTCCTGGATATCCGTATGGTCTTATAGATGCTGACCGTTTTGCCCGAGTACCTTATAAAGAAATCGACTATCATAGAAATATGTTAATGTCACAAATACACGAATCAAAAGAATTAGAGAATTTTGTTGAACACATATATTCAGTTGACACTCATGAGAGAATTAATGATATTATAGGGTGATACTATGAATGAGATTAATATTGTTGGTCAAGTTTTAGGCGGTAATGTTGGACATTTACTCATAAGACAAAAAAGTAATATTGATTTGGAACTAGGCGATCTACTCATTGCTGAAAACGACAATTCTTTTTTGCTGTTGAAAGTATTCGAATTAAAATATGGTAGTCAAGTAGATGATTCTTCTATAGAGATGGCTTCAGGACTTATTTTAGAAGGACACTCTGAATCGTCATTTATAGACTCTGATTTAAGAAATTATATTGTTGCTAGTGTGAAGGCAATAGCAAATGTAAAAGGTACTACTGTTACTATACCCAAGACTATGCCTAGCTTTTTCGCCAAAATTCGATCTGTAACTAAAGCTGATCTTGCATTTTTGAATGATAAGCCAGAAAATCCTATTCTTGTTGGAAAGGTTAGAAGCGGTTCCAAGGTTCTGGATTCAGACGTGTATCTTAATGGTGAGGACTTACTTACACACCATGTTCTTATTCCTGCTACTACGGGACGTGGGAAAAGCAATTTAGTTAAGATCATGCTGTGGAGCGCATTGAATTCTAATAAATTTGGAATTCTTGTACTTGATCCTCATGACGAATATTATGGACGTCATAAAAATGGCCTCAAAGATCATCCAAATTCAAAAGAAAATCTTGTTTATTATTCACCTACTGCAATTCCCGGATGTAATACTTTGAAAATCAATATCACCACTCTTAATCCACATGATTTTGATGGAATTGTTGATTTATCAAGAGCACAGCGCGATGCTATGTCAACCTTTTATATGGAGCATAAAGAAAAATGGATTGAACAGATAATTCTTAGCAATAGTCTTGCAGCTGAAGCTTTGAATGTAAACCCATCAACTATTGGTGTATTGCAACGAAAACTTAGGTTATGTTTAGGACTTACGTCTAAAACTAATGAAAATGGAACTATTGAATTGAGCTCTGATGGTGATATGTTTTCCCCAAGGACTGGCGAAGGCACCTTTAATCAAATTGCTGATTCTTTGGAAGATGGTAAAATAGTTGTAATTGATACTTCTAGGTTGGGAGATCAGGCAGAATTGTTGATAGGCAGTAGCATCGCTAATCACATCTTTGATAGACATAGACATTTCAAATCAAAAGGAATTCTTGATCAAAAAAATCCTGTTAGTATTGTTATAGAGGAAGCTCCCCGTGTTCTTGCCGAAGAGAAGATCAATCAGTCTGATAATATATTCAGTACTATAGCGCGCGAAGGTCGAAAATTTAAGGTAGGTTTAATCGCAATTACTCAACTTACTAGTGTAATTCCTAAAATGATTCTTACAAATATAAACACAAAAATTATTCTTGGGAATGAGATGTCTACTGAAAGACATTCTATAATAGAAAGCTCATCTCAGGACATATCTGATGAAAATCGTACTATTGCTAGTCTTGATAAAGGTGAAGCTATAATATCCAGCATATTCACCAAATTCCCTATTCCTGTAAAAATTCCCTTATTTGAAGATGTTTTACAAAATTCTTCTTCCGAACCAGATCAAGATCTAGTGTTAGATTGAGGTAACTTATTTGTATAAATTTGCACATATGTCTGATATTCATCTAGGTGCACATCCCACTATGCCTGGAATGGAAAAACGTGAAATGGAAATTTTTAAAACCGCAATAAGGAAATGTATTTCTCTTAATGTTGATTTTATACTTATTTCGGGTGATTTTTTTGATGAAGGCATTCCAAATCTAGATGTAGTGAAAGAAACTGCATCTGTCTTATTTGATCTCAAAAATCTCAACATTCCTGTTTATGTTTTATATGGAAGTCATGATTATACAGTTGGAACTACATCGGTGATAGATATTCTGGATGCAGGAGGATTAATAACCAAAATTCCCGATCCATCCACAAAGGATCAAGGTAAATTAAATCTCCAATTTGTTCAAGATGAAAAAACAAATGCAAAGATAACTGGATTACGAGCAAGAAAACAAGGAATAGAGAAACATTTCTATGATCAAATCGACATTAGTTCTGCCGAATCTGAAAACGGTTTTAAAATTTTTGCATTTCATTGTGCATTGGATGAGTATAAACCTGCTCATCTTTCTCAAATGGAGTCTACTAAAATATCTTCCTTTCCAAAATATTTCAACTACTATGCAGGTGGTCACATTCACAATTCTGATTATACTGGTAAAAATGGAAAATACATGAATGATTTTCCTGGCTATGACATAGTTACTTTTCCTGGCCCACTCTTTACAGGACATGGATTTAATGATGTATCTGAAACAGCGGGTGGCAATAAAAGAGGATTTTTTATTGTTAATTTTACTAAAAATGTTGAAGATGTGGTCTTCGTAGAAATTGACTGTTTTGATGGCGAATATCTCAAAATCAAATGCGATCATAAATCTATTGAGTCTATAAAAGATGAATTAAATGATATTCTTAGTCATGATATTACTGGAAAAGTTCTAGCATTGGAAATATCTGGAACATTGAAAACAGGTAAGAAATCTGATCTTCAGCTTAGTGAATTAAGAACAAAACTATCTCAAAAACTACCACTTGCTATATATATTAACCATAATCAACTCAAGTCCGAAGAATTTTCAGCTGTACATACTGATACAAGAAATCGTTCCGACATCGAGAGAATATCATTCAAAGAGAATCTTGATAATTTCAATATATCTGTCCATGATCTAGAGAAATTCGGTCTTACTGAACTACTTGATAAGACATCAACTTTCCAATCACAATTACTCAAAATACTAACACAGGAAATTCTCTCTAATGAACGTAGGGATGATTATAGATCTCGAATACATAAAGCGTCCTTTAAATCTCTTAAAATTACTCTCGCTGAGGATGACGTAAATGATACTTAGAAGTCTAGATTTAGAAAATATTAGAAGTTATAAAACTGGACATGTTGATTTTGAGCTTGGAATTACTTTATTTGCAGGAGAAGTTGGCAGTGGTAAATCTACACTTTTGGATGCTGTTGAATTTGCACTCTTTGGGCTAGAAGGTAAAAATGAAGGTAATAGATTTCTTAGATTAAGTGAAAATAAAGGGAAAGTCAAATTAGAATTTTCTAAAAATGAATCAACTTACACAATTACTCGTTTTCTTGAACGCAAAAATAATGGCCATGTAGAATCTGGAAAACGATGTATGTTCACTGATTCCAAAGGAACTCATCAATACACTTCAACTGAGTTGAAACCCAAAGTGCTGAAGATTCTAGAATTGAATGAACCTGAAAAACCTGGTTCTGAAAACAAAATTTGGAGGTATGCAGTATTCAGTCCACAGGAAGCAATGAAACAAATTCTTCAACACAAAGAAAATGATCGTCTTACTACTATACGAAAAGTATTACGTTTGGAAGAATATCAAATTGCTAAAGAAAACGCTAAAGAATTATCTTCAATTGTTCGAAATAAATTATCTCCTTTAAGTAATGCCGAGTCTGATTTGACTTCTCATGAGAGTGAACTAGTATTATTGATGAAAGAACTTGATAATAATAATCAAGATTTTTCTCAATATTCGGAATATGTTCAAAATTATGAAAAGGAACTGGAAAGAATTAATACAAAAATTGACAAGCACAACGATGCTAAACAACAAATAGATGATTTGAGTCACCTTCACAAAACACTCTCAGATCTTAGATCTTCCATTGAAAGTGAACGCACTGAAATCAAACAACTTAATGAACTCACTAATCCATCTGAAGACACTGTGGAAATTATATCTAAAAAAATAGATGATCTAGAGAATAATATAAATAAACAGAGCCAAGAGTTGGGCGGAATATACAGTCAAATTCGTAAATATGAAGAAGCTATGAATGAAAACATCTGTCCTACATGTAATCAAGAGGTAACTCCTTCACATTTCAAAAATAAACTGGAACTAGAAAATTCTAAAAAAGATCACATTGAATCTTCAAAAAGTAATAATCTTAAATTAAAAAAAGAGCTTCAAAATTCACAATCTGAAATCCAAATCTATGATAAGAATCAAGTGAAGATTAATGAAAGATCTCGTAACATTGACTTACATGAAAAAAATTATGAAAATATATCAACTCAAGTTGAATCAATTAAAGATTCACTAAAAGAAATCGGAATAAATGATCATAATAAAATTCTTGACAGCATAAAAACACTACAATCTGAACATAATACTACTAGTAAAAATTATAGTAGTTTTCGCGACAAAAAAGTTATTGCGGAAACTAATATCAAAAATTTAAAAGATAAAATAAAAACTCTGAATATTGAAATAGAAAAAGATAAAATTAATTATAATAATTATAGAAAATTCTTTATTATAAGAGAATGGATAAATGATTATTTCATTCCCACAATTGGAGTAATTGAACAAAACATGCTGTCTTCTTTTATTGAGGAATTCAATGAAGATTTCAAAAAATGGTTTTCTATATTAATTGATGATCCTAGCAAAGACACACAAATTGATTCAACATTTACTCCTATGATTGAACAACAAGGAGGAACTTTATTATTCTCACATTTAAGCGGAGGTGAAAAGACTAGTATTGCACTGGCATATCGTTTAGCTTTGAATAAACTTGTTTCTTTTGTGGCTAATTGGGATAATTCTAATCTTTTGATATTAGATGAACCCACTGATGGATTTAGTACAACACAATTGAGTAAAATCAGGGATATTTTCAACGAGCTTACACATACTCAAATAATAGTCGTTTCTCATGAAAAAGAACTTGCTAGCTATGTGGATCAAACTTTCTATGTTAAAAAAATTGATGACAAGTCATCAATAACTCGTCAATAACTAATTAAATTTCTAAGCCGTAGTTATTACATGTCTAATTCGTATGTTTTAGGACGTGGTAGAGAGAACAATCTCATCGTCAAATTGCGAAAAAAAGGCTGGTTCGCAATACGGGGTTCAGGTTCTAAAGCTGGTATGGTTATAGTAGAAGGGAAAAAATATTTTCCAATTGACATAGTTGCAGTAAAAAAAGACGGGAACCATCCTAAGGTTTTGTTTATTCAGGTTTCTAAATATTTTTCTGATATTGATTCTATTGAAAAAAAATATTTGAAGGTCTGGGCAAAAACTGTTCAAGCAATACCTTTGCTAGCTTTTACTTTTGAAAAACGAAGCACTAAAAACAAGAAACGAGGATCTTGGGTGTTTATTGATTTATTCACTAATGAAAATATTGAATTGTAAATCTTTATCCTACTAATTCAACATTGTTAAGCCTCGGGAGGGGTTTGAACCCTCGACATCTTGCTTACAAGGCAATTGAGCGAAGTAAATTCAGCGCTCTGACCGGGCTGAGCTACCGAGGCTTATGTTCTTCATTCAATATCTTTTATTTTTATCTTATCTTAATTTGGTAATTTGTTTCTTATTTTTACGTTGATTTTATTTGTTATTACTAATTATTTTTCCATATTTGTTCATATCTAATAATTCAAGCTTTTCTTTCTCATAATTTGAAGGTTTGATTTTTATTATCCATCCTTTTTCATATGGAGAATTGTTTATAATTTCAGGTGATTCATTTAGTTCATTATTTATTTCTACTACTCTTCCTGAAACAGGTAGATATACTTCTGAGGCTGTTTTGACTGATTCAACACTGCCAAAAGATTCACCAGCTTTTAGTTCTTTTTTAATTTCTGGCATTTCAACATACACTATATCATTCAGAAGTTTAGCTGCATAGTCTGTTATACCTATTATTGCATATTCTCCATCCAATTTTATCCATTCATGTTCTTTCGTATACAACCTATCTTCTAATATTTCATAATCGTTTATTTTCATTGTTTTTCACTTTTCTCTTTTGTGTCCAAATTCTTTTTGATCATAGAATGGAGGATTTACTATTGTTGCCTTTTTTTCAACACCTCTTATGTCTATGAAAATGTTTTGATTATTGTTATAATTTTGATCTATATAACCTAATGCTATTCCATTCTTTAACAATGGTGAAAATGTACCGCTTGTTATTATTCCTATTTCATTTCCATCTAATATTTTACATTCATCCCTGGGTATTCCTTTATCCAACATTTTTACCCCAATTCTTTTTCTTTTTGTATTGTTTTTCAGTTTTTCTTTTATTGTTTCGCATCCAATGTATCTTTTATTTTTGTTTGATATAATCCATTTTAGTCCAGCTTCTACAGGAGATATTTTCTCATGAATTTCTTTCCCATATATTGGAAATCCAGCTTCTATTCGTAAAGTATCACGCGCACCTAAACCGCATGGTCTTAAATCAAATTTTATATTAGTTTGAAGAAATTCATTCCATATTTGCATTATTTTTTCATTATCGAAAATTATTAATTCATATCCATCTTCTCCTGTATATCCAGTTCTTGAAATAATCATGTTACCATATTTTGTATCTTCAAAAAATTCAAATCTTTTAATTTCTACATTCTTTTTTAATACCTCATCCAAAACATTTTTGGAGTTGGGGCCTTGTAATGCAATCATTGATGTCTGATTAGTTATATTTTCTATTGATGTTGTAGCTTCTGTTTTATTTTTTTCTATCCATTTCATGTCTTTTTTAACATTACTTGCATTCACAATTAATAAAAATTCTTTTTCATTTTTTTTATAAATTATTAAATCGTCTATTATTCCTCCATTGTCATTACATAACGTTGTGTATATTGCATTATTTTTTTCAACGCTTTCTATGTCAGATGGTATTACCAAATCTACTGTTTTTTGTGCATTTTCACCTTGTATCTCTATTCTTCCCATGTGTGAAACATCAAAAATACCCGCTGAATTTCTTACAATCATATGTTCATCGGCTATATTGGTATATGAAATGGGCATTTCATAACCTGCAAATTCTTCCATATGTGCATTTTTTTTATGATATTCAAATAATCTAGTAGTTTCCAAATCAGTCATTTTTCATCTTGTTTTTTATATTGTTCCAATTATATTGCATTGTTTTTGGATGATTTGCTTTTACATCATCTATTCTATTTATTGATGTGTTGGTAGGTGCCTTTTTAATCTCTTCTGGATTAGTTGTTATTTTTTCTTCAATATCTTTCATTATTCTCACATATTGATCTATTTCTTCTATTGTTTCTGATTCAGTTGGTTCTATCATTAATCCCTCTTCTACCGTTAACGGAAAATATGTTGTTGGGGAATGTACTCCGTAATCAAGTATCTTCTTTGCAACATCCATTGCTTTTATTTCTCTTTCTTCTAATAATTTCGATAATGACACAACAAATTCATGTTTTGGTAATTCATTTTCAAATGCAGGCGAATAATTTTCACTAATTATCTTCTTATATAGATAATTTGCTGATAAGACTGATTGTTCTGATATCTCTTTTATGCCTTCTTTACCTAACATTAAAATGTACGTTAGAGCTCTTATCAGCACTGCTATGTTTCCATAAAATGATTTTATTCTTCCAATAGTGTATGGATATTCATCTTCAAATTTGATACCATCTTTGTCTTTTGATAATATAGGTATTGGCAGGAACTTGATCAGATTTTTTTTCACTCCAATTGGA
>JAYZAG010000033.1:0-8384 GCA_036422215.1 Thermoproteota archaeon
AGAACCAGTTCCAGTACCTGAACCAGCTCCAGAACCTGAACCAGTTCCAGAACCTGAACCAGCTCCAGAACCTGAACCAGCTCCAGAACCTGAACCAGTTCCAGAACCTGAACCAGCTCCAGAACCTGAACCAGCTCCTGAACCCGAACCAGTTACTACTATTATAATTTCTTCTGTTGATGTTACTGAACAAAGTGCAAAAGTTACTGTTTCAATTGATGGTGATTATGATCATTGGCACGTTAGTATTGATAAACCACTTAACGAAATGGGAATGGCCGGTGGAATAATGGTTGGAAATGGTTTAAGCCACACATTCAATGACATTGAACCAGGCGAACATACCATATATGCAGGTGCTGTTTCTGCAAATCACAATATTGTTGGAATTCAAGTCAGTGAAACGTTTAACGTTGAATCTACTGAACAAGAACCAGAAGTCCAGCAAACTCCTCCCGATATATTTGAAAAAGGATATGTCAATATTCATATATACGATTTTATTTTTGGCTATAAGATATGTGAGAAACTTGGTCCATATGCACCAGAGACTTGTTATGTAATGGAATATGCTGAAGATGAAATACCAACTATAATAATTAGGGTGGGCACAACTGTCAAGTGGATACAGGATGATGGACTAGGTGCAGGAGGCGACGCTGCTTATCATAATGTCGTAGAAAGAAATGGCGAATTTCGCTCTCCCGAATTAACTTTTGAGGGTGCATACACTCTGAAATTTGATGAGGTTGGTGAATACGAATATTTCTGTGAACCACATTTATTCATGGTTGGTAGAATTATTGTTGTTCCTGAAGATTATGTTATTGCAGATTCTTCTGAATGATATAAAAATTCAGTATTTTCATGACTCTTTCAAATATAAACTATTTTACATGTAATAATAAAAAATAAAAATATGGGAGCTGCTGAGCAAAGCCCAGCATATTATGTTGCCTTTTTCTACTATTGTATCGATTTATAATCTGATTTTTATTTTTGAGTCAGACCTATTATGCCTACAATAGCACATAACCCTACTACTACGTAAACTAATGTTACTAACATTGGAATGCCTCCAAATATTAGTTCTACTAAGTTGTAGTCAAGGGCTTCTAACAACCAATTTAGGCCTCCTACTATTAGGAGTACATTTGCAATCTTTTGCACCTGTTCTGGAATTGGATTTGCCATGTATATTATATGGTAAAAGATCTATAAATGTTGTAAATTTATTTTTTCATATTAGAATTCAATGAACGTTCATTCACGATGTTATATTTTATCTGTATTTTTATCCAAATCATTATTAATTCAGTGATATATTTGATCTGTTTTTCATTTAATATTATACCTTTTGATATTTTGTGCCATTTCTCTAAACATGATCTACAACATGTTGCAGTTGCATGTTGCGCTATAAACACTGGATGATTTTTCATTGGAGTTTGTTTTCCATCATTCTTTGGATCTTTTGACGCTATTCTCTCAATAATAAATTGTTTTGCGTGATTTTCTATTTCATTTATTCCTTTTTCATTTGTGTATTGTAATTCTTTCTTTCTAAGATGAAAACTTTTACGAAATTTTGATGTCTGTAATTTTATTAGTATTTCTTTAAATTCATTTTTTTCTATATCTACGTCATTCATTATTTTTTTCTATTGTTATTGTAGATGTAATGCTTGCTAATAATGCTATGAGTGCACACACTCTCATTATCCATGAGAAACCACTTACGAATGAAGTCTTTATTATGTTATTTATTGCAATTTTAGCATCATTAGTGAAATTATCCGGAATTTTTATTTCAGCAAGATTATTGGATTGTTCTAGGATTATTTGTTTTTGGTATGTGTCTATTTGCAATGTTTGAATTAGACTATTCAATTGAGAATTAAAAACTGAAATCATAATCAATCCTAAAACTGATATTGTCAATAAAGTGGAGATTCTAGCGATGTAATTATTTACTCCTGAAGCCGCTCCTGAATATTTTTGATCAACTTTTAGTGCAGTTTTCGTAATTGGCGCTATCATTAGGCCAACTGCTGTACCAATTAATAACAACGCGGGAAGAAAATCCGTTGAATAATTTGCATTAATGCCAGATCTTGATAACCAAAGCATTCCTGCTACTAATAATAATGGTGAGAATGTTAATTGTTTTTTTGGCCCAAATTTATCAACTAATGATCCGCCCGGTCTGGAAAATAATATAATTGTTGCTACCAGTGGCATCAATTTTAATCCTGTTTCTGAAGGAGAATATTCTTGAATTTGTTGAAAATTAAGAGATAAGAAGAATATTGCTCCTACAAAAGAAAAGTAAACAAACAATGTAATTATGTTGGCTCCTAGAACCTGTCTATCCTTAAAAATTTTTAATGGAACAATAGGATTATCTATTCTATTTTCATAAATGAAGAATATTATTGTTCCTATTATACCTGATGTTAGTGATATCAAAATGTATTCATGGTACCACCCTATTATTGGAGCAGATATCAATGCATAAGATATTCCAAATAAACTAATTGCTATTATTACTATTCCTACTATGTCTAATGACTTTCCTTTATTTTTCACACTTTCTGGAATATATTTCATTGTGACAAGTAGACCTAAAATACTAAATGGAACTGTTAGGAGAAAAATATATGACCATCCAAAATTTTCTACAGTCCAACCTCCAGCTAATGGACCTATTGCAGTAATTATTCCTGATGACGTTGCCCAAAGTCCAATAGCTTTTCCTCTTTCTTCAATTGGAAAATTTGTTACTAAGATTGAAAGACTACCCGGGATCATTAGTGCCGCACCAGTGCCTTGAATTGCTTGGAATATTATTAGCTCTTGTATGTTGGAAGCAGTGGATGATAATATTGCCCCAATTACAAATATTATTATGCCTGTCACAAATACTCTTTTTCTACCGTATATGTCGCCTAATGACCCACTTACCAAAATTAGCGATGATAAACATATTGCATATGCTCCAACTACCCACTGAATCTGGTTTATAGTCGCATTCAAAGAACTTTGAATTGTAGGTAATGCCACTATTACAACAACATTCATTATAACTGCTGAAGCTGATACTAGAATAGTCGCAATAAGAATCATTAATGATTCACGATTTTGAATTTGCGCCATTTTCATACTTCCATTTTGGATGTATTTAATATATTGCTGTATGAATTTCTCATTTTAGATATTTATTGAGAGTTTTTAGCATGTTTTTGTGTTTTAATTCATCTTGATCTACAGATTGCACTATAGCACGAAGTGCAGGATGTTTTGGTTTTAGTATTTTCATTAATGATTGTTCACTTGCATTTTCTTCTTCATCAATCATTTCTTTTACATTTTTTTTCAATTTAGGATTTAGTCGCCAATTATCTACATCCTCTTCTCTCATTATTTGTGAAACAATTTCTGCATGACGCATACTGTCTGATGCAATTTCTTTAAATAATAATTTTCCAAAACCATCATCTATTTTGTTTGCAATTTCCAAACTTTTTTGTGCTTCTCGTAGCTCGGTCTCTAATCTATCTTTTAATATTGTATTTTTTTTACTTTCTTTCTGATTTGTATTTTTTACTTTTACGTTTTCTGAACCTTCTATTATTGCTAATATATTATATGATGCGTCAATGATCGTCATATTTCTTCTTGGTTGACCTTCTTTACTCTGTTTGTCTTTTAGATGATCTGCAAGATCTTTTATTATTAATTTTATTTTTTTATTATCCTTTAATTCATTACTTATTGCTCCTCTTTTTTCATTTGTATATTGAGTAATTGCAGCAGGCGAAACTCCTAAAATTTTGGAAATATTTATCTTATTTAATTCATGTTTTGAAATTAATTCTTTGGTTACTAACGCTCTTGTTGCTGATACAATCTGTTCAATTTTTTTTGTATTAGTCAATTCATTTCTCTCATTATTTATGTATTTACATGTGTTAATTAACTCTGTTAATCTATAATATTTACACCGTGAAGTTTATATCACTATGGTTATTCAAAATATAGTATGACTGAAGTAGTATCAATAGGTTCAGGAATTATCGCACCTTTCCTAGTTGTACTTCGAGAGTCAATAGAAGCCGCATTGATTGTCGGTATCATGTGGGCTTATTTGGATAAGACCGACAACAAACAATATCAGAAATATTTAGCTTATGGTACTGTTGGTGCCATTGTTATGAGTCTTGTTCTAGGTGGAGGAATAGTCCTACTTCTAGGTCAATTGGCAGGATTCTGGGAGAAAATGTTCGAAGGAGTCGCTTCTATCTCTGCTACACTCGTATTATCTTATGTTATTATATGGATGGCCAAGCACGCTGTTTCAATCAAAGGCGAACTTGAATCCAAAATGGATTTTGCTATTACTGCCCAATCCGCTAATTCATTAGTATTCCTTGCATTCGTTGCAGTGGCACGAGAAGGACTTGAAACAGTACTTTTCCTTGCACCATTACTTGCAATAAATATCGGTAGCACAATACTTGGTTCCGTTCTTGCAATTGCTGTAGCTTTAATTCTATCACTTGCAGCTAAAAGACAAATTTATGCATTGGATATTGGAAAATTCTTCAAATATACCAGTTTAATATTAATCGTATTCGCAGCAGGCCTATTCGGATACGGACTTCATGAATTAGTTGAAGCAGCTGAATACGCTGGAGTTGGTTATGACGCCGATGGCAACCCAACAAACTTCCTATTCTCATATGCTTGGGATATTAATCCTGCTGAAAAGACACATCCTCTCCATGAAAAGGGAGCGATAGGTGTTTGGTTCAAAGCCCTGCTTGGTTACGACGGAAATCCTGAATGGATTCGTGTAATAGGCTATCTTGCTTACTGGGGATGGGCTGGCAGATTCTATCGTAAGACATATAGTTCTACGTGATATTGATTAGTCTATTTCACTGTGACTGATTTTGCTAGATTTCTAGGATAATCTGGATTATTCTGCCTTTCTACCGCAGTATAATATGCAAATAGTTGAAGAGGAATTATTTCTATTATGGGATATAAAATATGATCTAATTTAGGCAATTCTATAAAATGATCATATAGCTTGCTATTCTTGTTTGATATTCCTATTATTGTTGCTCCTCTTGCTTTCATTTCGGAAATATTATTCAACGTATCATTATATGTTTCATCTTCTGGATTAATTACAACTACTGGCGTTCTTTCATCTATTAATGCAAGAGTTCCATGTTTTAATTCACCTGCTGCCATCCCTTCAGCATGGATGTATGATAGTTCTTTTAGTTTTAACGCACCTTCTAGAGCGATCGGATAATGTATTCCTCTTCCTACATAATACACATCCTTTGCTTCTTTCATAAATTCAATTATTTCTTTAAGGTTCTTTTCCTCCATCATTTTATCAACACTTTTCGAGAGTGTTGATAATGAATTACCTTTGAAATGAGCGATTCTTAGTATTATATTATATATTACAATTAATTCAGAAGTGAAACTTTTTGTTGCTGCAACACCAATTTCTGGACCACATTTAATTTGAAGTTCTACATCGCTCAGTCTTGAAACTGACGATCCTTTAGTATTTACAATTGACAATATTTTAGCCCCTTTTTTCTTACTGTGTTTGATTACCTCTAGTAAATCTGCTGTTTCACCACTCTGGGATAAACATATTATTGCACTATCTTTGTCTATTATGTCAATATATTCATGTGATTCACTCGATAGAAATGCTTGCGCAGGTATTTTACACATCTTCATCAACAACTGTCTAAAAATCAATCCTGCATGATAACTTGAACCACAAGCTGTAATGTAAACTGCCTTTGATTTAGTAATATTCTCGATAAATTTTTCTACAGCTTTGTTATCTTGTTTAGTTGATTCTATTATTGTATTGTTTTGTTCTTTAATCTCCTTAATTGTATGATGAGCAAATTCTTCTTTTGAGATGTTTGCCGCTCCAAAAGAAACGTGAGTTTTTTTCTTTTTAACAACACTTCCATCAAATTTTGTTACTTTTACCGAGTCTTTTGTAATTATTGCTAATTCTTCATCATCTAGAAAAATAACTCTATCTGTGAATTTAATAAAAGCCAATACGTCACTGGCAATGAAATTTTGTTCTTTATCTATTCCTATTATTAATGGAGCATCTTTTTTTGCGCCTATTACTCTGTTGGGATTCTTCTTAAATATTACAACTAATGCAAAACTACCTTTAAGATTTTTTACAGTGTTTTGAACTGCTTTTATTTCATCATTATATTTTTTATAATTCTCTTCAAGTAGATGAACTATGATTTCACTATCTGTTTCTGTTAATATTTTATGACCTTTTTTTTGTAATTCTTCTAGGAGTTCTTGGTAGTTATCAATTATTCCATTATGTGCTATTGCTATATCTGAATTACAAGATACATGTGGATGTGTGTTAAGTATATTTACCTCACCATGTGTTGCCCATCTCGTATGAGATATTCCTATTTTTCCTGGAGTATTTTCCATATCAACTTTATCTAGAATTTGTTCTAACCTTCCTATGTGTTTTTTTACAATTAATTTTTCTTCTGCTATTGTAGCTATTCCTGCTGAATCGTAACCCCTATATTCCATTTTACGCAAACTTTCCACTAATATTGGACCCGCTTCATTGTTTCCAATGTATGCTGATATGCCACACATTTTAATATACGATATTTTTATGTTTACTTTCTCATAAAAGTACCATTCAATAAGTTACTTGAACCGTTATTGATTTTATTATAATGGTTCTTTCTGTACCGAATAACTTTTCTTCCAACCGTTATTAATAAATATATAATGGTTGCTTACACTACATGTGGTAAACAAACATTATCTCTTGAAGAGAAATAACAAGGGATTCTCTAGCAAGGAGATGTTGATAAAATCTAATCCTTCATATTTCAAACCTCTTCTTAATCCAATTAGTTGGAAAATTGCTAAACTATTACTGAAAAAATCAATGTATCCTGCTGAAATTGCAAGAAATCTAAAAATTCATGAACAAACTATTTATTATTATATTCGTAGACTCGAAAATTCAGGTTTAATTAAAGTTGACAAAAGATCCGTTATTCGAGGTGCGACTGCTAAACATTATAAAATATCTTTCAAGGCATTTGGGGTGGAATTAGAAGATAATGAAATATATTCCGAGTCTTTCAATGAAAAGGTAATAGATCCTAAACTCTATTCTTTTTTTAGTCCCTTTATTTCTGACGGTAAGTTTAATGGATATATTGTAGTCGGTTCACCAGAACCTCATGGTCCATTAAAAACATCCGCACGTGACGGCCATTATGCTGTTCATATGGCTCTTTTCCTTGGTCAAATTTGTGACACACCTGAAGATTTTGTTGTTAAATTAGATGTTGATCTAAAAACTGAGAAAGAAGAAAAGGAAAACTTAATCGTAATTGGAGGTCCTGGTACTAATATTATCTCTAGGGACATTAATTCTTCTTTGAAAATAAAATTTAATGAGAAAAATATTTGGGCAGGTATAGAAAACACTGCTGGTAAGAATTATAGTAGTGATCGTGATGCAATTATTGCTAGAATAAAAAACCCTTTTGATAAATCCAAATACATTATTTATCTTGCTGGCCTTCGTGCTGTTGGTACTAAATCTGCAATATTAGGAATATCTAATTTTTGGGAAAGAGTTCTTGAAGACTATAATGGTCAAGACAATTGGGGTGTTGTAGTAAGGGGATTCGATTTAAATAGTGACGGTAAAGTGGATTCTGTTGATCTAGTATAATACTATGCTCTTCTACCTCTCCTTCCACCTGCTTTTCTTGTAGTGTCATGTGGTATAGGAGTTGTATCTTCTATTCTTCCAACCTTGAAACCTGATCTTGCTATTGCACGAATTGCAGCTTGAGCTCCTGGACCAGGTGTTCTAGATCCTACTCCTCCAACAGCTCTTACTCTTATATGCACTGATTCTATTCCTTTGTTTTTAGCAATCTCAACAGCAGCTTGTGCTGATTTCATCGCTGCATATGGTGATGATTGAAATCTATCTGCTTTTACATGTTTTCCGCCTGAACTCAATGCTATTGTTTCTGCACCAGACAAATCTGTGATGTGCACAATTGTGTTGTTGTAACTGCTAAATACGTGTACTACGGCCCATTTAGCATCTTTCTTCACTTCTGGCTCTTCTACTTTAACTTCAGTTTCCTCTGCAGCAGTTTCTTCTACTTTAACTTCAGTTTCCTCTGCAGCAGTTTCTTCTACTTTAACTTCAGTTTCCTCTGCAGCAGTTTCTTCTACTTTAACTTCAGTTTCCTCTACTTTATCGTTTGACATACTCATTCACTCACTTCAGTTTCCTTTGCAGT
>JAYZAG010000034.1:0-4879 GCA_036422215.1 Thermoproteota archaeon
CTTTTAAACATGATTCATCATTTATATCTTGCTTAGTTATAATTACCCCATGAATGATGAAAAAGTAGGACTCTTTATTCATAGCGGAGAATATGATAAAATCTACAATGCATTATCAATAGCAATTGCGGCAGTATCGAACAACATTCAAGTGTTTTGCTTATTTTCATATTCAGCATTGTCACAATTGAAAAAAGAAAACATAAATAAAATTAAAATTGAAAATGATGAAAATGAATTAACACAAAGATTCTCAGATTTACTTAAAGAAAACAGAATTCAATCAATTTCAGATATGATTAAAATGGCAAAAACAACTGAAAATATTAAAATATATGCATGTAGTGCATCAATGAATATACTCAACATAAAAGAAGAAGAATTAATAGATGATGTTGATAATACAATAGGAATAGTAAAATTTTTAGAGCTTATAGAAAAATCAATGTTTGTATTATATATATGACAGTTATTTAGATAATTCAATAACTATTGAACTAACATTGTTTGTTTGTCCATCATCATTACTAACTTGTTCAGTTCCAACTTGAATATTAGAAACAGATATCGTCTTATCAAATCTTTTAATTAAAATTTGTGATACATCAACAGCAGTGCTGATAGTTCTACCTCGTGCTTTTATAGTAATTGACGTAGAGCCATTTTGAAGGACGGTTAAGCATGCCAACACATAATTCATTACTGGTTTTTTTCCCACATATATTGTATTGGGATCTCTTGCAGGAGTACTTGTGCTAGTATTAACTTCATCAACATTGTTTTCAGCGATATTGCTTTCAGTAGTGTTTTCTTCAGACATCATTTATTCACTATATTTTCATTCTTGTTTAGAATACAATAAATGTTTTACGGTTTTAGGAATTAGTAGAAACAAAAAATCATTGCAATGCAAAACTTTTTCAATAAATATGGCATATTCTTAGTATAAAGATTATGGAAATAGCATTTTTACTACTTAATGTAGTTTCAGGTACAGAAATCGAGATAAATGAAGAATTAAAGAAAATAGAAAATGTAAAAGAAACGCATTTTGTTCACGGAATGTATGACTTCATAATAAGACTAGAATCAAAAGAAATCAAAGAAATAAAAAACAGTATATTAAAAATACGTAAATTATCAAGTATTGAGTCAACATTAACAATGAATGTATTAGAGTAGATAAAAATAAAACCTATGAAATATCCTATTAGAATATGCCAATAATCGATATAGAAAAAAAACAGCTTGCACAGAAAGCAAGATTACATTCAAAAATATGCATGAAATGTAGAGCAAAAAATTCAATAAATGCAAAAAGATGTAGAAAATGCAAAACGAGTGAACTTAGATTAAAAAATCGCTCAATAATGACTAAGACTAAATAATAAAATAAGTGGGCCGGGAGAGATTTGAACTCTCGATCACCGCTGTTTGCTCAATAAATTTGTGAGAGCGGTATCTTAACCAAATTCTCCGGCTTTTATTGCCACTAGACTACCGGCCCAAAATTCAGTTCGTGGATATTGGATTATTATAATCAATAAATAAAAATCTATAAAGAAAACCATACATAATATAATAAATAGCCCCGAAGCCCCGTCGATGTATTACAATATCAGCGGAATCTAGTGGCCAAATATAAGGTTAAGGACACCAGGCTCTGGATTTTTGGAGAAACCTGGAAACTCCAGTTCGAATCTGGGCGGGGCTATTCTAAGAAATAGTATTTACGAATAGATTTCAGAACCTTCCAAGTACAAGAAAATCCACTAGCGAAAGTAACTAAATCTCCTTTCCCAAACGAGTATTTAGTGCCATCACTTGCAGTTACTTCTGCAGTTCCTTCAATAATATAACAAATTTCACGAGTATTATAATTCCAAGGAAATTCAGATTCCTCTTTGCTCCATATTGGCCAATCAAAAACGCCAATACTCTTCAATTTGGATTCGTCAGGATTATGGTCGATTTGTACATCCACAATAATAAAAATTGTATCAAGATATATAATTGTGATTATAAGAAAATAGACAATAATTTAGGGAGCTTTTGCAATAAAGTAAACATGGAACTAGCTGGTTACAGAGGAAAAGTAGTAGACTTGCTACAAAAATCCAAAATAACAATAGGAGATCATATAGAAATACATACCAATGAATCGAATTACAAAGGATTGTTAATGCCACGATATGAACAGAGTAATGATGAACATGTGTCAATCAAGCTTCCTAACGGATACAATATAGGATTAAACATTAAAAAAATAACATCAATTAATAAAATTAAAGACGGAAAAACTCCACAATTCAAAAAGTCCAATAAACAAAATACTGAATCAAATCTTCCAAATATATTAATAATTTCAACAGGAGGAACAATCTCATCAAGAATAGACTACAATACAGGAGCAGTACATCCTGAATTTACAGCAGAAGATCTTTATGTGTCTATTCCAGAATTATCAGAAATAGCTAACATAGATACAGAAATGATTTCCAACATACATAGTGAGGATATGTCACCAGAGAATTGGTCGTCAATAGCAGAAAAAATAAAAGATAAATCAAATAAGAAATACACAGGAATAATTATTTCACATGGGACTGACACATTAGCTTATACAGCAGCTGCTCTATCATTTAGTTTATTAGATTTAGATATTCCAATAATTCTAGTTGGTTCACAAAGATCTAGTGATAGGCCATCTTCAGATTCCAATATCAACATAATTGGCGCAGTAAATTTTATTCTGAAAACAAGGAATAAAGGAGTCTTTATAGTAATGCATTCATCTACGAATGATGAAAGTGTTTCAATTCATTTAGGGACACGTGTAAGAAAAAACCATACAAGTAAAAGAGATGCATTTCAATCAATTGATATAAAACCAATTGCAGAAATAAAAGAAAGTGAAATAACAGAAGAAAACATTTTATTGAAAATAAACACAGGAGAGAATTTGAAAAATAATATAAAATTTGAAAAAAAAGTAGCTTTATTGAAGTTTCATCCAGGATTTGAACCATTAATAATTTCTGATCTGAAACAAAGAGGATACAAAGGAATAATATTAGAAGGAACAGGATTAGGACATGTAAGTAAAGAATGTTATGACATAATTCAAAATTGTATAAAAGATGGAATGATCATAGGAATGACATCGCAGTGCATATGGGGTAGAGTAAGAATGACTGTATATTCATCAGGTAGAAAATTATTACAATCAGGAGTTATTCCATTAGAAAATATGCTTAGTGAAACGGCATTAGTAAAGCTTATGTGGATTTTGGGAAATTTTAACGAAAATAAAAAAGAATTACTAGTAAAGAATTTAGCACATGAAATAACCGAGAGATCACCATTAAAATAGAGAGATAAATATTGAAAGATATCAATTATTCAGAAATAAAACTAAAAGTTGGTCTGGAAATTCATCAACAATTAGCAACAGACCATAAACTATTTTGTAATTGTGAAATAAGCAATGTAGAAAATAATTCAGATAATATTGAATTTATGAGAAAATTCAAACCTACTCAAAGTGAATTGGGGCAATTTGATACAGCGGCAATATTTGAATCTCATAAAAATATCATATCAACATATACAGCAGATAATATGAATTCTTGTTTGGTAGAATCAGACGAAGAGCCCCCACACGAATTAAACCAAGAAGCATTGGATATAGCACTAACAATATGTTTGTTATTAAAATCCAACATAATAGACGAATTACATACAATGAGAAAAATGGTAATTGATGGTTCAAATACAGCAGGATTTCAAAGAACAGTGATTATATCAACAGACGGAGAACTTCAGTATAAAAATTATACAATACCAATCCTTGCAATAAACTTAGAAGAAGATGCTGCGAAAATAATTAAAAAAATAGGTAATAAATCTAATTACAATTTAAATCGATTAGGAATTCCATTAATAGAAATAGCTTTAGCACCTGTTGAAACTAGTCCAAAAGAAATCGAACATATTGCACTTTCACTTGGTCAATTACTAAGAAGTACTGGAAAAGTAAGTAGAGGAATAGGTACAATAAGACAAGATGTGAATGTATCGATATTAAATGGTCCAGTAATTGAAATAAAAGGCGTTCAAAAATTGGAAGCAATGGCAGATATAATTGATTATGAGGCAAAAAGACAATATTCTCTCAGTCTTTTAATGAAAGAAATAAAAAAGAAGAATATTAATTCATCAAACATAAAATTCAAAATGGAAAAATTAGAAGAGATTTTTCAAAATTCAGAAAACAAAATTATAAGAAATAATCTTGAAAACAATGGAACAATACTAGGATTGAAAGTATCAAATTTTAAAGGGCTTTTAAATAAAGAATATTTTCCAGGAATACGATTGGGAAGAGAAATATCAGAAATTGCGAAAACATTTGGTTTTGGAGGAATATTTCATTCAGATGAATTGCCAGATTATAAAATAACTGAAGAAGAAATAGACAGAATAAATAAAAAATTAGAGTGTGGAGAAAAGGATTCATTCATACTAATAACAGGCACATTAAGCAGTATCAATAATGCTTTAGACTCTATAAGAAATAGAATAATCCAATCTATCAATGAAATACCTGAAGAAACAAGAGTTCCAACAATTGATAATAAAACAAGATTCATAAGACCTAGACCTGGAAAAGCAAGAATGTACCCAGAAACAGATATTACACCAGTTGTAATAGAAAAGGCTAGAATTTTAAAACTAAAATCAACTTTACCTGAATCCTATCAGAAACAAATGAATAATTTCAAAAATAAATATAATCTAAATGATAAATTAACTAATCAAATTTTTGATTCAGAAAATAAAAAATTATTCGAAAGATTAACAAAAGAAACTAGTATAA
>JAYZAG010000035.1:0-9311 GCA_036422215.1 Thermoproteota archaeon
ATTGACGCCCCAATTTCTTGTATTTTTTTATCTAAATTCTCGGTTTTTTCTTTTATTATGTTGACGTCTTGTTGTCCTAAAACATCTTTTAGATCCTTAATTTTAACATCTAATTCTTGTTTTTGTTCTTCTGTTAATTTATCTTGGAGTTCTGATTTTGTACGTTCTCCAGTATATAGTACAGTATCTGCATTGTTTTTGATTTCCTGTTCTTCTCTTTTCTTTTTGTCTTCTTCAGCATACTGTTCTCCTTCTTTTGCCATTCTATCTATGTCTGAAGAACTCAAATTCGTGGAACCTGTTACTGTTATACTGTTCTCTTTACCTGTTGCTTTGTCTTTTGCTGTAACATTCACTATTCCATTTGCATCTATATCAAATGTTACTTCAATCTGAGGAATTCCTCTAGGCGATGGTGGTATTCCCTCAAGATTAAATTGTCCTAATGATACATTATCTGAAGACATTTCTCGCTCTCCTTGTAATATGTGTATTGTTACTGCCGTTTGATTATCTGCCGCAGTTGAATAAACTTGAGCCTTCTTTGTAGGAATTGTTGTGTTTCTTTCAATCATCTTGTTACATATTCCGCCGAGTACTTCCACTCCTAATGATAATGGCGTAACATCTAGTAATAATATGTCCTTTACTTCTCCTGTGAGTACTGCTCCTTGAATTGATGCACCTGTTGCAACACATTCCATAGGATCTACGCCTCTTTCTGGATTCTTTGATAGTACTTCTTCCACAAATTTTCTTACTATTGGCATCCTTGTTGGCCCTCCAACCAATACTATTCTGTCTATTTGATTCTTTTGCAATCCTGCATCTTCTATTGCTTTTAGCATTGGTGGTTCACACCTGTTTACTATTGCTCTTACCATATCTTCTAACTTTGCTCTTGTGAGTTTTTTCGATAGATGTTTAGGTCCTGTAGCATCTGATGCAATGAATGGCAAATTTATTTCTGTCTCTACTGTGGTTGATAATTCTATTTTGGCTTTTTCTACTGCTTCTCTTATTCTCTGAATTGCTTGAGCATTTTCAGGAGCTGTTGATTCATTCAAATTAATTCCTGTTTCTCCATTGAATTCTTGAACTATATAATCGGTCAGTATTTTATCCATGTCTGTTCCTCCTAGTTTTGTGTCTCCACTTGTACTTTTTACCTCGAAAACACCCTCTCCAAATTCCATTATCGTAACATCTAAGGTTCCTCCTCCAAAATCAAATACCATTATTTTCTGATCTTTTTCCGCCTTGTCTATGCCATATGCTAGTGCAGCTGCTGTAGGCTCGTTTATTATTCGTACTACATCTAATCCTGCTATTGTACCTGCATCTTTCGTTGCTTGTCTTTGATTATCATTAAAATATGCTGGAACTGTTATAACTGCCTTTTCAATTTTTTCCCCCAAAAATGCCTCTGCATCATTTTTTATTTTTTGTAATATAAATGAAGAGACTTGTTGAGGTGTATATTCTGTGTTATTAACTCTGAATTTTTCTGAGGTTCCCATCTTCCTTTTAGCTGCAAAAATTGTACCTTGTGGGTTTGATACGGCTTGTCTTCTTGCAGGTTCTCCCACTAATTTTTCACCATCTTTTGTAAATGCTACAAATGAAGGGAATGATTTCCCACCAACACTTGCTCCCTCTGCACTGGGTATTATTGTCGGTTTTCCTCCCATCATTACTGCTGCAGCAGAATTACTAGTCCCTAAATCTATTCCAATTATTTTTGTCATTTATTATTCATCTTTTTCCTTATCATTCTTTATTATTTCTACTAAACTAGGTTTTAATAAAACACCGTGAATTTTATATCCTTTTCTTATTTCAGATGAGATGGTGTTTTCTTCTAGTTTTGCATCTTCTTTAGAAGAAACTGCTTGATGTAATTTTGGATCAAATTGTTTACCTATTGATTCTATTTTTTCTACTCCTTGCTCTTTTAACATTGTATCTATATTATTTGAAATCAATAACATTCCTTTGTAAACATCTGTATTACTATCCATATTTTCTGTAGATCTTTCTATGTCTTCTTTTATTTCAATTAAAAGTTTTATTATTTCTTTTTGCCCAAACTTTCTCTGTTCTTTAAATTCTTTTTCTACTTGTTTTCTATAGTTCTGAAAATCTGCTTGTAAATACATTATTTGATTCTTATAATCTTCATTTTTTTTATTCATTTGTTCCAATTTTTCATTTAAATCATCTATATTTGTTTCCTGATCAATATTCTCATCATTTGCGTTATTTTTGTCTTTGTCTATTACTTGGTCTTCCTTCATAACCTTCACACAGTTTTAGTTCCTAACAAAAAGTAAGTAACTGGGTAATATAAATGCTTTAGGTATTTCCATACCTTTTGTTAAATTCTTGGAAGAATGTTAACCTATATAACACGAAGTTCTAACGATTTTTAAATGAAAGAGGCTATTTCGTTTTCATCAGGTGGGAAAGATTCTATACTGTCATTACATATTGCACATTCAGACGGATTAGACATTTCTTCTATGATGACCATGATTCCTGAAGATCCTGAAAGCATGCTTTATCACACTCATAATGTACATTTGGTTGAGAAAATAGCTAATTCTATTGGTGTTGAATGGATTCCTATTACTGCTCCTAAAGATCAAGAAATTGAATCACTTACAAAAAAATTAATTGAGATGAACAAGGACTATCTTGTTACTGGAGGCATTGAATCAATGTATCAGAAAAAGAAATTTGATGTGGCTTGTAAAGATGCAAATATAATCCACTATTCACCATTATGGGGAATTCAACCAAAACAACTTTATGATAAAATTCTTGAATATAATCTTGACGTTATTCTTGTTTCTGTAGCTGCATATGGTTTGGATCAAGACTGGCTGGGCAGACATTTGAATAAATCATCAATTCAAGAATTATTATCACGTGCTGATAAATATAGATTTAATGCAGTAGGAGAAGGTGGTGATTTAGACTCTCTTGTTCTGGATGGACCTCTTTACGGAAAAAAGTTATTACCTAAAAATACTACTCGGTTATGGCATGGAGATCATGGCAGTCTTGAAATTGCTGAAATCGATGAAATAAGTAAGTGATATCTATGATTGATGGATTAAAAACGGGATTACAAACTGCAATAAAAAAATTAATAGATAAACCATTTGACGAAGCTGCAGTTATTGAATTCACAAAAGATATTCAAAGAACACTTCTTGAAGCTGATGTTAATGTTAAACTTGTTTTTGAACTTACACAAAAACTTCAAAAACGATCTATGGATGAAAAATTACCTCCGGGACTCTCTCGCAAGGATCAGATGGTGAATATTCTTTATGAAGAATTATCTATTATACTTGGTAAGGACGATGCAAACATTGATCTTGACAAAGACAAATGCACTATTTTATTATTGATGGGCATTCAGGGTAGCGGAAAAACCACTACTGCAGGCAAACTTGCTTATCATTATAAGAAAAAGGGATATCATGTTGGTGTTATAGGAGCCGACACTCATAGACCTGGAGCTGCGGTGCAGTTGCAAACATTATGTGATCGTGTACAAGTGGATTTTTTCACTATTGATTCTGAAAAAGACGTTCTCAAAATAACTCTAGGTGGGATAGCTCAATTCAAACAAAATAAAAAAAATATAATTATTATCGACACAGCTGGTCGTCATAAAGAAGAATCTACTCTGTTGAAAGAAATGAACAATTTATGGAAAAATATCACTCCTGATTTCTGTTTTATGGTTATTGATGGAGGCATAGGACAAGAAGCAATCAAACAAACTCAAGCTTTTAATGACACTGCTTCTCTTGGAGGTATAATAATTACAAAATTAGATGGTAGTGCCAAAGGTGGAGGATCCATTGCCGCTGCATCTAGTTCTAATTCCAAAATATGTTTTATTGGAACTGGAGAAGGTATTGATGATCTTGAAATGTTTTCACCATCACGTTTTGTAGGAAGATTATTGGGAATGGGCGATCTTAAAGCTCTTTTAGAACGAGTCAAATCTTTTGAAGGCGAGGATGATGAAAAGAAAATGAAAAGAATTGCAACTGGGAAAATGACTATTGACGATCTATATTATCAATTGGAACAAATGAATAAAATGGGCTCTTTGCAAAAAATGTTAGATCTTGTTCCTGGTTTTTCTGGAGTTTCGAATAAAGATATTGATAGCTTTGAAAAAAATGCAGTAAAATGGAAAAATATAATTCAATCAATGACAAAACATGAACGAGAAAATCCTGAGATTCTCAATTCAACTAGAATTAGACGAATTGCACGAGGTTCGGGCTCTCGTGAATCTGACGTGAAAAATCTACTGAAAAGCCATAAAAACGCAAAACAACTATTCAAATCTAATCGTGGTAGAGGCCTTAATCAAATGATGAAAAAATTCAATTCAGCAGGAATGTAGTATATTTTTGAACAAATCAGATATTCGACATGCAGGCAGAATTCTTAATCATTATGATCTATGTTTGAACTGTCTAGGACGACAGTTTCCTCCGAACAATATCTCTAATAGAACTCTTGGGAAGAAAATAAAAACTGAACTTGGCATTCAACTAAGATGCCCTAAGTGTTTCATATGTAATAATATACTAAATAAAACATCATCATTAGCAAATAGATCCGTTTCTTTACTATCTAGTTATGAATTCGATACATTTCAAATTGGTTCCATGATAGATAATTCATTGATTGAAAATGAGGATTCATTGAGAGCTGAATTCAAATTAAGAGGTGGTGAAACAATTAAAACTGAACTAATTAGAGAATTGTCTAAACTTGTAATAAAAAAAACCAATAAAGAAAGGAAAACCAAAAATTACGATCTTTATCTTCTTATAGATTTTATTCATGATGATATTGCAATTACTCCTAGCCCTGTAATTGTTGAAGGACGATACACCAAATCTGAAAGAGGAATTAGACAAAAACGGATCAAATGTGATAAATGTTCTGATTTAGGATGCAAGTCATGTAATTATACTGGCTATAAAAAAACTAAAACTATTGAATCTAAAATAAGCACTTATTTCAAGAAAAAATTTCTTTGTACTGACATATCAATTAATTGGATTGGAACTGAGGATATTAATAGTATTGTAGAAGGCAGCGGTAGAATGTTTGTTGCCGACATTATCAAGCCTCAGTTAAGAACTCCCATATTAAGGAAAAAAAAACTTGGTAAGGGAATTCAAATAAATTCATTACAAATTCTAGATCATAAGCCATCCACTCTCCCAAAATTCAAGTTGAAAATAAAAGCAAATGTAATTACTGATAAACATATCTTAAAAAAAGATGCTAAAATATTAGAAGATGCTTTTTCCAATCGTGAAATAAAAATATATTCTCCTCGAAAACAGAAATATGTCATAAAACAAATTTATGACCTTAAGATTCTCTCTAGCCGTAGGAAAAAATTAGAATTTGAGTCGTTTCTTGATAGTGGAATAAACATTAGGAAACTAGTAAATGGCTTTGACAATCACATTTCTCCTAACATTTCTGGAATTCTAGGAGTTAAATGCACAATTGATGATAATGAACCATTTGATATCCTTGAATCGTTCTCTGGCGATTCTATAGATGGTAAAATCTTATAAATACTGAATTCTCAAATAATAACAAAAAGCGATTATTTATGTCTCAACCAACTCTCACAACTACGCCATCTGGTCAACCCGTGTTGATCCTTAAAGAAGGATCTTCGGAAACTAAAGGCAGAGAAGCACAACGTAATAATATAAGTGCAGCAGTTATTGTTGCACAACTTGTCCGAACATCACTTGGTCCAAGAGGAATGGATAAATTACTCGTAGATGGTATTGGCGATGTCACTATTACTAATGACGGTGCTACTATACTCAAGGAACTTGATATTCAACATCCTGCTGGCAAAATGATGGTTGAAGTCGCAAAATCGACTGACACTGAAGTCGGCGACGGTACAACTTCGTCAGTAGTTTTGGCTGGTGCTTTACTTGAACAAGCTCAAGAATTAATTGAAAAGAATGTTCATCCAACTATTATAATTGATGGCTATGGTAGGGCTGCCGAAGAAGCTGATAAAGTGTTGAAAAAACTCGCTATCAATGTAAAACCTTTGGATAAGACATGGCTTACTAAAGTTGCAATTACCAGTATGCAAAGTAAACTTGTTTCAGAAGAAGCTTCAATATTTGCTAAAGTAATTCTATCTGCATTAGAAAAAGTTGCCGAATTAAATGAAGATGGCACATATAAAGTAGATTTAGATAATGTTAAAGTTGATAAAAAACCAGGTTCATCATTATCTGAAACTCAGTTTGTTAAAGGTATTGTTTTAGATAAAGAAGTAGTTCATCCTGGAATGCCAAAAACGATAAACAATGCTAAGATTGCATTAGTAAACAGCGCACTAGAAATTGAAAAAACTGAAATTAGTGCTGAGATACGAATTAATGATCCTTTACAAATGAAACAATTTCTCGAAGAAGAAAATCGAATTTTGAAAGAAACTGTTTCTTCTATTACATCATCGGGTGCTAATGTTTTACTTTGTCAGAAAGGAATAGATGATGTAGCACAACATTATCTTGCTAAACATGGAATTCTAACAGTTCGTAGAGTAAAAGAAAGCGACATGACTAAGATATCAAAAGCTACAGGTGCGAGAATGGTTACTAATATCAAAGATCTATCTAAATCTGATCTTGGTATAGCTTCAATTGTAGAAGAAAGGAAAATAGAAACCGACAAATGGGTGTTTATTGAAGGATGCAAAAATCCTAAAGCTGTATCCATTCTTATTCGTGGCGGATCTCAAAGAGTACTTGATGAGGCAGAACGTTCCATGCATGACGCTTTAATGGTTGTAAAAGATGTAATTGAATATCCTTATATCGTAGCAGGCGGCGGTTCTCCTGAAGCTCATGTATCTGGTAAAATTAGAGAATGGTCTGATACTCTAAGTGGACGTGAGCAATTAGCAGCTCAAAAATTTGCTGATGCATTAGAAACCATTCCTATTGCTCTTGCAGAAAATGCAGGGATGAATCCAATTGATACACAAGTAAATCTTAGAGCAAAACATTCTGATGGAAATAAGTTTCATGGTGTTGATGCAATTCGAGGTGGACTTAGTGATATGTCTAAAAAGAACGTATTTGAACCATTAAAAGTAAAAGAACAATCACTCAAATCTGCTCTGGAAGTAACTAATATGATTCTTAGAATTGATGATTCTATTGCATCTGGAAAAAGTGCTCCTCCTGGACCTCCTGGTGGCGGATACTAGAACTTTAATTCTGTTTTTCTATTTTAGTTTAGAATATTTATTCCAATTTGATAATAGTTCTACTATTAACATTACTCCTACTCCTGTAGCTCCGTTTTTTATATATCCTTTTTGAGATGTTCCTCTTTGTTTCCATGCTGTTCCTGCAATATCTAAGTGGACCCATGGATAATCTCCAACAAAATTACTAAGAAATGCTGCTGCAGTTATTGTACCTGCTCCTCCTACACCAATATTTTTTATGTCTGCAATGTCGCTCTTTATCATATTTTTGTATTCTGGCCATAGAGGCAATTCCCAAATTCTTTCACCGCAAGCTTTTGATGCATTCAACATCATTCTTTTTAGTTTATCATTATTTCCCATCATTCCGCTAGCAACTGACCCTAATGCAACTATACAAGCTCCCGTTAGTGTAGCTAAATCAATTATTGCTCTTGGTTTATAATCTTGGGCTAAAGCCAATGCATCTGCTAAAACTAATCTGCCTTCTGCATCTGTGTTTAATATTTCTGCTGTTTTTTTATTGTAAAATGTTAAAACATCTCCTGGTTTGTATGCATTCCCTCCAGGTAAATTCTCTGTTGTAGGCATTATTCCGATGATGTTCATTGGTATTTTTAGTCTCGAAACTGATTCCATTATTCCTAAAACTGCTGCACCTCCTGATTTATCATGTTTCATCTCATCCATTGCTGCTGAAGGTTTGATTGAAATGCCTCCACTATCAAATGTAATTGTTTTTCCTACTATTACAACAGGCTTTTCATTTTTTTTGCCCCCTTTATGTTCTAAAACTATACAAACTGGAGGTTGATGTGAGCCTTTTGAAACACCAATTATTCCTCCCATTCCTAATTTTTTTAACTGATCTTTTTTGATAATTCTGCATTTTAATCCTGATTTGTTTGATATTTTTTTAGCTCTTGATGCTAACATTAAGGGAGTGCAGTCACTACTTGGCATATTTGAAATATCCCTTGCTAAAGAAACTCCATCAGAAATTATTGTTCCCGTTTTGATTTGTTTATTTGCGTTTCTTCTATTTTCTTCTCTTCCCCAAAAATCTATAGATACTTCTCTTGTTTTGTCTTTTTTGTATTTATCAAATTTATACAATCCTAAATCTGCGCCTTGGCTTATAGCCTGAATATATTCTTCAAATACTTTATCATCTTGTCTATTGTTAAATAAACTATAAGTTATTTTTCTGTTGGATGATTTTGATTTTATCATGAATGATGAACCTATGCTTGCTGCGTTCATCATTTTTTCAAAATTTAATTCATTTCTTTTTCCTAAACCTATTAGTAATATTTTATTTATGTTTTTGTTGTTTCGTATTAGAATTGACTGATTAATTTTTCCAGTAAACTCCTTCTGCTGAAAAGCAGATTTAATTATTCCTGCTGTTGTTTTATCCGTGCCTCTTGTTTCAATTTCATTTTCAAAAAAGAACATTACTAATAAATCCGTTTTTAATTCAGAAAAGCTCGCTATCATCTTCATTTTCTACACTATCCTATTAGAGAAAAAGAATAAAAATAGTGCGGATAAGAAGATTATTGCCCATATTTTTTTATCCCAACTTATTACCTTTTTCCCATCTAACATTCCAAATGGGAGGAGATTAAATGCTGCTAACAAGCCATTTAGGGCTACAGATGTTCTTATTATCGAATATAGAGTGTTTGTTGGATTAGTCGCTAAACTTATTGTTATGAATATTACTGCGATTGCTATATTTGTTAGAGGACCAGCTAGTGCAATTCTACCTAGTGTTGTTTTATCTGTAGCTCCGTGTATCATCACTGCGCCTGGAGCTATTATTTTCAATGGAGATATGACACTAATTAGAGTCAAGATTGCTCCAAATGAATTAATTCTAAATTCTGCCTTTAAATGATTCTTTATTGCTATTGATTTATGTGCAATTTCATGCAATAGAAATGAAGACATTAGTATGATTGCTAATAATATTATTGCCCATGGTGGGTTCGAAAAT
>JAYZAG010000036.1:0-9188 GCA_036422215.1 Thermoproteota archaeon
CTTCTCTGATTTTTCTAAAAACAGCTTTTACATTTTTACCAATTTGGACAGTGCGATCTTGATAATCAGTGATTTGACTTATGAGTCGAACACCATTTTCCAATTCAATTAATCCAAATAGAATGGGAATTTGATGAGAGAATTCATTGGTAGTTTCAAATAAATAAGTGTATGAAAGTAATTTTCCAGTTTTTGACATTTCTTCATCAACAATGTTTGTAGAATTACATGCTTTACAATTTCTAACATACGGAAAGAATAATTTACTACAATTATTACAACGTGAACCAATAATCCTATAATACCTATCTCGCTGCCGCCAATATGATACAGACATTTCTATGAATTACCTCTCAACACATGCATAACTACATTCGAATCAATTCCAGACATATTATGTGTTAATGCAATATTTGCACCTGATTTTTGAGTAGAATTACCTAATAATTGATCATAGCATTCAGCTATTTGATAAACACCAGTTGCTCCAATTGGATTTCCTCGAGCTTTCAATCCTCCAGAAGTGGAAATAGATTGTTTAGATTCAATGGAAAATTTTCCAGACATTACATCACGAGTGGCATTACCGGGTGAAGACAGACCAATATTTTCAAGAATCAGTGCAGCATTAACAGAAGTATTATCATGAATCTCAAACAAATCTATATTTTCTAAATTCACATTAGCCTGTTTAAGAGCGTCAGAAGTTGCATTTCTAGTGGCTTCAAAACTTAACATATTTTCTCTAGATAGAAAAACTTCTGAAGTTTTATTTACAGAAGAGAGTATTTCAACAGAAGAATCAGTTTTAACATTTGATAAAATGACTGATGCGGCCCCATCAGCAGGTGCAGAAATATCCAACAAATGAAGAGGATCAGAAATCATTGGTGATCGTTCAACAATTTCAGATGAAATAGAATTCTTGAATTGTGAATGAGATGAGTTTTTAGAATTTTGATGGCATAATACAGGTACAGATGAAAGTTCATCTCGAGATATCCCATACTTGTCAATGTACAATCTAGCAAGTAAGCCATTAATTGCGCTAGGAGTTATTCCAAAATATTGAGAAAATTCATATGTTTCACCAATGCTAAGAGCTTCTATAATTTTAGGAGGTAACAAATCATACATTTTTTCAACACCAATAACCATAATTGAATCAAAAGTGTCTTTTTTAAGAAGATTATTAGCAACATGACAAGCCATTGCACCTGAACATTCCCCAGATTCAATTTTGAATGTAGGTAATCCAGTTAAGCCTAATGCATCAGTTATCACATATCCTAAATTCTCCTGGTTAGAAGATAAAGATGAAAACATATTTGCAATTATTATCAGATCAGGATTACTAGTGCTTTCATCTAATGCTTTTTTTCCAGCATCAACGGCAATATCTATAATTGATTTTGACCAGAGATCTCCTATTTCTACTAATCCCGAACTTGTAATAAAATTGTTAGACAAATCAACCACATTATATCTATAATATTTTATTGTTTTAGGATTCCTCTAAATTTAGTATATGTTGAATAATCGATTTCAATATTATCATCTATCATTTGTTTCACCGATGGAGTATTTCTTTTAGATTCTATTCCTGGCTTGACGGTTAGAGAAAATGCATCACTACCAGCGCCTGAACCAAATGATGCTACCAATATACGATCACCTGGTTTTGCTACATCCAATACAGAAGCCAAGCCCAATGGGGAGCTAGCTGAATAGGGATTCCCTATTACAGGATTCAATAGTCCTTGATCAATTTGCTCTTTGGTAAAACCTAATTTTTTTCCAACTGAAAGAGGGAATTTTGGATTAGGTTGGTGAAATACAGCATAAGTGAAATCAGATGGAGTTAAATTTGTTTCATCTAATAATTTGGTGACTGAAGATTCTATATGGTGGAAATAAGCAGGTTCTCCCGTGAATCTAGATAGGTGTTTAGGAAATTCCTCCGTTTGTCGACGCCAAAAATCACTTGTGTCAGTAACGTAAGAAAAACTTGCTTCAATTTCAGCAATGCTATTGTTTTCTTTTCCACTGAGAATAAATGATGCACATGCGCTGCCTGCAGTATATTCAAGATCATCACCTGGTCTTCCCTGAGCAGTATCTACAGCGATTGCAAGACCTTCTGAAATCATATTTGATCCAATTAATCCTGTAATTACTTGAATTGCTTCAGTTCCTGCTTTACATGCAAATTCAAAATCCGCTGCTAAAACATTATGAAATCCCAAGGCTTGAGAAACAATAGTACTAGTAGGTTTAACTGCATAGGGTTTAGATTCAGTTCCAACAAAAACAGCCCCTAAATTCACAGTTCCAGACATTAAAAGTGCACTTCTAGATGCTTCAATGGCCATAGTAGTAGAATCTTCATCAATATTTGCAACACTTTTGCTGTGATTTGGGCCTTTACCTCCTCCTTTCCACAATTTAGCTATATTAGAAGTTAATAATCGAAATCGGGGCACATAAGCTCCATATCCTGCAACATAAACAGGAATTTTACTTTTCATAACCTCAAATAACCTAACAAACCTATTTAATACATTAGCAAAAGTTTTGCATTTGTCGAAATTTATATTGCCTTAATTGTTTTCACAGTTGGAGGTCTGGTTTTCTTTAATATTCGATAACCGCAAATACATTTAATCTCAGGTAATAATAACAATTCATCAGAACTTGTCTTAATTCCACATTTTATACATTCATAAACTGGAATGCCTAATTCAGTAACTTCAGTCATAATAAGATATACAATGTTCAGATTATATTAGTTTTATTGTGGTTTATTATAAGTTCCCTTAAGATTGCCAAAACATAGACGAATGATTGATTTTAAGAATCCTAGTATTTCAAAATAAGAAAGTTTAGTTTCACCCAAAGCACGATCTTCAAAAATAAATGGAAATTCAATTATTCGAAAGTGGTTCTTCCTAAAAAAGAATGCAGATTCTGGAAGATAAGAAAAGCCTTTTGAAGTGATTTGAGTCTTCAAAAGCATATTCATTGCAGTTTTATTAAAAGCCCTATAACCACTAGTATTATCTTTAATTCCCGTAACAAGAAAGAAACGAACAAGATAATTTGCAACTTGACTTATTATTCTCCTTCTTAGAGGCCATGATTTTACTCCTCCACTGCCTACATAACGTGAAGCAATAACAACATCATTATTGTCATAAATCAGTTTACCGAGTTCAGGAGCTATATTTGGAGGATGTGAATTATCAGCGTCCATCTGAATAACAAAATCAATTGAATGATCTAACATCCATTCATATCCTACCAAATAAGCTGATCCTAGACCCAATTTAGCTTCTCTAACAATTAGAAATATTGTTTCATTAAAACCATTCATTTTTTTAATTTCTTCAGAAGTATTATCGGGACTATTATCATCAATAACAAGAATAGTTGGTTCAAAATTAGAATTTTTGAGAAATTTAACAAGATTAGAAATTAAAATGTTAATATTTTTCTTTTCATTATAAGTGGGAATTATTATTCCTATTTTTTTCATTCAAGATCACTCATTTACCAATGCATTTTACAAAAGTCCTACCAATGAATTCCATTTGTGTATGGGAAATTTTAGGATGGATAGGTAAAGACAATACATGTTTAGAAGCCCATTCAGAATTAGTTTTATTGATTTTCTTATTATTGAATTTTTTATAAAAATCCATTTTATGAATAGGGGTTTTATAATACACACTAGCTCCAATTCCTGATTTATTCAATTTAGATTGTAATTCATCACGGTTCTTCGAAATTGAAATAGTATACAAATAGAAATTAGTTTGAATATTATTATCAGAAGAAGATGAGTTTACAGATCCACATTTTTCTACAAATTCTGAAAGAATATTTGAATTAATTTTACGTTTTTTAATAAATCCATTTAATTTTTTTAATTGAAAATAAGAAATAGCAGCTTCGATTTCAGGCATTCGAAGATTTAAACCAAAAAATTTTGAATTTCCTGACTGGTTTACAATTCCATGATTTCTAATTGATTGTAATTTTTCATAAAGATTTTTGTTATTAGTTGTTATTACGCCACCTTCACCAGATGTTATAACTTTAGAAGGATACATACTAAAACATCCAACATCAGATAAAGTGCCTGCATATCGTCCATAATATTTAGAGCCTAATGCTTGAGATGCGTCTTCTATAACACGAAGTCCATAACGTTTAGAAATTTTCATTATTTCTTTCATATTAGAGGGTCTTCCATAAAGATGAACAGGAATAATTGCTTTTGTTTTCTTATTTATTAATTTTGGTATGAGTGCAGGATCTAAATTATAATCATCGCGATTTATGTCAATAAAAACTGGTTTAGCACCTGTGGCAACAACAGCGCCTGCAGTTGCATTAAAAGTAAATGAAGGTACTATTACTTCATCACCATGCTTAATATCTAAAGAAAGTAAGGATGCAAAAAGTGCAGATGTGCCAGAATTGACAGCAATAGAATATTTACAATTATTATATTTAGAAAATGATTTTTCAAATCTCTGGACATTTGGACCTCCAGCTATAGATGCACTGCTTAGATTACCACTTTTTATTACATCACGAACAGTAGTAATTTCATCTACACCTAAATGTGGTTCATTTATATTAATGAAATTTTTAGTCATCTAATGAACTAGATATAAAATGTGTTAATTATTAGTGTTTCCAGAATTTATATTAGAGACGTCGTATCCAGTTGGTTTCTGGAATAATTTTAAGTCAAATTCCGAAACGACAGCAAGAACATGATCAAAAACATCTGATTGTATTTTTTCATATTCAATCCATTCATTGTCTGTTGTAAAAACATAGATCTGTAGAGGAAGTCCATTATCAGAAGGTGCGAGCTGACGAATAAGAAAGGTCATGTTTTCATTGATTTTTGGATGATTTTTAAGATATTCACCTAAATAAATTCTAAAAATTCCAATATTTGTTAACCGTCTAGAATTAACAGTATGAGGATCATTTATCTTAGTTGAAGTATTGAAATCGTGGAGTTCTTTTTCTTTCTCACTAAGATAATTAGTCAATACATCAATTTTATGAAGTTTTTTCAATAATTTTTCATCGCAGAATTTGATAGTAGATAAATCAATAGAAATAGAGCGCATTATCCGTCTTCCTCCACTTTCAGTCATGCCTCTCCAATTTTTGAAAGAAGAATCTATTAATTTATGAGTGGGAATAACTGTTATAGTTTTATCCCAATTCTGGACTTTAATGGTGTGTAATGCAATTTCAATAACATCTCCATCTGCGCCAAATTTAGGGGCCTCAATCCAATCATGCAACTGGACAAGATCATTTGAAGATATTTGTAAATTTGCAATAATTGATAAAATGGTGTCTTTAAAAATAAATAAAAGAATTGCGCTAAGAGCTCCTAAACCACTTAACAATATCAAAGGTGATTGGTTGATTAGAATCGAAATAAAAACGACGATTGATATTATGTATATTCCAATTTTTAGTAGTTGAATGTAACTTTTTATTGGAATTCGTTTGTATTTACGAGCATATAATTCAGCAAAACTGGTTAAGGCTGAATTTATAATAATAACAAACAATGCCAGAAAAATAATATTGAAAAATGCAAGTGTGATTTCATAGGGAATATTTGGCAAAGGAAGTTCATACAAATATGGAACAAAATTATATAATATTATAAATGGAATGAGATATGAAATTCGGGAAAAAACCCTATTTTTATGCAAAACATCATCAATTCTAGTTTTGCTTTGTAAGATTCGTTTAGAAACGATTTTATTCAGAATAAAACGAGATACAAAATAAGAAAATAAACAAATTGCAAGGATTGAAAAAACAGGAAGATATGTGATAATAGTATCTGGTAAAACATCGCCAAACATATTGGAAGTCATTTACATATTAAAAGAATGAAATTGCATAATTTAACATTATCATTATAGTGTTATTGTAATAACTTTTCATAATCAGACAAATGTTTACGAATTGGGTCTATCATTGAATTGAGTTTAGTGGCAACTGAATTTTTAAGATCTTCAGGGTGTATTTTGGCATCGCGATATTCTTGTTCCAATTCAGAATAAGTGTCAAAAGATAATGAGCCACCAAATTTAGGAGGTCTGTCTATAGTTAATTCATCATTTCCATGAAATATTACATATTTTGCATATTCAAGAACAGGATTGTTCACAACTTCTTTACTAACAATTTTAGTTTTTTTAATTTTTTTATGTATTATTTCTTCAGAATCGTTTATGAAAATTGATTTATCAGGTTGAGACTTGCTCATTTTAGTAAAAGATTTGGGATTTTGTGAATCATTAGAATGGGCATCAGGAACAGATAAACCCGAAATAATATGATGGTGTATAGAAACAGGTACTTTCCATCCAAGTTTAGGAAAAACTTCACGAACTAACATATGGATCTTTCTTTGATCAGTTCCTGAATGGACAATATCTAGATCAAGTGTTTTTATATCAACAGCTTGCATTGATGGGTACAAATACTGAGAAAAATCTAAATTCTCTTTTTCAGATCTTCCCATTATTGTTAAACATCTCAATATGCGATTAAAATTAATTTTTTTACAGAATTTAATTAGATTCATCCAGTAATCAGTATCTTCATACAATTGAGTGCTTCTAACTATGTTTACCCCTGGACAGAAAAACTTGAATGCGCGCTCATAATATTCAGAAAGTGCGTTTATATTATCCCAATTTCCCCCGAGTTTATCATTTATGAATGAATGCCAATCAGCAAGATATATTTGAGTTTTAACGCCTGCTTTTATAAAATCGTTGATTTTGTTACCAGTCATAAATAAACTACCTAAATGAAGTGGGCCAGACATTTCGAGTCCAATATAATGTTTAGGGTGATTTTCTTTTTTCAGTAGATCAAGTAATTCACTTTCAGTAACAATCTCCTCAGTAGGAGAATTTTTTATTAGATTAATCTTATCGGCAATGTCCATCACAATATAATTTGTTACATTTTTCTAACATAAAAGTTTGAATATTATTCACATAGTTCACATTAATTATTTACAAGGTGCGGAACAGAAAAATGATTTATTTTCTTCTAAGCAAAACGGCTGAAAACAACACGGCTACTACAATATGGAATAATATCATTATAATAGAAGTTGGAATTAATACTGAATTAGAGAGTCCAACATACAAATATAGTTCATAGACGCTCAAAACTATATTATAAGCACATACAGGTACCAAAATTTTCTCAACAATATTCAGATATAAATTTCTATATAATCCATATCCAACTAATATGTTAAGAATTCCAGGTACAATTAGCATAAAAGTGCCCTCGGACGATACACCTGCTAAAGACCATAAGATTCCTGTTAAAATAAATAAATGTGGTATAAATTTTCGTGGGTTTGCGGTTAAAGTAGATATCATATACATCACGTATTTTTAAAATTATTAACTCCTTTATATTATATTAAGGTATTCAATGGTGAACATAATAATGAAAAATGAACAGGATTATGAAAATAATGAATTATTATTACTGTCAGCAGATTATGATGGTAAAAGTAAAAAAGCATTGTTGAAATTTTATGATCCAAAAAATGACAATATGGTGAAATGGCAAGATGAATCAGATCATTTACCATATTGTATTGTAAAAACAGAAAACATTGATGAAAAAACAAAAAAAGAAATACTACAAAAAGACGGAGTAGTAAGAATAGAAGATGTAACAAAAACAGATTTATTAGAAGATAAAAAAATCAATGTTTTTAAAATAATTACACAGACTCCAGATGTAATAGGAGGACAAGGAAATAACATAAGAAACATGGAAAATGTTACAGCACATGAAGCAAATATAAAATATTATGAAACATACATGTATGATTCTGGATTAGTTCCTGGAATTTTTTATAATGTAAATAAAACAAAAATAACCCCTGTAAAATATGATAGTTCGGAACAAGCTAAAGAATTTTTACATGCAGTTCAAAATACTGCAGACGGAGACATAAAAAAAGGAATATTAGAATGGGCAGAATTGCTAAATCAGCCGCTTCCAGATATAAAGAGATTGGCATTAGATATAGAAGTAGTGTCATCTGAAAGGGATGTTTTAGCAGATTCCAACGAAGCAAAGTTTCCAATACTTTCTATTGCAGTTTGTACCAGTGATGACAAAAAACAAGTGTATGTATTAAAAAGAGATGAAGAAGAACAATCAACAAATAAAACTCAATTAGAATATGAAATAATTCTATGCTCCAATGAAGAAGAATTACTTAAAAAAACATTCTCAATAATGTCTGAATACCCATGCATAGTGACTTACAACGGAGATGAATTCGATCTAAGATACATGTACAACAGAGCAATAAGATTAGGATTAGAGAAATATAGCATACCAATAAAGATGGGAAGAAAATTTGCAGGAATGCAATTTGCTCACATTGAACATGGAATACATTTAGATCTTTACAGAACTTTCAATAATAGATCATTGCAAATATACGCATTTGGAAATAAATACATAGAACATACACTAGACGCAGTATCATCTGCATTAATTGGAAAATCCAAAATAGACATAGGGGAAAAATTCATAGGAGATCTTCCAATACATGAATTAGCTGAATATAATTTTAATGATGCAAAAATTACATTAGAATTAACAAGTTTTAACAACAATTTATTGATTAAATTATTATTAGTAATATCAAGAGTTTCTAAAATGCCAATTAACGACTTGTCCAGACTAGGAGTATCAAACTGGATAAGAAGTATGATTTATTTTGAACATAGAAAAATAAATGCCATAATACCAAACAGAGAAGATTTGATAGCATCAGATGAAAGTAATGATCAAGAAATATACACAAAAGCTAGGATTTCAGGTAAAAAATATCAAGGAGGAATGGTTGTTCAACCAAAACCTGGAGTTCATTTTAATGTGGCAGTATTAGATTTCTCTAGTCTGTATCCAAGTATAATAAAAGTGAATAATCTATCATATGAAACCGTAAGATGTAATCATGAAGAAGATAGAACAAACATAATAAAAGGAACAAATCACTGGGTCTGTAAAAAACGAAATGGAATAATGTCTAACGTAATTGGTTCATTAAGAGACATAAGAGTAAACTATTACAAACCATT
>JAYZAG010000037.1:0-7023 GCA_036422215.1 Thermoproteota archaeon
AAGAAAGGTCTATCTTTCCATGAAAATTTACGGCTATTGTCAATGAATGGAACGACTATAAACATCACTATTAGTAAAGCAGGTAAGAGACCTCCGGTAACAAACCGATCAAACCCGGACCGAAGAAATGCATAAAGTCCAGCCAAGTACCATTCAGGAACGGTTATTCCAGGAGGATGATTTGGATCAAATCGAACACCCATTTCAATTGGGAATATACCGCCAGTAATTGCTACAATACCAATTACAGCACTAATCATAGGAATGTCAAATACTAGAAAACGTGGGAAATGTACAAACATCAAAGCAACCATTATTAGAGGTATTACGAATACGTGTAAAGCATACAACCTAAGAATAAAATCAGAAAATCCTTGGCCCCATATAAATTGTGTAAGTTGAGGTCCTATTACTGGACTAGAAACAGTTAACCCTACACCTATACTTATTGCAAGTTCAGCTCTGTCATTGAAAATCAGATCATATCCAGAAAATGCCTCTAAGATAGTTATAACACCAAGAACAACACCGGTTACCCAAATAATCTCATTTCTAATTTTATATCTGCCACTAAAATATTGATAATAAAGGTGAAGTACAGCTAAGAATACCATTGCATTAGAAGCATGATAATGTATGTTTCTAATCAAGAATCCGTAAGGAATTTCATGATCAATATATTGTACACTGTTCCATGCACCATCAATTGTAGGAACATAGAATAACATAAGAACAGCCCCAGTGAGACCGAGTACCATGAATATTGCAAAGGTTAACATTCCAGAGTAACCCATAGGGCTTAAGAATTTCTGAGGAAATGTGAGTTTTATTCCTAAAAATATAGTTCTTTCTAATCTTTTTACAATCCAATCCCACAACTTGATAATGGGATTTTTATTAAGTGTAGCGCCCAACTCCAACCACACCGTTTACTTTCATAGAAATATCAGGAGGTAGAACCCAAATGTATCCATCAGAATCAATTTCTATAGGAAGATTAGGTAATGAGTCATTTGGAGCAGTCTGCAAAGCTGCAGGACCAGTCCAAGACTTGCCTGTTAAAACATTATAATTGGTACCGTGACAAGGACATTCTATGTTTCCAGTTAGTTTTTCACCGAGTACCTCAACTTCGCGGTCAGGTTTATATTCCCATAAACACCACAAATGAACACAAATCATACTATAAACTCTAAAAGCTGAAACATCATTAGCATCTCCACCATGTTCTGAAGCTAATCTGATTAACTGATATCTGCGAAATGGCTCTGCGTCGAGTTTTTCATCTCCAGTTCTAGGAAATGGAAAAATTTCTGCACTATTGATTTCGATGTTATCAACTTTCGCAAATTGACCGTTAGCTTTAACAATTTTTTGTCTTACAGGAGTTACGCTTCCTAGTGAAGCATTGAAAAAGCTACCAAAAGGAATGAAAGGAGTGACTCCCAAGATTCCACCAATTACAGTCATTTGTTTCAAAAAGTTACGTCTCTCAGGTGAGGATGGTTTTGAAGGTTGTTTCTCTTCATTTCCATTTGTTTTTTCATCACTGTTAATATTAGACATAAATGAGACCCGATACAACTTTTTTGATTACTAATAATATTTAAGCGCTTAGATTATTGTCTAGAATGACAATATTACATAGTAAAATACGAAGAATTTTAATTAAAACTTATATTTAATACATGAACATCTCGATCTTATTGAGTAAAACAAACATGGTGAAGAATCAGGCATTGAGTATTGCAGCACCGTTAACAATATTCTTAGTATTAGTCTCTCTAGGAGGAGTTGGATATTATCAATTTATTTGGTTTCCAGCTAATAACGTTGAAGTTGTAGTTCCTGAAGAATGGTTAAACCCAGAAGGTCAAGTTATTATTGATATCCTTGATGGATCAATAGACATAGGACAAGAAGATAATTTTGTTCCCAGAGAACTGACTGCAATATTAGGTATAGATAACAGAGTAGTATGGACAAACTCAGATACGGCAATGCATACAGTAACCGCGGATTCTAATTCAGAAGAAACATTTTTAGAATCAGCAGGAAGATCTAATTTTGTAGATGCAGGTGAAGAGTATGCATTTACTTTTACAATGCCAGGAGTATATACATATCGTTGTGAACCACATCCATGGATGATTGGTCAAGTAACAATATTAGAACCAGAAGGATCAGCAGAACCAGAAGGATCAGTGCCAGAATAAATATTTTTTTTAGTACCAAAATATAAAGAACGTGCAAGTAATTTCGATAAGCGAATTGGTTCAGGAACATTACCTGTTATTGTGAATTTATCTAAGATTTGCTTAACATCATTTCGTTCAATTCCTGCGCTCCTAAAAAACAACTCAGAATTATTTTTTAGTTTGATTTTATGTAATTTGCCTATTTTTTTATAGAGATCAAGTTTTGTTTTATTATTACTGTACTTTTCCTTGAGTATATTTTCAAGATTCTTGCCACTCTTACTAGCAATGCATATTGTAGAAACATTTGTGGCATTTTTTATTTTTTCAAGATCAATTATATTATATAGACTAATTATAGAGCCAGAAATAATAATAACATTTACATCATTTCGTCTAAAGTTTCTATAAAGAGATGTTATTCTACGAGTAGCATCATCGCCATCAACAGTGCTAGTATTGAAAGAACATCCATCAACAACTAGATCTCCACGAATAACAACCCCACATAATATAGATGTAGTGTCAGATTTTCGAAAACATTCAGAAACACCCATAGCCCTAATGCCATTTTTTTCAGGGTGTAATCTAATAGTCAAAGTTTTACATTTAAGAATTTTTCATATGTTTCTTTATAATAGGATTAAGGTCTTTGCTTAGAAATTTTTTAGTACGCATCTTAATATTGCCAACATAGTTTTCAGGTTTTAGTGATTTGAAATTGATCTTATATTTCTGAATTAATTTATCATTTTCTACATATAATAAGAGATTATTTGGTTTTCCATCCTCAATTTCTTTCCATGCTTTCATAGATAATACTCTTAATCGTTCATGCATTTTTTGACGATTTGCTCCATGTTTAGCAGTTGTCAATAATATGTTTTCAATTATCGAAAAAGGTCCATAAAGGTCAAGATTTTTTTTGACATTGGATTCATGAATGGTCATCTTCTTAATGATCTTATTGAATAGAAGTAAAGATTCATCAATGGCTAGAAAGGCCTCAGGAATGACTATTCTACGGTTGGCAGAGTCATCAAGAGTTCTTTCAAGTATCATATTTGATGAATTATTTATTGGTACAAAGATTAGAGAATTAACATATCGAGTAAGAGAATTAATTCTCTCTAACATTATAGGATTTCTTTTGAAAGGCATTGCACTTGAACCAACCTGTGATTTGCCAAATGGTTCAGAGATTTCACCAAAAGGAGGTGATTGTAACAGCCTCATATCAAGAGCAAATTTATGTAAAGACTGAGCAATAGAAGAAAGAGCAAACAATATTATTGAATCGACTTTTCGTGGATAAATTTGAGATGTAATTGTATATGATTTCAAATTAAGATAGTCAAGGATTTTATCTTCCAATTGTTCTGAATTTTTCTGTCCAACAAGAGTAGAATAACTAGCAGATGAACCAACTGCACCCTTGAAACCTTTCCCATGAGCAATGTCTTTTAATATTAGATCAAGAAGTTTAAGATCAATTAGGATATCCTGCGCATATAATGAAAATCTATATCCTATAGTAATAGGTTCAGCAGGTTGAATATGAGTCCACCCCATGCAAGGAGTATTTGAATATTTTTCTATTTGTTCTTTTAGAGAAGATAAACATTCTATAGAGCGATCATATATAATGTTAAGAGCTTCAATAATTTTTAACATATCAGCATTATCTTCTATATCCATAGAAGTTGCGCCAAGATGTATTTTACCACCGCCAATTTTAGCTTGCTTAGAATATAACAAAACTTCAGCCATGAGATCATGTTTTATATTTTCTTCAATTTTATGTGCTTTATCTATATCAATATATTTAGAATCAGATTTATTTTTTATGTCAAGAAATTCTTTTTTGCTTAACAATCCATATTCAAATTCACCTTTAGCCAATGCAGTCCATACATCTCGCCATTTTTTACGTTTATTTTTTTCGGAGAATATTTTACGCATTTCTTTACTTCCGTATCGCCATGTGAAAACGGACAAATACGAATCATAATCAAATTTTTCAGTCATTTAGAATAGTCTCCATTAACATATGCGTGAAATTGTTATTTATTTTGATTGTTTTTCCCCAGTTAATTTTTTAACATTGAATATTGAATCAAGTTCGTCAGAAGTGAATATTTTCTCATCTTTCACGATGTCAAGCATGTTTTTATTAGAATTAAGGGCTTTTTTTGCCAAAAGGGCAGCTTTTTCATAACCAATGTGAGAGTTTAAAACGGTCATTAAACCTAAGCTATTTTCCATATAATTTCTACAAGTTTCTTCATTTGCACTGATTCCATCGATGCATAATTTTCGTAATTGCTTTAATGAATTAGTAAGAATTTCTAATGCAAAAAGTAGATTATATGCCATAACAGGCATCATTACATTTAGTTCTAATTGTCCAGATTCAACAGAATGTGAGATAGTGGTATCACATCCAATAACCTGAAAACATACCATGTTAGTCATTTCCAATATAGAAGGGTTAACCTTCCCAGGCATTATTGAGGAACCTGGAGCTACTGCAGGAAGATTAATTTCATTCAATCCTGTATTAGGACCAGAAGAAAGAAGACGAAGATCATTACAAATTCTGCTAAGTTCTAATGATAGATTTCTCAACGATGAAGATAGAATAGAAATAGATAGATTACTCTGCATTGACTCACGAAGATCTTTTGAATTAGTTACATTAATTTTAGTTATTGTTTTAAGATTTTTTATAACGATCTTTGAATAATTTTTTGATGTGTTCAGTCCTGTTCCCGCAGCACTGCCTCCTATTCCCAATTCTTTCAAATAGTTAGAAGAATCAGATATATTTTTTCGACATTTAGAGATAGTTAAAGAATACGCTTTAAATTCTTGTCCAAGTCTTATAGGAACTGCGTCCTGGAGATGAGTTCTACCTGATTTCAAAATGTTGTTAAATTCTAAAGATTTTTTATTGAGAGATTTAGCTAATTGATCTAATTCAGATTCGAGTTGAGGAATAACAAACAAAGCAGATAATCTCATAGCAGTAGGATATGTGTCATTGGTAGACTGGCACATGTTCACATGATCATTAGGGTGAATAATATCATACTTGCCTTTTTTCCCTCCTAGAATCTCAGAAGCGCGATTTGCAATTACCTCATTACAATTCATATTAAAAGAAGTTCCAGCTCCCATTTGGAAGATATCTACAACAAATTGATCTCTGTATTTACCTTCAAGAACTTCATTTATTGCCTTGACAATTGACTTGCCTTTTTTTTTATCAAGCATTCCGTCTTCAATATTTGACAAGGCAGCGGCTTTTTTAACACACATATAGGCTCGAATAAAAGGTTCACTAATGCGAATTCCACTAATAGGAAAATTCTCAACAGCTCTTTGAGTTTGAATTCCATAATATGCATCGAAGGGCACGGCTTTATGTCCAAGAGTGTCTTTTTCTGTTCGAGTCTTCATCGCAATATAAATAACAATTTAATTCTATTTCTGGGTTACTAATTTTGAACATAAATGATATTTCAAGACAGAGTAGATGCAGGAACAAAATTGTATAAACTTCTAGTGGGTTTCAAAAACAGAGACACAGAAATAATAGGGATTCCAAGAGGCGGCGCAATAATAGCAGACATAGTGTCCCAAATGTTAGGTACAGAAATGAATGTTGTTTTTACAAAAAAAATACCTGCGCCAGAAAACAAAGAGTTTGCAATAGGTGCCATAGCACAAGACAGAACATTGTTTTTAGACGATAAAATAATAGAGACATTATCTATAAACAAAGAATATCTTTCAGATACAATAGAGAAAACATACGAAAGCATTAATTCACAAATAGAAGAATACAATTATTGTTTCGATTTGAATAGAGTAAAAAACAAAACCATAATAATAATTGATGATGGAATTGCCACTGGAGCGACAGTGAATGCCATTATTCTGTCATTAAAAAAATATAAACCAAAAAAAATAATGATAGCTACACCAGTTTGTTCACAACAAACATTTAATGTTTTGAATAAAATAGTAGATAAAATATTTTCAATAATTACTCCATCAGATATGAATTCAGTGGGAGAATATTACATAAAATTTGACCAAATAGATGATAATGAAATGACAGAATTAGTAAAAAAGATTTTAATCTAATATCCTGATTTTTGACGATCTCTGTTTATTTTGTTTTTTTTGCTGTATTCTTGCAATATATCAATTGGATCCATATTTAATTCAATAGAAGCTTGTATTACAAAATGCCATATATCAATCAATTCTTCTTTAGCAGAAACAATATCGAATTTGGATTCTTTTTTCCACCATTTCCAAGAAGTAAGTCTTTGTAATTCAATAGCCTCATGGATTATAGCAGTGCATAGTAATGAGATTCGTGAGTCAAGTTTTTTGGGATAACGAGGGATGTTCATTCCATCAACATATTCATGTTGCAAGCGAAACAATTGATCAAGAGTTACAGAATTATCACTTTGATCCTTATTTGGGGATTTTTTTATCTGTTTCATAATATAAGTAATCAAACATATCTTTAATATCATTATATTTCAGAAAATACCATGGAAGAAGAAACAAGAACAAGAAGAAACTCATGGGTTTTATTAGTTAAACTATCAATAACAATAATCATATTCATAATTATTTTACTAACAATAACAATACAATATATAGAAACTAGGAATACACTCTTTCTAATGTCAATGATTCCAATAGTTATAGTACTATTAGCAATAATGGGAAATCTATATGTAAAAGATGATGAACAACTCAAGGAAGAAGATCATTAAATTTGATAAAACCTTCTCTAATA
>JAYZAG010000038.1:0-2995 GCA_036422215.1 Thermoproteota archaeon
ATTTACAGAGACAGTATTTTCAGATGAATGTGTGTGAATGTCTTCAGGTCTAATGCCTACTACAATATTGGATTTATTGGAGATCTTTTGTCCAACATTTCCATCTATTGAAAACTTTAAGGAGTCAGAGACAACAATATCGGATCCTGATATTTTACAATTTAGGAAATTCATAGGAGGATTACCAATAAAACTTCCAATCCAAGTTGTTTTTGGATGATTGTAAATTTCTTCAGGAGTTCCGACCTGAATGACTTTGCCGTCTTTTAAAACTGCTATACGATCAGACATGCTCAATGCTTCTTGTTGATCATGAGTGACATATACAAGAGTTGTTTTGAGTTTTTTTTGTAATTGTGTTATTTCAGCACGTAAATCATTTCTTAAAGAAGTGTCTATATTTGAAAGTGGTTCGTCCATTAGATATATACTAGGTTGTTTTGCAATTGCCCTACCAAGAGCAACTCGTTGTTTTTCACCACCACTTAATTCATTAGGCTTTCGTGTCAGTAAATGTTTTATCTTCAAGAGATCAGAAGTTTTATTCACAGCATTATTAATTTCATCATCAGGTTTTTTTTGTGCAAAAAGCGGAAATCCAATATTTTCAGAAACAGTCATATGAGGAAAGAGGGCATAATTCTGAAAGACCATTGATATATTACGATCCCGAGGAAGTTTTTCATTCACGATTTCTTTATCAAAAAGGACTTTACCTGAAGTGACTTCTTCCAATCCTGCAATCATTCTTATGATTGTTGATTTACCACAACCAGATGGGCCAAGAATAGTTAGAAATTCTCCGTCATGTATGTCAAGAGTTAGATCATTAACAGCATCTACCTCGCCATATTTTTTAGAGACATTTTCAAGTTTTATGTTGACCATAGGGAAATACAACAACAAAGTGAATTATAAATGTTATTAAATAATCGGAAAATATTAATAAGGATTATTGTAATAATTATAATGTGGATACAAAAATCGTAGGAGTTGTTGGAATTATATTCCTATTAGGAATGGCAACTGTATTTACATTTAGTAACACCTCGGATGAGGACAGTATTGAATATACAGAATGGAAAGATGTTATAGAAGATTCAAAAGAAAGTCAAGAACTGAACATATTCATCGATTCAGAAACTGATATTGATAATTTTATCGTAGAGCAAGTAATCCCAGTATATGAACAAGAATATGGTATCAAAATAAATATAGAAACAGGTCACTGGTCAGGAGTGCAGCAAAATCTAATCAATGAGAAACTTGGAGGAAGCAAACAAGGAAAATATGATGTTGTTATTATGTCAGATGAGCCGATGGGAAGATCAATTGAATCAAATTTAATTTGGGGACCAATTGATGTTGTAGAAAACTATAGTGATATAGAGGAAGTTTTTTTGGAAGGAATACAAGGAATAGAAAATGATCAAAAGGCATTGACTTTCGCAATGGATCAATACATTTTAGTCGGAAATACAAAATTTTTAGATCGTGCATATGAAGAATATCCTAACAACGTGACAAATTTAGTGCAATGGTTAGTAGAACAAAAATCTGCAAGACAGGGAATTGATCCTGGAAGATTAGCAATCCCCGCTCCATCAAGAAGTAATACAGGAGCAGCTTTCCTAATGCTAGCATTACTTACTGCAGAAGATTATCAAGAATATAGAATGAAACCTTATGATAATACAAAGTCAGAAAATTGGCTTCATTCCCTTAATTTTATAATTAGTGATGCCCCTGAAGCGGAATTAGAAATTGAATATATGCCAGACAGATTATTAGATATAGAAGTATTTGATAAAATACAAAGTGGGCAATTCTGGATAGGATATGTTAGACAAGATTATGCTATAGAATATTTAGCAAGTGATGAAAACAATCACATAGCTGCATATATGCCAGAAAGTGGAACTATTATTTCAGGAATTCATGCAGGAATAACATTCAATTCACAAAATAAAGCAGCAGGATTATTGTTTTTGGAATTATTATTATCAGAACAAACTCAAACAGAAATTGTAAACAAAGAATTTCGTTTACCTGCAAATAAGAAAATAAATAATGAGCAATTATCATCAGATGTTATAATGTCAAGAGCTTGGATTGATAGAGATGAAATTAGAAACGATTGGTTAATGTGGCCACATTATCAATACAAAATAGAACTCCAAGCATTATGGAGAGTAATGACTGCAGGATAGAGTATGAAACTGCGATATTATGGACTAGTATCAGTTGTTGTTGTAATTATTCTATTTTTTATGCTTCAAAATAATCTAGAAAATAAGGCTGAAGATTTTTCAGATGAATTCGAAAAGAACATGTTAAATGGATTATTAGAAAAAGATCAATTTGAATTTGATATTCAAGTTCCAGTTCCTATATTATCTGTAGAAGGTAACAATAATGAAATTATCGTAAGATATTGGGCGTTGGGAGGTCTAATAGATGGAACAAAATCATTTTCAATAGAAGATGAGAGATTTGACAGTATTGACGTGGGAGGATTGTATTTACCACAGAAATATACAATAGTGGTCAATATTGAGAATGAAATTCTACTAGTGGATTTTGAACCGACCTTCTAAAAATTAAGAATACTATAAATTTTATATAGAGTGAGAGTTTATCTATTTTTGAAAATGTCTGCACTCTCAAACCAACGGAACATAATAGGAATTGTATTGGTTATAGTAGTAATAGGAGGAGCCCTAATGTTTATGGGAGGCGGATCTGATGATTCACAAGATGTTTCCTCAAGTTCCCAAAGTGCAACCCCTGAAAGAAAAGTTAGTGTTCGATTAGTTGAAGATGCAGGAGGTAGAAAATGGATGCCTGCAAGTATAACAGTAAAAGAAGGAGATAAAGTAATTCTTTCAGTCACTAACACTGATGCTGAAGATCCAGCTAATCCTACTTATCACAGATTGGTTATTGATGAATTTAATGTCGATACAGGAGACATTACTCCTGATGACACAGTAGT
>JAYZAG010000039.1:0-4779 GCA_036422215.1 Thermoproteota archaeon
CGAATAATTTTCACTAATTATTTTCTTATATAGATAATTTGCTGATAATACTGATTGTTCTGATATTTCTTTTATGCCTTCTTTACCTAACATTAAAATGTACGTCAGAGCTCTTATCAGCACTGCTATGTTTCCATAAAATGATTTTATTCTTCCAATAGTGTATGGGTATTCATCTTCAAATTTGATACCATTTTTGTCTTTTGATAATATAGGTATTGGCAGGAACTTGATCAGATTTTTTTTCACTCCAATTGGACCTGCTCCTGGTCCACCTCCTCCATGCGGAGTTGAAAATGTTTTATGTAAATTTATGTGAACTATGTCGAATCCCATATCTCCTGGCCTAACTTTTCCTAATAATGCATTTAAATTTGCGCCATCATAATACATTAAACCTCCTGCATTATGAACTATTGATACTATTTCTTTCACATTTTTCTCAAACAATCCATGTGTATTTGGTACTGTTAACATCATTCCTGCAGTTCTTTCTGAAACAACTTCTTTCAAAGATTTTATATCAACTAGTCCCTCTTTATCTGATTTTACTCTGATTACTTTGAAACCTGCCATTACTGCACTTGCAGGATTTGTTCCATGAGCAGAATCAGGGACAATTATTTCTGTTTTTAATTTATTATTATTCATCTGGTGATATTTTCTAATTATTAATACTCCTGCTAATTCTCCATGTGCTCCTGCGGATGGATTCAGATTTATTTTATCAGTTCCTGTTATTTCCTCCAAGTACATACTTAACTCATATAGTAATTCTAGTAAACCTTGTACAGTTTTTGGTTCCTGATGTGGATGTAGTTCTGACAAGTCTTTGTTATTTACAATACGATTTGCCAGTTTAGGATTGTATTTCATCGTGCAACTTCCTAATGGATACATTCCCAAATCCACTGAAAAATTCATTTGTGATAATCTCGTAAAATGCCTTACTATATCTAATTGCGATAAACAAGGCAATTCAAGTGATTTTCTTAACATTTTGTTTGGTATATTAGTCCCCACAATATGTGAAATCTTATCAGTGAATTCTATATTAGGAATTGACACTCCTTGTCTTCCTTTATGACTTTTTTCTATTAGTAAAGGTTCTTTCCATTTTGCCTGTTTATAATTCATTTTGAATCTCCTTTAGATGCTTTATTAAGTTGTTTACATCTGTTTCTGAATGAACATCTGATATTGCAATGTTGAAACATTTTTCTAGTTCTTCAAACCAGGTATCTAGTCTAGGCCCTACAAACACATCTTTTTTAACTAGATGTTCAATTATGTCTTTTGATGTGTATTTTTTATTATTAACTTCTATTGTAAACTCTCTGAAAAATGGAGATTCGAATTTATTTTTGAAAATATCTATCTCGTTAATTAATTTATTAGCATACTGCGATTTTATATTTATCGAAGCCGCCAATTCCTTAATTCCTGTTTCTCCTAATGATGCCATGTATATTGCTGCAGCTACAACACATAATGTCTGATTCGTACAGATATTAGAGGTAGCATTTTCTCTTCTTATGTTTTGTTCTCTTGTTTGCATTATCATTGAAAATCCTCTTTCTTCATAATCTATGGAATTAGCTAATCCTATTATTCTTCCTGGCATCTGCCTGATAATCTTGTTATCTCCTTTTGCTGCAAAAATTCCAAATGAAGGACCTCCATAATTCATATGAAGACCTAAATTTTGTCCTTCTCCTATTACTATATCTGCATTGTATTCTCCAGGTGGTTTTATTAAACCCAGTGAAATAGGATCTATTCCCATTATTAGCAAACCATTTTTTCTATGTATTAATGCTGAAATATCATCTAACTGCTCTTCCAATATGCCAAATAAGTTTGGATGTTCTACGTATACAGCTGAAACATCATCAGACATCTTATTCTGAAGTTGTTGGTAATCTATTTGACCATCATTTTTATAATCTAATATGTCTAGTTGTATTCCTAATGGTTCGGAATATGTCCTTAGTATATCTATTCGCTCTTTCCCCGTATTTCTGAACGTTATAATTCTATTTTTTTTATTTATTCTTATTGCCATTCTTATTGCTTCAGCTAAACTTGTACCCCAATCATACATCGAACTATTCACAATGTCCATTTGTGTTAAATCACACATCATACTCTGATATTCAAACATAGCTTGCAAAATTCCTTGACTAGCTTCGGATTGATATTGTGTATATGATGTTAAAAATTCTGATCTTGTAGCTAATTCATCAACTACTGATGGCACATATGTGTGATACATTCCTCCTCCAAGAAAATTTGTATTGATTGTTTTGTTTTTTGCTAGTTTACTTGTAATCATTCTCTCAATTTCAAATTCACTTTTTGCATGAGGGATCTCTAAATCTTTATCATAAAGCAAATCATCCGGAACATCACTAAACAATTCATCTATGCTGTCTATTTCTAAGTAATCCAGCATTTTTTTTGTGATATTTTTGTCTGAATTTGGTAGTAATGGATTCAATGTTATTGTTAATTACATTTCCATACTAAAAATTTACTGTTTATGAAACTTGTTTTTATTCATTTGGACTCATTTTTTTCTTATTTGGACTCATTTTTTTCTTATTTGGGCTAATCTTTTTCTTTATATTTGTAACAATATTCGGTACCAGTTTCCCAATTGTACCGTATGTGGATGCTATGCTTGTTATTATTACTGTTAGAAAAATTATTGTACCTACTATTTCTGCCAATTGCCAATCTAAACCAAAAGTTGAGGGTAATTGTGAAACAGCCGCAGCCGCTAAACCTCTTGGTATCATTACTGACATTATATGTCTGTCTTCATCCGTTACTTCAATTTTTGATGGACCATTTGTAGTTATATAAACTGTTACATATCTAATCAGTAATAATCCAATTGTTATTATTGTTGCATAGAAAAATAATATGAGATTACTCAAAGGCAAAATTACTCCTATGTATATGAAAAAGAATGTCTTCAATAGAAATGATATTTCGTGCTGGAATTTTCTTATCATCTCTCCTGCGGGAACATATTTTTTCATTCTTACGGCTGAAGCAAATTGTTTTCCATTTCCTAATATGAAACCAAATGTTAATGCAGCAAGAGGTCCACTCCCTCCAACATATTCAGATATTCCATATAATAATATTGCAGTTGTGAATGTTAAAATGTCATCATATGACCTTAATTTTTCTTGTTCTGATGAACCTGAAACATCACTTATTGCAAGTGTTCTCACCCATACTATTCCTCCTATAACTCCAAGTACTATGCCTATTGCAAAAGCTGATGCAATTCCTGATAATACTTGATTCAATACTCCTCCTTTTGTACCTTCTGCTATAATTTGTAACAGTGTTACAGAAAATACTATTACAAACACATCTGTTATTGCCGATTCAAGATTTAGTATTGATTTTATTTTATTCATTGATTTCATTATATCTTGTTTTTCTGACGATTCATCTTCAATTTTTTCTTTTGAAACTTTTGCATTGATTCTTTTTTCTGAAATTTTCTCTATCAATGGAATTACTACTGCGGAACTAGTTCCTCCCATTACTATTGCGAAAAATAGGTTTTGTGGAAATATGTAATCTAACATGTACGTCGCTAAAATATATACCAACCCTCCGCTCAAAATGAAGGCTGTAATTGCTAATGGTATTGCTTTTGCACCGCCAAATATTTCATCCAGGTCTAATTTCAAACCTCCATCAAATAGTATTGCAGTTATGGCTAAAGCTGTAAAGAATGGTGCAGCACCAAATAATAATTCTTGATCTAATAGGTTCAAAATTGGACCTATTAGTAAACCTATGAATATTAAAATTGGTATGTCTGGTATGTTTTTCTTTTTAAAAATCAAATCTGCAAGAAATCCTATTATCGCTATGAAACCTATAGCCAAAAAGGTCCCTGTTATTTGATATTGATCCAAGCCACCCTCTTGTTACGTATATCTATCGTCGCATAAATCTTTTTGAACAATTGCGTTGTATTTACTTTGTTGAATAACTCTAGCATTATTTTATATTTTTCATTATTATTGATAATATTTTCTTCCTTTCTGTTTGTTGACGCTCATATAATAGGAGGCATGGAGCAAACTGATAGAGGTTATAGATTTCAGTTCTTATCTGAACCTCTATTTCCTATTGAAGGAGAGGAAACATACCTTCTGTTTAGCGTTCAAAATGCAACCACTCAGTTAGGTATTGATGGGACAAAAGTTGAAGTTTCATTGTTATATGACGACCAAATCATTGCTCAATTTAAAAATAATCCAAAAATATTTGAAGAAAATGACATGCCCGTTGAAGAAATTGATTTTACTGATAATACATTGAAATATTTTGATCCTCTTAATGGAGATTTTTCCATAAAATTTGAATTTGTTGAACCTGGTGATTATTCAGTTATTGTTGAGATAATAGATTCTGCTGATACTTCCACAGCTTCATTTCCTATAGAAATTAGCTCATCTAATTCCTTTGATGATATATTGTTAGTTCTATCAATCATGATCGGATTAGTTCTTTTAGGTATAATTGTAAGAATGAAATACCTATGAATGTAAATCAAATTCCTGCCGCACATACTGCTGAACACATATTCGTTGGCACACTACAAAAAATAATAGATGATGTTATTGTGGTAAAAGTCGATCAAGACGAACATCATAACGTTGTTGTTCTGAAATCTTCTAAACTAACTTGGAATTCTATCGAACAAGCTGAAATAATTACAAATGAAGTTATTTCACAAAGTCT
>JAYZAG010000040.1:0-8526 GCA_036422215.1 Thermoproteota archaeon
ATGACTGAAGATTCTTTTTTTGTTATAATTCAAAATCAGATTTCAGATCTTGATTCTATGCAAAAAGTACGTAAAAGTCATTTAGACTATCTTACTGAATTATATGATGATGGATGTGTTATTGCAGGAGGTAAATTTCTCGATAATACTGGCGCAGTTATAATCATTAAAGCTGATTCTATAGATCATGCTAAAAAAATAGCAGAAAAAGATCCATATATAATAAATAATATTCGAGAATATGAAATAAAACATTGGAATCGAACCTTTTGGCGCTAAAAATGATTAAATGTTTTTGACAATCTTGCGAGGAAATCTAGAATAACTAGTCCTAATAGGTTTCCCCTCCATCTAATATTCAGGTAATAGCATGTCTCAATTCAGTTCTAAATGGGTAAAGAAAAATAATCAAAGTTTAAGCGGGAAAGTCAAAGAAGCAGTTAGACCATCGGATCCATTAAAACCACGTTTAGCACAAGCAATTACTCAAATAAATTCACAGGTTAGCAAATTAGATCATGCAGCATCTAAATTGGATCACAGGGACAAAGAAATTTGGTCCAAGGTTGTAAATTCCACAAAACGTAAGGATACTGAAAGCGCACAAGTTTTTGCTAATGAGCTTGCTGAACTTAGAAAAATGAATCAAATGATTCATAGAACTAAATTAGCTTTAGATCAAATAACTATACGGCTTAATACAGTACAAGAACTTGGAGATGTTGTTGTTACTTTAACTCCTGCAATGAGTGTAATTAAGAATATTCAATCAGGAATGACGAATATTATTCCTCAGGCAGAAAATGAAATGAATAGTCTTAGTAATCTATTAAGTGAAATAATGACCGAGGCAGGAGAAACTGGTAAATCTGAATTAAATATCGACATTGCAAATGAAGAATCTCAAAAAATTATGGATGAAGCTAGTGTAATAGCTGAAGAACAGATGCACTCTAAATTCCCTGATTTACCTGAACCACTCTCTAATAAGACTCGTATACGGGAAGCCACATAGCAAAAATTCTTCCACTATCTTGGAAGTTGAAATGCACATGAATGAAATATTAACTCAAATAAATAAACAGAAATCTTTAGTCTTAAAAAGCAAGAAAAATAAATATAAAGATTTACATTATGAAATACTTTTGGCAATAAAAAATATTAATCAGCATAAAACTGAAATTGAAAATCTTAAAAACAAACTTGAAAACAGGAAAAAAGATCTAACCACTAAATTAAATTCAATTAAGATGCCTAATGATAAGAAATATATTGTTTATGAAGATGAATATGCAGAAATTAATAGCGCTCTTGAATCTATCACGACTTCTGAACTCTCCTTATTGAAAATAATAGTAAGATTAGAAAGCCTATCTGTATTAGGCGATTCATTCTATCACATGGAAAAAGCTTTGGATACTTTTAATGGATTAAACAAGTCTATTGTTAATTTAGTTCCTGATTTAGAAAAAATCTCATCTGAAATAAATGAGTCAATCATCAACACACTACATAAATTAGGAAACATATCTTCTCCTGACGGAAAATCTAATCATGTTGAACATACTGGAAATCACATAATGAAAGAAATTGAAAATTTGAATAATGTTTATCGTTCAGGTGGAATGTCACTTCAAAAATTGAATAAATTGAATACTGGGGGAAATCAAAAAGATGAGTAATGGATTTCCAACAAATGGTCTTCCTGCTAGACAGTTAGAAGAAACTGCAAAAAAACATGCTGCTCAGGCAATTCAACATGATTCTTATGGTTCTAGAGGTGCGGCTATTCAAAGTTATCAAAAAACTATTGATACTTTAATTAAACTTACTAAATTATATCCAAATTATAGTTTAAATAAGATATATCTTGAGAGAGCTTCAAAATATCAGGAACGTATAAACGCACTAAGAAACTCTGGCACTGAATCTGATTCACAGGAAACCACTACTAAAACTAACACTGATAATAAATCATCATCAATTGTTGAACATCTTAAAGCAACTTATGAAGATTTAATCATTGATGAAAAGCCAAATGTAAAATGGAGTGATGTTGTTGGATTGGACAAAACTAAAGCTGCACTTCGACAATCAATTTCTTTTCCATCAATGAGACCTGATCTATTTCCTTTAGGATGGCCACGTGGGGTACTTTTGTATGGGCCTCCTGGATGTGGAAAAACACTTTTAGCTGCTGCAGTAGCTGCTGAAATTGATGGCTCATTTATTGCAATAGATGCTGCCACTGTCATGTCTAAATGGCTTGGAGAGGCTGAAAAAAATGTTGCAAAACTATTTAGCTCTGCTAGGAAATTATTATCTCATGGAACAACTTCTGTTATTATATTCATAGATGAGGTTGATTCACTTTTAGGTTCTAGAAATCAAGAAGTTGGTGGAGAAATAAGAGTTCGCAATCAATTTCTACAAGAAATGGATGGAATAATGGATAAAGGACAAAAACTAAATCTTTATGTTATTGCTGCTACTAACAAACCTTGGTCTCTTGATTGGCCATATCTACGAAGATTCCAAAAACGAGTGTATGTACCCCTTCCTAATTTAGATGCTCGTACTGAAATGTTGGAAGCTAATACTTCTCCTTTAAGAGTTAATATAAATGTCAAAATGTCTGAATTGGCAGATTTAATGGATGGGTATTCAGGGAGTGATATAAAGGATATTTGTCAATCAGTTCAATTACGTGTTGTATCTGAATTATTTGAAAACGGTGAGGCTTCAAATACTAATGTTACTACTCGAGAAATCAATTTTGACGATTTCCGAGATATTATAGATCAAAGAAAACCAAGTGTCAATCCTGAAATGCTTAATGCATATTCAAATTGGAGTGACAACTACAAAGCTCTTTAAGGACTTAATCTATACTCGTCTCTTGGATATAACACAACATCTCTGATGTTTGTTTGATTAGTTAAAATCATCATCAATCTATCAAATCCTAATCCTAGCCCTGCATGAGGAGGCATTCCCCATGAGAATGTTTCTAAATGTGATTTGAAATTTTCTGTTGACATGTTTAATGATTTAATTCTTTCTTCTAATTCATTTTTTTCATGTATTCTTGTTCCACCTGATGCTAATTCTAAGTTTTTAAATTGTAAATCAAATGACTCACTTTCTCCTGTTTTCTTATTTTCTGCTATGTAAAATGGCTTTATTTCTTTAGGCCAATTTGTTATAAAGTAGAAGTCATCGGATTTTTCTCCTAATACTGAAAGTGATTTATCTGTTATGTCATCCCCTTCTTTTATATCAACTCCTGAATCTTTTAGCATTGATATTATTTTTTGGTAAGATATTCTTTCAAACCTATTTTTAGGAATATCTAATGAAACTCCTAATTTTTCCATATATTCATTGCAATTTTCTTTTAGGCCTTTTATTATGTGGACTATCATATCTTCACAGATGTTCATTGCTTCTTCCTGATCTATGTATGCAGCTTCAATATCTACACTTGTAAATTCATTCAAATGTTTTGTTGTATGTGATCTTTCTGCTCTGAAATATGTTGCTATTTCAAAAACTCTATCTAAAGACATTATTATTTGTTCTTTGTATAGTTGTGGACTTTGCGCTAAGAACGCCTTTCTTTTGAAATAATCAATTTCAAATAAATTTGATCCTCCTTCTGCAGCTTCTGCTATTATTTTGGGAGTATTTACTTCTACAAAATTATTTTCAATTAGAAAATTTCTTATTATTTTTAGTGTTTCATGTCTTATGTGAAATATTGCTTGATTTTTTGCACTTTTTATATCTAGGGCTCTTGAATTTAGTCTGTTATCCAAACCTGACTTTATTTTCTCATTTGGATCAAATGGTAATGTCGAACTAATTGGAAATCTTGAGCCTATGTTCTTTATGATTAATTCAAATTTGTTTGTTTTTGATTTAGTTGACTGTATTATTCCTACTACTACTATTGAATCTTGTTTTTTTATTTTATGAATTAAATCATATGTTTGTTCACTCACATTCTGTTTTTTTGCTACTAATTGAATTTCACCTGTTGAATCTTTTAGAATTAAAAATGTTATAGGACCTAATTGTCTTATTTCTTCAACCCATCCTGCTATTGTGATTTCTTTTTCTATATCTGACTGTTCTATTTGTTTTATGTATTTTCTATCGATTTTCACTTCAATAAACATCTCACATTATGTTTTATATTTTTTCTTTTATTATTATTGGAATTTTATTTATTATATCTGTTGCCAAAAATCCATACCCTAATTCCTTGAATACATGTTCTCCCGTAACTGTATTAATGTATGCTGCTGCACATGCTGCAGTAAAACCATCCTCTGTTTTTGTAATTAATGCTGCTAATATCCCTGTTAAAACATCGCCTGTTCCTCCTACTGTCATTCCTGGATTACCGTTTTTATTTATGCCTATTTTCTGTTCATTACAAATAATATCATTTTTACCTTTTAGTAATATTGTGCTTTTTGATTTTATTGCCCTTTTTTGTATTTCTTCAATTATTTTTTCATCATTTTGTTCGAATGTTAGTTTAAATAATCTATTGAATTCTCCTATATGTGGAGTCATTATTACATTTTTACCATCTATAAATTCAATTATTTCTGGCTGTAGTATATCTGCATCTAAAATTATTCGAATGTTAGTTTTTGATAATTCTTCGATTATTTTTTTAATTCCATCTATTCTTTGTTTGCCTAAACCTGGCCCAATTACAACTGCGTCTATTTTTGGTAATGATTTTAGGATCTGGTTTGCCACTCCTTTTGTTATTTTGTTATCATTATATGGTCGAACAATTACATTCGGTGAATATGATCTTAATGAATTGCTTATTTCTTTAGGCGCAAATATATATGCTAAATCTGCTCCAGTTCTTAATCCAGCTAGTGCTGATAGTAATGGCGCTCCGTGATAAAGTCTACTTCCGCCTATTATTGCAATTCTCCCATTATCACCTTTCTTTGAATTGGACTCTCGCTTGAAATTAATTGTATTTAATATATTTTCATCAATTTCTATAGTGTTCATTTAACTATCTTTAACCTACGATTCTTTTTAGATATTGAAGTATGTATTTATATCTAAATTAATGAAAATTTCGAGGCATTGTTTATATTGTAGTATATATTGCAATATTTTGGATTGCATGAAATAGATGCTAAAAATGTTCGAGTTGGATTAACCTTTGATGACGTTTTATTAGTTCCTAAACGTTCTGATATTAAATCAAGAAAAAATGTAAACACTAAGACCATGTTATCACGTAATATCGAATTAAATATTCCTATTGTTAGTGCTAATATGGATACTGTTACAGAATCTGAAATGGCTATTACAATTGCTAGACTTGGAGGGATAGGAATAATACATAGATTTTTAACACAAAATCAACAAGTTTCTGAAGTTCTTAAAGTAAAAAGATCGGAGGGTATAATGATTGAACAACCTATCACAATAAATTCTGATGGGACAGTTTATCAAGTAAAAGAATTAATGAGAAATAATAAAATTGGTGGCATATTAGTTAAAAATGACAATGATAAGTTGATTGGAATTATAACTAAACGTGACTTGTTTTTTGAATATGATGACAAAAAGCCTGTTAAAGATATAATGAGTAAAGATCTCATTACTGCACCTGACGGTACAACTCTCGATGAAGCTAAAAAGATTTTTATTGATAATAAAATTGAAAAATTACCCATTGTTAGTTCTGAAGGTAATCTTATAGGACTTGTTACTAGCAAAGATATTGACAAACGTGAACGTTTTCCTATTGCATCAAAAGACAACAAAGGAAGATTAATGGTTGGCGCTGCAATTGGTGTAAAAGATAATGATTTAGATAGAGCTCAAGCACTGTGTGAAGCTGGCGCAGATACAATAGTCGTTGATATAGCTCATGGACATTCTGATTTAGCAATTGATATGATTACTAAACTACGAAAACATCTTAACGGCGTTGATATCATTGCAGGAAATGTTGCAACTAGTAAAGGAGCTGAAGATTTGATCAAGGCAGATGTTGACGGAATCAAAATTGGAGTAGGTTCTGGATCTATATGCATTACTAGGATTGTTACCGGTACAGGTGTTCCTCAATTAACTGCAATTAATGATGCAGCAATCATCGCTCAAAAGCATAATATTCCTGTTATTGCTGACGGTGGAATTCGTACATCAGGTGACATTACTAAAGCAATTGCTGCAGGTTCATCTAGTGTAATGATTGGAAGTCTTCTTGCTGGCACTGATGAAAGTCCAGGAATTACAATTATGCGTCCTAACGGAAAATTTAAAATGACTCGTGGCATGGCATCTTTAAGCGCAGCTGTTGAAAGAAAATCTAAAGAATCAGAATCAGTTGATGAGAATTATTTATTAGATTATGTTCCTGAAGGAGTTGAAGCTATGGTTCCTCATAGAGGACAAGAAACTGATGTCATAAACAAACTTGTAGGAGGTTTACGTTCAGGTCTAAGTTATTCTGGAGCTCACAATTTGAATGAATTACGTGATAATTCAGAATTTATTCGAATAACTGAAGCTGGTAAAGCTGAAAGTGGCCCACATGATGTAAACATATTGGATTAAAAAATTAGAAATGAATCCACCATTAGAAAAAGTCGAAGATATTGAAATAAGTGACACAACAACTTTTAATTCTTTGATTAAATCTTTTGAAAATGCAGGGGGTTTTACAAATAAAGAATTTCATAAAGGACTCTCAATTCTTAAAGAAATGCAAAATGATGATACTTGTACGAAGTTTCTTTCATTTCCTGCATCTATAGTTGCAACAGGTACACGTGGAATTCTTAAGGAAATGATAAAAAGAAAATTTGTAGATGTTATAATCACAACTTGTGGGACTCTTGATCATGATATTTCGAGGTCTGTTTCGAACTATTACAACGGTGATTTTTTTATGGACGATAAAAAATTAGAACAAGAAGGATTCCATAGACTTGGCAGTGTTCTTATACCTAATTCATCCTATGGAGAAACAATTGAAAATTTTATGAATCCTTTACTTGATGAATTTTATTCTAAAGGTAATCGATCTCTCTCAAGTAATACTCTTTGTGAATTAATTGGAAAGAAACTTAATACTGAAGACTCTTTGCTTTTTTGGGCTCAAAAACAATCAATTCCCATAATAGTGCCTGGATTAGTCGATGGAAGCGTAGGTTCTCAACTCTGGTTATTCAATCAAAAACATCCTGATTTCAGTTTGGATATTTTTGATGATCAAACCCTTCTATCAGATATTGTATTTAAATCAACTAAAACAGGTGCATTGATTGTTGGAGGCGGAATATCTAAACATCACACTATTTGGTGGAATCAATTTAAAAATGGTTTAGATTATGCCGTATATTTAACAACTGCAAATGAATTTGATGGAAGTCTTAGTGGTGCACGAACCCAAGAAGCCATATCTTGGGGCAAGATTGCTTCTAATGCTAAAATTGCTAATATATATGGTGAAGCTACCTTATTATTACCATTTCTAATTCTTGGTTTAAATAAATCAGAATAAACTTTAATCTTTATATTCTATTATTAAATACATTTTGACATAGGTAATATAATAAAATGGTATTTGGTCTCTCATTACTCGAATTATTGGCACCATTAACCGGAATCGGTTCATTGTTATTTGCTGCTTATCTTTATTTCTGGATAAATAAATTTGAAATCGGAAATGAAAAAATGGTTGAGATCTATAATGCAATTCGAGATGGTTCGAAAGCTTATTTAAATCGACAATATAAAACAATCTCAATTATTTCTATAATTATTGCAATTGCATTGTATATTGTTTTTGATTGGAGATTATATTCAGGAACTCCTTATGTTAGTGTTGCATTTACTATAGGAGCTGCATTCTCTTTAGCGGCAGGTTATATTGGAATGGATATTGCTACTCGTGCAAATGCTCGAACCACTTTTGCTTCTAGTAAAGATCTTGAAACTCCACTAAAGATTTCTTATTACGGCGGATTAGTTATGGGATTATTCAATGTAGGCCTAAGCTTGATTGCTGTGTCTGGACTGTTTTACATTTATGGTCAAGAGCCTACATTATTAGTTGGTTTAGGATTTGGAGCTAGTCTTGCTGCTCTTTTTGCACAATTAGGAGGAGGAATTTTTACTAAAGCAGCTGACGTTGGTGCTGATCTTGTAGGTAAAGTTGAAGCTGGAATTCCTGAAGATGATCCTAGAAATCCTGCTGTAATTGCTGACAATGTAGGAGATAATGTTGGTGATGTAGCTGGTCGAGGTGCAGATCTTTTTGAATCTATGACTGCTGAAAATATTGGTGCGATGATAGTTGGTGTTACTATTGCTCTTGCTTTAGGCAATCCACTTTTTGTTATATTTCCTCTTTTAGCTAGAGCTGTCGGAATATTTGCTACAGTTTTAGGACTGCCTTTTGTAAGATCTAAAAATTTCACAGATCCAATGGTTCCAATGCGTAATGGTATGATTGTTACGACTTTG
>JAYZAG010000041.1:0-7770 GCA_036422215.1 Thermoproteota archaeon
TCATCACTACTGCCTTCCAATATTAATAATAGTCCTGTATGCCCATCTATTTCTGCTATATGAGATTCATATATTATATCTGTAAAAATCGTTCGTACATTCATTTCTTCCTTTATTTCACGTATTAATTTATTCTGACTCAATCCAAGCTTAAACTTTATTGTATACATATGACGTGATGGAAACCACCCTAATCCATCTTTTCTTGTATTTATTGAAAAATAGTAATTTATAATTCCTGTTTCTTCTAGTTTTTTTCTTTTTCTATTTACTGTTTTTACAGGGATTTTAGTATTTTTACTTATTTTATTATCTGAAATTCGTGGATTTTTTACAAGCTCTTTTATTATTTCTAGTTCATTTTTGTCCAATTCTTGCATTTTTAATCACATTAATGACCATTTTATGTCATTTTATATGCGCAATAGATATAAATCTTTTTTTATATATATTATTCGGAGAAGTTGTATTAGGATAATGGCACAGAAATCTGGTTCTGTATTTGAACTGAAAACTTATACTAAAATTCCTGAACCAAAACAAAGAGAAATATGGTCTCCTAGGAAAATAGAACATTTACGTTCTTTGGGTCTTACTGGTCGTGCCGATTATCTCTGGGATAATAATTCTGATAGTTTACGTGTTTATGATCGTTTATGTTTTGAAAATATTGATCCTATAAAATCAAATGAAGAATTTCAAAACAATAAAGAAAATCTTGAATTATTAGATGATTATAGTTCTTCAGTTAAACTTGCATATGATCGAATTGATCTTAAGGCTCCTCTTTATTTGGGAGATATGTCATTTGGAGCATTAAGTGGAATACCAAACATTGCTCTAGCACGAGCCGCAGATATAACTGGAGTTTTAACTGGTACTGGTGAAGGAGGATTGAATTCTGATGTTGCTAAATGCAAGAGAATTACTGTACAGTGGGCATCTGGAAGATTTGGAGTTGATGTAGACGTTCTTCGCAAGGGTCTTGGAATAGTAATAAAAGTAGGTCAAGGTGCAAAGCCTGGTATTGGAGGACATTTACCTGGATCAAAAGTCACTGAATCAATTTCTCTTGCACGAAGAATCCCAATTGGGAAAGACGCTATTTCCCCTGCACCTCATCATGATATTTATTCTATAGAGGACTTGGGTCAGAGAATTTGGGCACTTAAAGAAGCTACTGGAAAACCTGTATTCGTTAAAGTTGGTTTAACTAATTACATACCTTATATTGCCAGCGGTGTTGCTAGCATGGGGGCTGACGGAATAATTATAGATGGTGCTGGAGCAGGCACTGGTGCGGCTCCTTATGTTGTTAGAGATAATATTGGACTGCCAATTGATTTAGCCGTTTCATCGGTAGATCGTATACTCACTGATCAAGGTCTAAGAAAAGGATTTTCTGTAATTGCAGCTGGTGCGGTTACTAATGCTGAGGACACAGCTAAATTAATGGCACTTGGTGCCGATTTAGTTAGTATTGGAACTGCAACACTTGTTGGATTGGGATGTTTAATGGTACATAAATGCCATATAGGATTCTGTCCTGCCTTGTTGACAAATAAAATGACTGAAAATCCAAAAAGAATTCTCTCTCTTGATCAATCTGTTAAATGGACTACTAATCTTATACTTGGTTGGCAAGAAGAATTTAAATGGATATTGCGTTCTTTGGGAATAAAACGCGCTGCAGATCTAGTTGGTCGACGAGAATTGTTGCGAGGTTATAACATGAATGAAGAAACTGCAGAGATTCTGGGAGTACAATTAGATTCAAACAAATCTAATCCTTATGTTGGTCAACGTCCAAATATTAAAACATCTTCTGACGATGAGTTTTGGACTGCTGAAACTAAGAATCAATTATGGGAATTGTCAGGCGTTAACGGTAAATCTCCAGGTGAATCGGTTGTCACAAGTATGGCCACCACTGCCCCTCCTTTTGTTGATCTTCCTAAAAATGTATGTGACTTTCTAAAAATTGACGGCGCTCAAGTTACACGTCCGAGTATAGATCCTTATCGTGAGCCTATAGAAACTTCTTGTTATTTGGGAAATGGAAAAATTCGTCTCTCTTTACCTATATTCTTTGGCCGTATTTCTGAATCTGATTCTATTAGGGATATGTTTCTTAAAGTTGCTTTTTCTATGGGAATTCTTTTTGATTTAAATAATTCTAATAATGTTAGTAATGAATTTAATAGATCTATTGCTCTCACTCATAATTACATTCATAATTCTAAAACAAAATTGAATCCTAATGTTATAATTGTTAATTATGAAGGCAAAATCGATGAATTAAACCCTATAGTAGATAAAACAAGTACTGACGATAATCTTGTTTTCATTCGTGTTCCTTCATCTGAAAGTTCCATTTCATTAGTCAAATCTTTAGATTTTGAAAAAATCAATGGAATTCTTGTTGATTCTGAATATTTAGTTGATTCTAAGGATCTTGATATTGCTATAACTATTTCTGAAATTGATCGTTATCTTAGAAGTGTAGCTTATAATAATGAACCACTTAGAAATAAAATAAATCTTCTTGCATCTTCTAAAAGGAATCGTGGCGCATATGACGTCTTCAAACTTATAGGCTTAGGTGCTGATGCCGTAGGACTATCTGAATCTGCACTTATTTCAATTGGTTATGATTCAGTTAAGAAGTTCAATACAGAAAAAGCCCATGAAAAACTCGAATATTTTGTTCTAGGCTTACAAAAAGAATTACGATTATTAGCAGGTGCGGCAGGATTCAATTCTATTTCTAGCACTCTGACGGGAAATCGTGAATTACTTCGTTCTGTTGATTTGGATCCATCTATAAGAACTCGGTTAAATGTAAAACCAGGGGGCGCACCTTAATGACTAAAATTAATTATTCTTCACATGACGATTGTGGAGTTTTTGGAATGATTTCAAAAAATTCTAATAAAATTTCTAGCGAATTAATTGTTAAGGCAACTGAATGTATTAGATATAGAGGAAGTAAATACGGTGCAGGATATGCCGCCTTTAGTCTCAATGGCAATAATCAAATATATAAAATAAAAGCATTTGTTGAGGATGATGAAACTGTTGATGTAATTAGAAATAAATTATTAAGCATTTCTGAAATTAAATCTCAAAATGTTACCAAACTAGCTTCTATGAATAATTGGAATGCTGAAATTAATTGTTCTGATAATCTCAAATTAACTGACACAATCAATAAGATTAATGCTGAATTGGTACAAGATTCAAATTACAAAGGTAGAATATACTCTTTTGGAAATTTTGTTGATGTGTATAAAGACATTGGATATCCTATTGATGTAGCAAGAAGTACTGGATTGTTGGCTAATCCCGTTGAAGCAGATATGTGGATATCTCATACTCGCCAACCTACGAATTCTCCTGGACTATTTCCTATTTGGTCACACCCATTCAATTCAAATAATTCTGCAATAGTGCATAATGGTGACATTAGCTCTTTTGGTGCAAATATTGAATTCTTACACTCTCGTGGAGTTGATAGCTTAGTAGGGACTGATAGTGAAGTTGTTGCTTACATAATTGATTATTTAACTCGTGTTGAGCATATGTCTATGAGTGATGTTGGCACTATACTTTCTAATCCCTATGAAAATTTCCTTGACGATTGGGGAATTGTGAAATCTGACTATGTTTCAAATTTATTAACTAAATACAAGGGCTCGCAGTTGGATGGTCCTTTTACTATAATAGCTGGTAATGCAACTAGTAATGATTTGCAAATGCTGTGCCTTGTTGATCGGTCAAAATTACGCCCTGCTGTGATTGGTGAAGACGACAATTATATTTTTATGGCCAGTGAGGAATGTCAAATTAGACTCTTGTCACCTTCTGCTGATATATGGACTCCATCTCCAGGAAGATTTGTTTTGGCTTCTAAACATGATGGACTAATTGAATCTGGCAGAAATAATTTGATTTTTAGTTCTGACAATTCTAATTCTGCTAAGGAATTTTCCAAATTAGATTCTAGTAAAGACGTTGTTTTGGATGGAAAGTTATTTAATACCTTTGAATTAAATTCTGTTATTCTCAATAATATAAAACAAGGTAATGACTCTATTACTGTTAAAAATGTAAGTGGTCATAGATATATTGGAGTTGGAATTAATCAAAAAGCATCTGTGAATATACATGGAACTCCAGGCAATTGTATGGCTAATTTTAATAAGGGTGGCCAAATAACTGTTTTTGGCAGTGCACAGGATAATGTTGCCGATGCGATGTATGAAGGTGAAATCATTATTCATGGAGATGCTAGAGATGTTTTGGGACAGGCATTACAAGGGGGCCGTATATTTGTAAGAGGTAATGTTGGTAATAGAGCATTAATTCAAATGCGTGAATATAGGGATAAAAAACCTGTTGTAATTATTGGTGGAAGGGCAGATGATTATTTTGGCGAATACATGTCGGGCGGTTTAGGAATTGTTTTAGGCATAGCTCAAGAAGAAAAAACAATATCTTCTCAACTTGTTGGAAATTTTGTTGCCACTGGCATGTTACGTGGGAAAATCTATATTCGTGGCAAAGTAAATCCTCACTCAATTGCATTATCTCCTTCGAAAGAAGATATTATGAATTATTTGAGCTTTTTATTAGTAGAAAATATCATTTCTGAGGATGATATTTCTAAAATAAATAATATTGAGCATATCAATCTGAAAATTTTGGAGAAAATTCTTCCAGAAAATGCATTCAGTAAAATCAAAAAATTATTTGCAAATAAATATTCTGCAAATTTGATTGTAGAATATAGAGCTCTTAATGACAATGATAAACTCAATATTTCTTCTCATATAGAAGATTTCTGCAATGTTTTCAATATTTCTAAAGAAACTCTCGATTCTATATTATCATCTGAATTTACTATTATTGCCACTCCTGATTCAGTAGATAGTGAAACTGCCGTTATTAGTTCTGAAGAATAATTTGGTTAATTAATTTAAAATTGAATCAAAAATTCCCTGAACCAACTGTGGGCGCTCTTATAATTAATTCTAATGATGAAATTCTTTTAGTTAAATCACATAAATGGATTGAAAAAAAATGGACAGTTCCTGGTGGTCATATTGAACTAGGTGAAACTGCTCATGATGCAATAATACGTGAAGTAAAAGAAGAAACTAATCTTGATATAATTCCCGTTAAACCAATTTTAGTTCAAGAATGTGTGTATGATGAAGGATTTTTTAAATCTAGACATTTTATATTTATTGACTTTCTATGCAATGTCACTAACCCAAATCAAGTAAAGCTTGACGATGATGAATTACAAGAATATGCATGGATTAACATTGATGAAATTGATGAAAATAGTCTTGAAAAATTTACTTGTAATCTATTTAGACATTATAAAAGTACTAATGAATCCGCAGATTTCTTTATTGACGGAAATAAATAATTCTGTTATTCTTTTTCTCCCTTTAATTTCTCACTCAATGGAATCAATTTACCATCTTTTTGAACTGAAATACTAGTATTTACTCTTATATTCATACCTAAACTTCTAAACAATTCCAACAATTCTCCTCCTGATATGTAACCGTTTATTTTTCTTTCTATTATTAATTGAGCCAATTTTTCTACTATCTGTTTTGTTTCATTCGGATAGGTTCTTTCTGCTATTTCCAATACTTCTAAACCTCTATCGTGCAATCTGTTTTTTAGAATACCTCTTTTATCTATTTGTTGTTCTTTGTTTCTTGTTTCTTCTATTTTTCTTGTTTCTTCTATTTTTTTTTGCATATCTCTTAATTTTCTAGCCATAATTTTTTCTAATTCTTTATCATTTTCCAAGACTAAATCAATCATTCTTATTGTTTTATAATACTTTATTAACAATAGCTTTTTACTTAATATTACTTTGACCAAGTCTAAGGTTATTCTTATTTGTGATAAATTTGAAAAAGATGGAGTAAATCTATTAAAAAAGTCTGGATTTAAAATAATTGAAAAACCACTTATTTCTACATCTGATCTACTTGGATACATTAATAAAATAAATGTCATTGTTGTTAGAAGTAGAACTAAAATTACTAGAGATGTAATTGAGAAATCTAATACGTTAGAACTTATTGCTAGGCCTGGTACTGGTGTAGATAATATTGATTTAATAGCTGCAAAAGATAATGACATTCCTGTTTTTACTTCTGTAGAAGCTTCTACAAACTCGGTTGCAGACTTAGCAATTGCATTTGCAATTAGTTTATCTCGTTCTATTCCACAAGCAGATTCAAAAATGAAGCAAGGTATATGGTCAAAAGATACTCTTATGGGTAATGAACTGAAAAATAAACACTTTGGAATAGTTGGAATGGGAAGAATAGGTCGAAGAACTGCACAACTTGCTCATGCTTTAGAGATGAATGTATTAGCATATGAAAAGTTGAAGATAGAAAGTTCCTTCCGTAAAAAACATAATGTAAAACAAGTTACACTAAAACAACTTCTTAAGAAATCAGACTTTGTTAGCCTTCATTTGCCTTTTACTAAAGAAACTAATAATATTATTGGTAAAAAAGAGCTAGATTTGATGAAACCTAGTGCATATCTTATTAATACTGCAAGAGGTCAACTAATTTCTGAAAAAGATCTACATGTTCATTTGAAAAACTCTCGAATTGCAGGCGCTGCTCTTGATGTTTTTTCTGTAGAACCACCAAAAAATAAAGACACTATACGCCTATCCAATGTCATAGCAACTCCTCATATTGGAGCTCAGATAATAGAAGCTCAGAAAGAAGCATCTTTAGTGATTGCACAAAAAATAATCAAATATTTCTCTAAATCATAATCCGTTGTTTCTATTACTACTTGATTGAAATGAAAAAACTTATTTTGGCAATACCTTCCAACATATTAGAAGATTCTAATACTTTACAAGATAAAACTCAAAAAATAGGAGTAATTGCACGAGCTTCATCTCTTTTTTCTGTTTCAGAAATATTCGTATATGACATTCCTCATAAAAAAAATGATTCTGTATTTATTACTAAGATATTGAAATATCTTAATACTCCACCTTATCTCAGAAAAAAAATTTATTCAATACAGAATGATCTTAAGTTTGCTGGAATTCTTCCTCCAATTAAAACTCATTCTCATGTAGTTCCATCTAAAATACACGATGTAAATGTTGGTGATATTAGAATGGGTTTTGCTTATGTAAAATCTAATATTTGTTATGTTGATATTGGTTTGAAACAAGATTTTATCTTACGAGGACAAAAAATTAACAATAAATTAATTTTATGTCGAATTGATAGACTCAAATCTGAATTCATTTGTTCACCAGCTGATCCTACACAACTAAATAATTATTGGGGATATGAAGTACATAGACTTAACTCCCTTTATAAATTAATTAATTCCTCTGAATATGATTATTGTATAATAACATCTCGTTTAGGTGATTCTATTGAAAAACACCAAAAAGATTTCAATTCTAAATTACACAATGATCGTTTGTTAGTTGTTTTTGGCTCTCCTTTTGTTAGTGTCTTGGACGTTGTTAAAAAAGAGAATATATATCTAGACGATAAAAAAATTTCCACCTTTAATTTCTTTACTGATCAAAAAGTTGAGACAATAAGAAGTGAAGAAGCAATTATGGGCTGTTTATCTATAATAAATTACGCATCTAAAATACAATCATAAAGTCTCTGAAAATAAATCTTGTCGTTTTTTATTCAGTAATAGTCCTATTATGGACATTATTGTTACAAATATTATTAA
>JAYZAG010000042.1:0-12524 GCA_036422215.1 Thermoproteota archaeon
AGAAGATTAGAATGACAACGAAAGAAATAACAAAGAGTATTTTAGAATTTATTTCCCAAAATAAATCTACTGATGCAAAAAATCTACTAGTAGAAAATTTCAACACGTCTTTGAATGATAGAAAAAGAGGCGCAAAATCCGCATTAGAAGGAATACTTTACATGCACAATAAGAATAAAGATCATGAATATTCCGATGATGAAATAAAAAATATAGTAAAAGCAATAAATGTAATGTCTAAATCCATATCAGTTGATGATTTTGATAAAGGGTTTTTAGATGTATGGAAAGAAAATATGAAAATTTTAAGAGCTAATAGAAAGAACGAAGAAAGTGTTATAGAGAATCCAACTGAAAAAGAATAACATTATAAAACTACCAATACCAGTAATGATAAGTTTGTTTTTTTCCTCTGGTTTAATTTTTTTTCCATAAATGGTCTGTGCCAACAATATAGACAATATATACACTGTACTTGCAAAGAACAGTCCAAATGAAGCATCCGTATTCAAAGAATCATATCAAAACATGCCAGCAAGAATACCGGACATTATAGAAAGAAATACTCTCAACCAGAATAGTTGAGACAACGGATTACTAGGAATTACTACTTTCAATATATAATCAAATAATAGAAGGAATTTAAATAGATCTTATTATTTGCTCAAAAAATAAAGAATAAAAGGGAATATATTAAAAGAAATGATTAAGGGATTTAGTTTGATATCATCTGCAGACGAAATTAAAAAGAATTTGTTAAAGGAATACAACAAAGATCCAAAAGATTGGCAGCATTTTGTAGCAAAAGATAGTTTTGGACACTTGGATTCTTTTTTCATGCATAAAAAAAGAGTCTTCTTAATTAAAGAAGAAATAATAAACCCAGTAAAATCAATAGGTTTTGGAATAAAAGAAGATACAGACAAAATGGAATTACCAAATAAGGCAATATCGTTTGGATTAAGACCAATTCAAGAAGACATGTTAGAACAGCTTGCCAATATGAACATAACTAAGAAAAATAATATTTTAAATTCGCTTCTAAATCAAAGACCTATTCCATCAACAGCAATAAAGTCACCTGCAATAATACACGGTCCAATTAACTTTTCACGAAATCCTTTGAATAACATATGGAATGGCCATAAAGAAGCAGATTCATTATTAAGAGATAGATTAGAAGAACAACTAAATAGAAAATATCCACATCTAAGAACAATATACGGATAAAAAATTTCATTTTAAGAAATTAAATTGTTTAAAATAATGTCATTATAAAACATATAGAAGAATATTGGAATTATCCGGTCTAGAAATTTCACAACTTGTTAAACAAATTAATGACGATCTAATCATTAATGATAAGAATTACTACATAAACAAAATCTATTGTGTTGAAGAAAATACGTTTTCATTCAGAATGCATCATCCTACAGAACCAGATAAGTTTCTCATGACAATAAATGGAAAAGCAATATGGACAACGGATTATAATATAAACCAGACATCTGCAACAGGATTTGTTACATCATTAAGAAAATTACTAATGAGAGGTAGATTCATAGAAGCATATCAACCTGAACTAGAAAGAGCAATAATAATTAAGTTCAAAACAAGAGATGGAATACGTAGATTAGTTTGTGAATTATTCCAAAAAGGGAATATAATAGTAATTGATGAAAACGACAAAATATTAGCATGTAGAAAAAAACTAGAAGTAAGACATAGAAAAATACTGCCGGTATTAGAATATAATTTACCTCCTTCCAAATGTATGAATATTTTAAAATTTAAAGAAGAAGAGTTAGAGATTATAAAAGAATCAGAATTAACAATAGCAAAATGGATAGGAAGAAGCTTTGCATTACCAAAAAAATATACTGAAGAAATAGTTAAAAGAGTGAAAATAGATGAAGAGAAAAAATGTACGGAATTGACAGATGTAGAAATAAAAAACCTTCAAAGTACAATAAATGTATTCACTAACGAAATAAATTCAGAGAATAAAAATATAATATTAATTCATGAAAATAACATTCCAGTAGATCTATCTCTAATATCTTTACATAAATTTGAAAAACATGATTTGAAAGAGATTGAGAATATTTCAAGAGCAATAGATAATATATTAATTAAAAATTTAGAGGATAGCATTAACAAAAAAAAGATTTTACCAAATATTGAAAAAATAGAAAGATTAAAAAAGAATATAGAAAGGCAGAAAGAAATTCATAATGATAAAAAGAATAACATAAAAGAACTAAAAATAATAGCCAAAAAAAATGTGGAGAGTGATTTCAATTTGATAGAGCATATGAGAAAGTCTAAAATAAAATTCGAAGTAGATCAAAAACGCGATTCGATAAAAATACTAGATATGGAAATAAGATCATTCAGTGAAAAATCAAATATGAACATTTCTTCAAGGATATTTGATCTAGTAAAAGAACAAGAAAGAGACATAAAAGCAATAGAAAAGTCAGGATTAGATTTACGAAAAAGGATCGAAGATATAGAAAAAGATAAAACAAAAAAACCAAGAGTGCAAATGATTAAAAAACAAAAAATCTCTTGGTTCGAAAGATATAGATGGTTTTTCACGTCGGAAGGATTTTTGGCAGTTGGAGGAAGAGATGTGAATTCCAACAATGTAATACTAAGGAAGTATTTGACGAACAAGGATTTAGTATTTCATGCAGAAATAATAGGGTCGCCATTTTTCATTCTAAAAGATTGTTCTGAAGAGCAAGAAAATTCAATAGATGAAGTATTAGAAGCAGTAGTTTCTTTCAGTAGAGCGTGGAGAGAAAATATACAAGCAGATGGTTACTGGGTAAAACCCGAACAAATTAAATCAGCAGCTCCTAGTGGAACATATTTACCAAAAGGTACAGTAAGAATACAAGGAACAAAGAATTTGAAGAAAAATATCATGCCACAAATTGCAATAGGAGTCTACAATAAAGATGGTAATCCTACATTAATGTCAGGTCCGGAAGATGCAATTAAAAAAAACTGTCAAAATTATTTATTATTAATTCCAGAAAAAATAAAGGTTTCAGAAACAGCAAAAAAAGTGAAATCAGAGCTTATAGCTCTAAGTGATATGAAAGAATATGATTTAAAATCAAAACCATTGGATGATTTTATAAGAGTTTTACCCGCTTCAGGAGGAAAGATAATTAAATCAATAAAAAAATGAGGAGAATTGAATGTTAAAAATAATAAACGGTAAAGTTTGGTTTCAGGGCTCTTTGCAGGATTTAGACATAGTAATAGAAAACGATTTCATAAAGACAATAGAAAAAAATAAAAAGACATTAGAAGACTCTGAGATATTTGATGCAGATGGAAAGATAATCTTTCCTGGATTTATTGATGTTCACACACACTTACGAGATTCTAATCTTCAATATAAAGAAGATTTTGAGAGCGGTACAAGTGCTGCAATTGCTGGCGGATATACAACTGTGTTAGATATGCCAAACACAGATCCTCCTGTAACGACTAGAGAGATATTAGAAAAGAGAATTAGTAATGCCAATAATAGAATATTCACAAACGTGGGATTTATTTCATCCCCATTAGAAGAATCCAGCATAAATGAATTAGATAAAGCAGGTTCAATAGCATATAAAATTTATTTACATAGACCATTCGACGCACAAGATCTTTCAGATGAAAGTTTGACAAAAATTATGAACAAAATTGAAGGTGTTAGTAAACCAATAATATTTCATGCAGAAGAATTACAAGGAATTGATTATGCACATGAAAAAGAAAAAAGTGTAGAAAATGAAGTGAATTCAATAAAAAGAGTAATAAGATTACTAAAATCGACTAATGTTAAAGTTCATTTTGCACATATATCAACACAAATTGGACTGAATGAAATTATTAGAGCAAAAAATGCAAATTTTGACATAACAGTCGAAGCTACACCCCATCACTCATTACTGAATATTGATGATATAGATCTAAAAAATAGATCAAATATAGAATTATTCAAATGTGAGCCTCCACTACGAAATATAGAAAATAGCAAATCAATAAAAAATGGATTAATAGATGGTTCAATTGATATTGCGGCATCAGATCATGCACCCCATACAGTAAAAGAAAAGATAAATGAAGGAAAACCAGGTTTTCCTAATTTAGAAATCACTGCAAGACTAATGTTAGATTTAGTGTTAAAAGATGAATTGAAAATGAATAGATTTATTGAATTATTAGTAGACAATCCAGTGAAAAGATTCAATCTATTGAAACGAGGAATGATTTTAGAAGGGTATAAAGCTGATTTAACAATCATAGATCCAAAAAAATCAGAGATAATAAACTCGTCAGAATTTTATTCAAAAGCAAAATATTCTCCTTTCGAAGGTCATACACTGAATAATTCAATATATGCAACAATCGTAAACGGAAAAATATCATTCTCCAATGGGAAAATAAATAATATTAAACCTGGTGAAATACTATAAAAAAAGTCTACCTGTCTATTTTTGGTTCAGGTCTAGGACATGCAACCAGAATAAAACCAATTTATGAAATATTGCAGAAAGAAGGTCACATAATACAAGCGTCATCATTTGGAGAAGGTTTTGAATTTTTGAAAAGAGATGGAATAAATTGTAAAAAAGTACCAGAAATAGGTGTATCTTGGAAAGAAGATGGATCAGTTTCTCCAAAAAGAACACTGCTAAATTTACCAAAAAATATCATAATATTCATAATACATATTGTAATGGAATTTATAGCGATTAACAGATTCAAACCTGATATAATAATTAGTGATTCTAGACTATCAAGTATAATAATTTCCAGAATTATGAGAATTAAATCAATGACAATATTAAATCAAATAAAAATAAAAATACCAAACAACAAAAATAGGAAATTAATCTCTGTAATTGAAATAATACAAAATAGAATATTGGTATTTATGTGGTCACTATCAGAGAAGATAATAATACCAGATTTACCGCCTCCATATACAATTTCAAAACACAACATGGTGAAAGAACACAGAATAAAGAAAAAATTGAAATATGTAGGTCTAATAATAAGAAAAAGTATTGATAATGATTCGCTAGAATTAATTAATGAAATGAATATTCAAAGAGAGAAACATACAATATTTTTTCAAATTAGTGGCCCAAAAAAATCTAATACAGAAGTAGTAAAAAAAATAAAGAATAACTTAGATTCAATATCAGAAGAATATAACATAATAATAAGTGAGGGAAACATAGGTAAAGACAATCAGCCAAAAAAAACTGGAAATATATGGTTGTTTGAATGGTGTGATATTTCTAATGAATTAATGATCAAATCGGATATAATAATAATTAGAGGAGGTCATTCATCGATATCAAAAGCACTGAATTTTGGAAAGCCAATAATATCAATACCAATTAACAATCACACTGAACAGATCAATAATGCTACAAGTGTGGAAGAAATGGGATTAGGGATAAAACTAGATGAAGATGATATTTCACATGAATCGCTAAAAAATTCAATAGAATATATATTAAAGAATGATAAATTCATAAATAAATTTAGAAATAATATAGAAGAATATTTAAAAATACATAAAAAACACGATCCAATAAAATTAATTTTAGAAGAAATAAAGAATTAAATTTTCCTACGAGATGAATATTGTTTTTCAAGTTTGTAGAATGAGTCCAAGTTAACAAGATCATTGAGTTGGTTGAAATCCATAAGATCATTTTTCATTCCGACAGAAGTTTTATTTTCTATCATATAACTCAGGGCTTCTTTGATGCCTTGTGCAGCAACAAATAATGAAGTCAATGGATAAAGAACTATTTTAAATCCTAATCTCTGAGCTTCATTGAACTTTATAATAGGCGTTTTTCCTCCCTCTAATTGGTTTAACAATAATGGAGAATTTACAGCTCGAGATATTTTTTTAAGATCATTAGAGTCCAAAGGGGCCTCAACGAACAACACATCAGCACCAGCCTTCTGATAGAGTTTGATTCGTTTTAATGATTCTTCGATTCCTCCTGAAGCATAACTATCAGTACGTGCAATAATTACAAGATCTGATTTTTCTTCATCCCTAGCTTCAACTGCAGCTTGGATTTTATATGCCATCTCATCAGATTCTATTACTTCTTTGCCTTTCATATGTCCACATTTTTTAGGCCATTTTTGATCTTCTAAGATCAAGCCAGCTGCGCCAGCTTGGATATAAGCTCTTATGGTTCTCATAGTGTTGATTGAATTTCCATAACCTGTATCTGCATCTGCAATTACAGGAACATTAGTGGCATCACATATATTACGAACATGATCGACCATTTCTTTGAAACTAACCAGACCAATATCAGGTAATCCAAAAACAGATGCTGCTGTGCCATAACCAGTATGAAAAATAGCCTTAAAACCTAAATTATCTGCAATTCGGGCAGATAATGCATCATAAGCACCAGGAACAATAATTGAATGTTTATTGTTTATTAGTTTACGTAGTTTGGCGCTTTTGTGCAAGATAATATCAATATAAAAGAGTACTATTAATCCTTATTTTAATGAGAAATGTTAGTGAAAGAGTAAATTTATTATTTAGCAAATGAATGAAATTTATTATTTAAGTTGTATGGCATTGACAATTATCAAAAAAATAGAACAATACAAATAATAATAGTTTGTGTTGCTGCATATATATTTCAATTCATTACAGGATTTTGGCGAAATGAATTTCTAATATTAAATTTAACTTTCATTCCTGAATTAGCATTTACAAAACCATGGGTTTTCATTACATCAATGTTTTTGCATGCAGATCTAAACCACATTTTCTTCAATATGTTTGTTTTATTGATGTTGGGTCAAACATTAGAAAGAAGAATAGGAAGTAAAAAATTTCTAACACTGTTCATAGTTTCCGGAATAATAGGAAACGTAGGTTATTTAACAACAGCATATATTTCAAATAACACATTTGTCCCAGCCATTGGAGCATCAGGGGCAGTTTATGGAGTAGTGGGAGCATTGGCAATATTGTATCCAAGGATGCCAGTGCTAATATATGGAATAATTCCAATGCCAATGATAGTAACAGCATTCCTTTATGTAATGATAGATTTCTTTGGGCTATTCATGCCAACGGGAGTTGCACATGGAGCGCATATTGGAGGAATGATAGTTGGGATAATTTTTGCCATAATAGAAAGAACAAATGTAAGAATAAATATGAATGAAGTATAAAAAAAATTACTAATACATTATGGATGAAATTAGTTCATGAAAAGAATGCAAGAAAAAATAATAGAACATAATAGTGCAAATTTCACAGGAAGTGTGAAGTTAGAAGAAGTCGAAATAGACATATTAGGATTTAAAAATTTACGGTGTCTAAAGGTGTCATTTGAAGAAGGAGCAAGAACATATTGGCATAAACATCCAAGCGGTCAAATTTTAGTAATTTTATCTGGAGAAGGAAGAATTGGTAATAAAAATGAAAATAATGAAACAATTGTTCAAAAATTGAATCCTGGAGACATATTTGTTACTGATCCTGGAGAAATCCATTGGCATGGAGCATCACCAAATAAAAAAATGACACATATTGCAATACAGGCAGACATAGAATGGTCAAACAATCAAGTGAATGAGTCAGAATACAAAAAAACATGTTTGGAAACAAAAAAATAAATCCATAACAGACGTTATATTTAAATTAAGGAAGGCTGTACAAAAGTAACATGAGTGATGAAAAATTTCCAGTATCGGGAATAGCATGCGATCTCACAGGTACAATAACTGAATTCGGTACAGGAGCAGAAGAATTGTTTGGCTACACAAGAGATGAAGTAGTCGGCAAAGGAAACGTAGGAATGTTTCATATTGAAGCGAATTTAAAGACTCTAGTTCCATTATTACTGCAAACTGCTTCAGAGAAAGGTGAATGGGAGGACGTAGTAGAATTAGTGCGAAAAGACGGATCACATTTCAAAGGAAGATTGAATGTTAAACCATTAAAGCGAGATGGTCAACAAATTGGCTTTATGGGAAAAACAGAGTTTGTAGAAAACATATAATTCATGTGAGAAAAGAGTGAACTACAAAATTTGGTTAAAGGAATTCAGAATACCTTTCCTAATTTTGCCTGTATTGTTTGTTCCAATTGGAATAGCAGTTGCAATTGGAGATGTGTATTTTAATGCAACATATGCAGTTTTGACTTTAATTGGAGTAGTATCACTTCACACAAGTGTAAACGTACTTAACGATTATTTCGATTACAAGAGTGGAATAGATACAGCGACAACACCAACTCCATTTAGTGGTGGAAGTAGAGTATTACCGGAAAAATTATTGACATCAAACAATGTACTCACAGCAGGAATTTTACTGCTATTATTGGGATCTGTAATTGGTGGATATATTGCATATTCTCTTAATTTCCCAACAACATTAGTAGCCATAATAGCGGTTGCAATAATAAGTGTAGTAGGCTATTCAAAAATATTTGCAGCATCAGGCTTGGGAGAAATACTTGTTGCATTGAATTTTGGACCTCTGTTAACAGCAGGAACATATTATGTCCAAACAGGAGCGACAGAAATAAGTACAGAATCAATATATATCGGATTAATAACTGGACTGCTAACAGCAGGAATTCTTTACATAAACCAATTTCCTGATACCACTGCTGACATTTCAAAAGGTCGAAGACATTTAGTTGCTAGACTAGGAAAGAAAAGAGCAGTAACAGGTTTCAAGATAGTTGTAAGCTTGGCATATGTAGTTTTAGCTGTAGGAATTGCAACAGGAATACTTCCAGTACTGGCGGCATTAGGATTGTTAACCATACCACAATCAAGAACAACTTTCAAATTGCTTGATAATAATTATGAAGAAATAGAAAAATTAATTCCTGCAATGGGCAATAACGTGAAAACAACAATTGTTACATCAGCATTAATATTAGTGGGTTATGCAATAACAGCATTAATTTTCCAATATTGGGGATTTGAATTAACACCATACATTGGTGGCTATAGTGCAGACGGTGTGTAATTCCTGAAAAATAATAAAAAGATCTTTTAAAAAAATAATCTATAACAAATCAACAATAGAATCTGATTCAACAAAAGGTATATTCAAATTCTTGCCAATGTTCTTACAATCATCTACGGGACGTGATTTTGAAGTTTTATCATCTAACATTTCACACATGACAACAACTGGAGAAATTTTCGCTTTTTGTGTTAAGAAAATAGAAATTTCAGTGTGTCCTTGGCGTTTTTGTAAAAGATCCTTATTCGCAATCAATAGTTGCAAATGACCAGGAGATTCAAAGGTCTCTATAAAGTTATTATGAATTAGATCATCTGTAGAATCTTTAATCAATTTCACAAGATCAGAGATCGTTTTACATCTTTGATAATCAGTTACACCACCAGATTCTCGAGAATTAAATGTGATTGAATGTGAAGATTGCAAATCAATTCCGCGAGAAGTGTCGATTATTTTAGATAAAGTTGGAAAGTCTACACTTCCAGATCGAAGAATTTCATGCATAAAAGGTAGACCGAGTTTGTCAGCAACAGAATAAGATATAGCTACACATAGTAGTCCTCCTCCAAGTGTTCTCATCTGTGTAATTTTTTGAGGAGTGACAAATTCTCCAGCAAGCATTAGATCAGTTTCATTTTCTCGAAATTCATTATCATGAATTAATAAAAAAGAGCCCTTAGAGAATTGATCAATAAAATCAGAATTTAATTCATTTGTCATACAATACTCTAGAGAATCAACTCTAAAAAATATTATACTTCAACGGGAAGAGTGTCTATGTTGCTCCATTCAGAATAAGAATGATCATAGAGCTTCACTTTGTCATAATTCAACAATTTAAGTCCTAGAAATGTATGAGAGGAACGCTCACCGACTTGACAATAACATATTATTTCCTTATCAGGAGTTATATTTTTACTCTCAAGAATTTGCTTCATAGAATCAATATTTTTGAATATATAATCAGTCCCACCGCACAGAACATCCCATGGTAAATTAACACTATTAGGAATTCGGCCTGGTTTTGGTCCAGCAGCGATTAAACCACTAAATTCATCAGGGCTTCTATTATCCAACAGAATAGTGTTAGAATCATCGACTTTTGATAAAACATATTCATAGTCGACGGTATGATTATTAGAAAAACTACTAACAAAATTTGATGATTTCACAGGAGATATCTCATCAGTAGTTGGTAAGGATTGGGACGCCCAATATGAGAAAGAAATATCCAAAAGTTTCACATTCAATCCATGCATTTCCAAAGTCCAGAACAATCTAGTTGCAGTTGTTCCACCTTTATCACCATAAATAACTACAGTGTCTTCATTTTGTATGCCAATTTCAGAAAGAAAGTTTACAATCTGTTCCTTAGGTGCAACTTCAAAATGTGTTTGATTTTGAGAAAACGCCAAAATCTTTTCATATGGAAAGAACATTGCATTTGGAATATGTCCTAATTTATATTCAATAGGACTTCTTATATCAAGTATTTTAACACCAGTATTATTTAGATTATCAAGAAGCCAATCTTGAGTAATAAGAAAATTAGTCAAGAGGAGTACCTTTTTGAAGATAGAATTTTATGATTTCATTTTCTTCCTCAATTTTTAATATTTCATGACCCTCACGCTTTGCCCAAGATGGAATATCTTCCTTAGCTGCAGGATCAGTAGCAAGAATTTCTATAATATTACCTGAATCAACTGTGTTTATAATTTGTTTTGTCTTGATTACAGGGATGGGACAGAACAGGCCTTTAACGTCAAGTGTTTTTTTTATTTCCAATTCTAATTCAAATATATTATTTCTTTTGAATTGTTATTTTATATACGCCGTCGCCATTTGATGTAGAATCAACAACCAAGTGTCCGTCTTTTTTTACAGATGCAGGAATATTCAATGTAGAGGGCATATGATCAACAAATACCTCTAGAATTTCATCAGAATTTAATTTTTTCAATTCTTTATTAGTGTTAATAACAGGCCAAGGGCATATCTGACCAGTTAAATCAAGTGTGATTTTAGTTTGCTGTACATCCATAAAATAACCCATCCATCAATTCTTTATATCTAGTTCGTCTAATAGAGATTTAGAAGCAATAGAATTCTTTACATCTGAATTAACAAATAAATGACCTTCACCTTTGCCAAGTATTCTACCAACAAATTGTGGATCATATCCCTCACGCTTTAATTTTCCAGAAATTTCAGACAGAATATCATGTTCAGCCATAAGAGCAATAGCGCCATTTGTACCAGCAGTTGCATTATCCATCAAGAAGTTTTCAGTGGCGAATTTGACATACTCAGGATATTTTAGAGGTATATCAGTCAATTCAATATCAAGATGTCCATTGTCAGCAGCTTCTTTAAAGATCAATATTCCAGGACCAGATAAATCTCCAGTCGCCAATATGTGTTCAGATGTGTCAAATTGACCGCCGTAATTTGGAAGATATTCATTAATTATCTTAGCAACTTTCAAATTAGGAACACTCATAGTATCAATAACCGATTGTTTTGCATTTGCTACTTGATCTAAAGTAACTCCCTGAGATTCCAGATTTGTAAGAAAATCAGGATCAGCAACGCATGATAAGTATACATTGATAGGAGCTAGATCTCCAAATGGTCTAGTGACAAGAATTTCCATATTTTCTTTTAACAGATCCAATTTAGTGGGAGGTTCTTTATGTAAACTTCCAGTTATAGTGGCGCCTATTAGCAATTTTCCTCTGTTAGGAGAAAGACTTTCGACTACATCAACATTATAACGATTAGAGAATTCATACATATTTTTAGAAATTTGGTTGAAAAGTTCATCGTTTGGTGAATCAATGACAGGATGTATTTTAATATCTTCATAACAACCAAGTGTGATTAAATCATTTAGCGAATTAGAAACTGCAGCTGCGCTTTGTGGGTATGAGCCAGGATCAGCAGTAGGATCAATAATCTGTATAGTGTCATTATTAGCTAAAGTCCAACCTTCAGCATTTCCATTATCCTCAGGAATGAAATCAAATAAAGAAAATTCAGCATCTTCATAACCGGTAATTATAGAATGTCCTTTGCCAACAAAAAATTTCACATTAGAAGCAGAAATAGCATTATATATTCCAAGAAGAATATTTGCAAACTTTTCAGGCTGATCTGCATTTCGTTGGTGTAATTGAATCAAGGATATTGCACGAGCAGGATTAATATCTGCAAGATGTGAGGAGTCGATCTCAGGGTTCTTTGGATCAAGAATAACTCGACTTAATTCTAATTCATTATTTGTTTTTGGAAATATATCAGCATCAACTCTTTCGCCAAGAAACACTCCCAATTCTTTTAGTTTAGGTTTTATTTGTCGCAATGCAGGATAGACAACTGAATTTAGATCAACTTTAACTGCACATCCAGCTACCCAACGAAGAGGATCCATTCCTAATTCTCTGTATTTAGTAACATTGTCC
>JAYZAG010000043.1:0-6416 GCA_036422215.1 Thermoproteota archaeon
TGCGTCAATACTTGCATTTGAATTAAAAAAAGGTTTCATACCTATTAGAAAAAAGGGAAAGTTACCAGGAAAGACGATCGAGGCAGAATATGAATTAGAATATGGAAAGGCAGAAATTGAAATTCAAACAGATGTATTGGAAAAAGGATCAAAGATTGTTATAATGGATGATCTACTTGCAACAGGAGGAACTGCAAGAGCAGCAGCCAGTCTTATTGAAGAATTAGGGGCAGAAGTAATATCATTTGGATTTTTAGTCGAATTAGCTTTTTTGAAAGGCAGAGATAAATTAAAAGGCTATGACATAATTTCAATAGTAACATACGAATAACTATGAATAAAAAAATTGGAACAGGAATAATAGCAGGTACAGGATTCTATGACACAGATATAATTACCGATAAAGAATTTTTAGAAATAAACACTCCATATGGAAAAACATCAGAAAAATTAATGATGGGAAACATCAATGGAAAAAATGTGGTGTTTTTACCAAGACATGGTAAAGAACACAATGTTCCACCACACAAAATAAATTTTCGAGCAAATCTTTGGGCAATGAAAGAGATAGGAGTAGAAAGAATATTGGCACCATGTGCAGTAGGAAGTTTACAAGAAGAAATGGAACCAGGACACATAGTAGTACCTGATCAATTCATAGATCGGACAAAAAATAGACCAAGTACATTCTATGAAGATGGAAAAGTGGCACACATATCAACTGCAGATCCATTTTGTCCAGAACTTAGAAACGTGATTGTAGATTCAGGAAGAGATCTAGAAATGAAAATTCATAGTAAAGGAACTCAAGTTTGCATAGAAGGGCCTAGATTCTCAACAAGAGCAGAATCTAATATGTTTCGAATATGGAAAGCAGATACAATAAACATGACCCTTTTACCAGAATGCATACTCGCACGAGAATTAGAAATTTGTTATGTAGCAATTGCAACAATAACAGATTATGATGTTTGGGCAGAAAAACCAGTTACACACAAAGAAGTAATAAAAACACTGAATGAGAATGTAGATAAAATAAACAATCTATTAATAAACTCCATTCCAAAAATACCAGAAAAAAGGAACTGTGTGTGTAAAAATGCATTATCAGAAGCTACAAATTCTTAAATGTTTAAAAATAAAAACACAAACAGGTAATATTGAAATGAGTAAAATAACAGACAAAACATTGGCAGAAAAGGGTAAAAAATCATACGAATGGGCATATAAAAATATGCCAACATTAGTAACTGCCATACATAATACAGAAAAAAATTTTTCATTTAAAGATACAAAAATTGCGGTTTGTTTACATGTAACAAAAGAAACTTCCGTGCTGGCTATGGGATTAAAAAAACTAGGAGCTGAAGTTTATCTAGCAGGAGCAAATCCACTATCAACACAAGATGACATTGCAGCATATCTTGACTCAGAAGGCATTAATGTTTTTGCATGGAGAGGTCAGAATGATAAAGAATATCAAGAATGTATAGATGAAATAGTACGTGCAAATCCAGAAATCATAATGGATGATGGATCAGATGCACATATTACATTACATCAAAACGATGAATTCAAAAGCAATAATGTGATTGGGGGAACAGAAGAAACAACAACAGGAGTAGTAAGATTAGAAGCCTTAGAGAAAGATGGAAAATTAAGATATCCGATAATTGCAGTGAATAATGCATATACAAAACATTTATTTGATAATCGCTATGGGACAGGGCAAAGTACATTTGATGGAATATTGAGAGCAACGGCATTACTAATGGCAGGTAAAAAAATAACAGTGTGCGGATATGGTTGGGTAGGAAAAGGAATAGCAGCTAGAGCAAAAGGTCTTGGAGCAATAGTTTCAGTATCAGAAATTGATCCAATTAGAGCAATAGAAGCAGCAATGGATGGGTTCAATGTTAGACCAATAAGCGAATTAGCAAAAGAATCAGATATTTTCATTACAGCGACAGGGCAAAAACACGTTATTGATAAAAATTGCATAAATAATCTAAAAAATGGAGCAGTATTAGCAAATGCAGGACATTTTGACCTTGAAATAGACGTAGCATTTTTACAAGAAACGACAAAAGATGCGAAAATCATAAGAGATAATTTAGAAGAATATGAATTAGAGAATGGGAACAAAGTGTTCCTAGTTGCAAAAGGAAGAATTGCAAATTTAGTTGCTGCGGAAGGTCATCCACCTGAAGTAATGTCTTTATCATTTTCAAATCAATTACTTGGTGCAGTAAAAATCAAATTAGATCATAAAAAATTAAATGGTTTAATAGATATGCCAAAAGACATTGACGAAAGAGTGGCAATGTATGCATTAAAAGGAATGAATATAGAAATAGATACACAAACTCAAGAACAAAAAGATTATGGAAATTCTTGGGTTGTATAAAATCAACTAAGCAAATACGGAAAAACGAAAATAGAAACTAGCATAAACACTACCAGAACAGTAACTAGTCTACTAATAATAATCACAGTATTATCTTGTAATTTATTTCCAAAGAATCTATACAAGAATCTACGAAAAGCTTGTCCTCCATCTAGAGGATAAATAGGTAAAGAATTGAATATTCCTAAATTAAAATTAATAAACCATATCCAAAAGAATGCATTAGCAAGAGGGATGGCTACATCTCCAATCGATGAAGTGTAAAACAAAGACATGAAATCAGAATATGGAACAAGAATTTGATTACCTGTAGGAAAAGTGAGATAAATCAACATGCTAGAAGAAAGACCAAATGCATTTTGATATTGATTGAGAACAACACTAGGGTCAATAGGTAAGCTAACAACGCCTAAAAATGCTCGATCGTCATAATCAGGATGTTCTGCTAGCGTAACTGAAAAACTATGAGGTCCAGTTTTTCGAACAATGTCAACTTGTACTATATCATCAGGACCATATGCAGATAATTTATTCCCCAAATCATCAATATTTTCTATATCAGAATCATCAATCATGACAATATAATCACCAGGCATTAGGCCTGAATTATGTGCAGGATAATCAAGAAACACCTGGCCTACTGGAACGCCAGAAGAAACAGGTTGCATAGTGCCAACAACAGACGCAAGAAGTAATAAAGCAATCAAACCAAAAAGAAAATTAGCGCCAGAACCGGCAGCTATTATTCGTCCAGAAATATTAAGATTTGATTTATTTTTATAATGAACATTTTCATCGTCAACCTCAACAAACGCTCCAATAGGCACAACAAATAATAATAGTAATCCAGATGACTTCACAGGAACATCTAATGCCTTTGCCATAACCCCATGAGCACCTTCGTGAACCAATATTCCGACAAATATGCCTACCCATCCATAAAATATTGGAAGAAATGGATTAATGCCAGGAATTAACAAAAGACTCGATGGTCCAGCCTCTCTAGCCGAATCCCTAATGATTGGTTCAGTTATGTAAATAGACAAAGTAAACAACAAAACATAGACTGCCACAATAGCTAAAAGAGGCATTAAATAAAGAAAGGCCCATCCTGATGATTTAACATACGGAAATTTCGAGATTTTATCCATTAACCCAATTCCATGCTTCAAGCGAAGAATTAAAAAGGGAAAACTAAATTCAATGGTTTTAGACATATTAACAGGCAATAATAATAAAAATGATACTTGGATAAAAATGCTTACTTTTTTGAAATAAAAAAATGAATATTAATGAGGATGAAATATCAAAGAATATAGAACATGACCCTGCCAATTTTACGATGGGATAGAGAAAAGAAAAAATGGATAGTGAGTGGCGATGGGAAACTTTTACTAAAACCAGAAAAGAAAAAATCAAAAAGGAAAAGAAAAGAAACAGGAGTAGTATGTGTAATGTGTGACAAAGAAATAACACAAGAACAACTAGATGGAGGTAGAAGAACTTTCTGGAATGAGGGAATCGCTAATGGAAAAGTCATACCAAAAGGATGGGTTCATCAAGAATGTATTGCGTTTAATTTAGGATTATATGAAAAATCATATCAAGTGTAAAAATTAACAATAATCCATAATAATTACAAAAAAATAACAAATATAATAGAATTTACTACTAGAAATTGAATCTTCGGTATTTCAGCCTATCTATTGCTTCATTTATTCTATCTTCATTTACTGTTGCAGCAAGCCGAATGAAGTTTTTCCCATTAGTGCCAAATCCAGCTCCAGGAGTAACAACAATTCCTTGCTCCAAGAGTTTATCAGTAATTGTTTTAGAGTCATTTCCTACTTCAACCCATAAATAAAAAGTGCCAAGAGGAATGTCAACTTCAAAACCAAATTCTTTGAAACCTTCAGCTATCAAAGACATACGTTTAGAATAGAGTTCGAGGTTTTTCAGAATTTCATTAGGAGGGTTACCATTATGATATTTTTTTAGTGCTTCAGAAGCAGCATGTTGAACAAATATCGGAGATCCTGAATCTATTTGACTCTTAACCTTTTTCAATGTAGAAATCAATTCAGAATTTCCTACAGCAAAACCTATTCTATAACCTGTCATATTGAATGTTTTAGAGAGTGAATGAAATTCTATGGAACATTCCAACTCAGGATCAGCTTCAAGAATTGAGGGGGCTTTGTAATCATTGAAAGTTACTTCAGAATAAGCATTATCATATATTATTTGTGATTTTTTGTTTTTGCATATATCTACTAATTCGATTAAATAATTTTTATCAACAACCGCGCCAGTCGGATTATTTGGATAATTCAAAAATATATTTGTGAAATCAGTAGATTGTAGATTATCCAAATCAGGTTTGAATTGATTTTCCTTTTCCAGGGTAATTTCTACAGGTACAGCGTCATTTAGAATTGTGCCTGCATTCTGATACAAAGGATAGCAAGGGTTTGGACAAACTACTTTATCTCCAGGATTTAACAGTCCACGCTGAAGATTTCCTAATCCTTCTTTTGAACCTATAACAGCACAAATTTCTGTTTTAGGATCAACATCAACATTAAATCTATGTTTAAACCACTCGCTAATAGTTTCTCTGAAGAACAATTCACCCTCACTGCTAGAATAATTATGAGAGCCAGGAAGTTCTAATCCATCAATAAGAGCCTCATTCACAAATGACGGAGGAGAAATATCTGGATCTCCTATTCCAAAGGAGATAATATCTACCCCTTCCTTTTTTTTCTCAGAAATAGACTTTTCCATTTCAACAAACGGATAGGGCGGAATTGCATTAAGTCTGTCAGATGAAGTCATTTTCTCAACCTCTTTGGAATTTTTACCAATTTAAATAAATCAGTTACTTTTTCACGTTCACGGATAAGATCAGATTTACCGCCAGATACTAGAACTTCGGCAGCTCGTGGACGAGAATTATACTGAGAACTCATCGAAAATCCATAAGCTCCAGTATTTAAAATAGCTAGAGTGTCACCCTCTCTAATCTTAACAAGTTTTCTATTTTTAGCAATAATATCTGTGTTTTCACATACTTGACCACATACATTAACGGTTTCCATAGTACGTGAATTAAGATTATTTGCTACATATATTTGATGATAAGCATCATATAAAGCAGGTCTAAGCAGAGTATTCATCCCTGCGTCAATTCCTACAAAAGTTTTCGTGGTTTTTTTGATCGAGTGTACTCTACTCAAAAGAATTGTTGAATCGCCTACTACATATCTACCAGGTTCCATCATAAGTGATGGTTTTCCAATATTTGAATTATTCAATCTATTACTAAATAACTTACCAATTTCCATTCCGATTTTATTTATGTTAAGAGGTTTTTGATTAGGATTATAAGGTATTCCTAAACCTCCTCCAATATTAATAAAATCAAATTTTATTCCAACAGTTTCAGAAATATCTTCAGCTATATCCAGAATTTTATTAGTTATAGTTTTAAAATAACTATTATCAAGAATGGCAGAGCCAGTCATCATATGAAGACCGAAACGTTTTACGTTATTTTCTTTAGAGAGTTTGAAACCTTTTTTTGCATCTCTAATAGATACACCAAATTTTGATTTACTGCCACCAAGAGTCAAACCTCGATAACCGCCTTTGCCAACACCTGGATTAACTCTAAATGAAATAAAATTAGGTTTTCCAATGTCAAATAAATTGTGTAATAAAGATAGATTATCTATATTAATATTAACTTTGGATTTTAATGCGAATTCGAGTTCGGGTTTAGAATTATAGTTACCAGTATATATTATAGAACTGCTACTAAAACCAGCCTTTTTTGCAAGAAAGATTTCCTCCGGGCAAGAACAGTCAGCTCCAGAATTAAGTTTACGAAGTATTCTTAAAATTGCAAGATTGTTGTTCGCTTTGACAGCATAATTGATCTGAAATTTATCACAATATTTAGAAAAAGCATTATAAAGAGAATTATAGTTTTTCTGAATTCGTTTTT
>JAYZAG010000044.1:0-19234 GCA_036422215.1 Thermoproteota archaeon
TCAGGTTCTGGGGCTGGTTCAGGTTCTGGGGCTGGTTCAGGTTCTGGGGCTGGTTCAGGTTCTGGGGCTGGTTCAGGTTCTGGGGCTGGTTCAGGTTCTGGGGCTGGTTCAGGTTCTGGGGCTGGTTCAGGTTCTGGTTGGGTTTTTGTTTTAGTATCTAATTCGCGTGACCACTTAAACTGTCGCGGATCACGTTTTAGTTTCAAATAGCTTTTCCTACATTTCGAAGAACAAAGCCATATTATAGTACCGTCATATTTCACAAACATTGTACCTGTTCCCAATCTGATTTCTTTTTTACAGAAGGTACAGGTTTTAAGAGACAGCATTTAATTTACCTAAGCCTTTTTGCTTCTCGTTCAGTCTCACGAAGCAATATTATATCGCCTATTTGAACAGGTCCTTTAACGTTACGAGTGAGAATCCTACCTTTATCTTTGCCATCTAATAGACGAACACGCACTTGAGTAATTTCACCTGCAACTCCAGTTCTACCAACTATTTGAATGACCTCTGAAGTAGTAATAATCTCCTCGGAAGTTTTTGAGCTCATAATAAATTCTGCCTAATTCTTTTTTATCTTAGAAATAGATTCAATAATTTGTTCCAATATGCCTTCTGCATCGCCAGATTCTATAACACAAGCCGCGGCTGCTCCAACGTCGATTCCTATTGAGTCGCCAATTTGTTGCTTGTTTGGTACAAATATATAAGGAGTGTTCATTTCATCACAAATAATAGGAATATGAGCGACAACTTCAGGAGGTTCAACGTCTTCAGCCATTATAACAAGTTTTGCAATTCCTCGTTCAACTGCTTTCGTTGCTTCATTAGTTCCTTTTCGAATTTTTCCTGTTTGTCTTGCTTGTCTAAGAGCCTCCAAGCTAGCATCAATTAACTCTGTTGGCGTCTCAAATTTAACATAATATGGTTTAGACAACTAAATTACCACATACAATTCCTATAAACTAAATAAGGGTTCATCATAATTATCGCCCGATAATCCTATGTATATAGAGGTACATTAAAACTTTTGTTTTTCAAATACAAAAAACATAAAAAAAATACGACAAAAGATAAAACAACAACTCCCAACATAATATGTATAGAAATGTACATAAAACCTTAAATATATACATATAATAATGATATAATAACGGTGTTAATCATGGGTGAATATATTTGGCACGGACATTTTCAATTCAGAAAATAAGATCAAAGAAATAAAATTCAAAGAAATTAAAATTACTAAAAAACCATTTGAAGTATTCACAAAAATTAACAGAGAATACAACAACGCTTACATTTTTGAATCTTTAATTGGTCCAAAAAAATTAGCAGAATATTCATACATAGGATTTGATCCAAAAATAACCATATCATTAAACAATGATAGTGTGTTGTTTAAGAAAAAAGATGATGTAATTACAGAGAAAAAATTAGATAAAGACATATTTCATGAATTGAAATTATTGTTAGAAAATAACAAAGTAACAAATAATAAAAATAGGTTAACTGGGGGTTTGATAGGATACATGTCCTACGACATAATAACAAAAATAGAAAAAATAAAACAAAATAATAAAGAACTTGATTTCCCAGAATATGAATTTGGATTGTTTGATAAAGGAATTGTTTTTGATCATCTGAATTCTAAAATCTACTATTACTATTCAGAGAAAGACAATTTTAATGAAATAAACGATGTGTTAAAGAGTGATTCAGAAATAAAAAATATATCAATTTCAAAACCAAAATCAAATCTTAGTAAAACAGAATTTGAAGAAATTGTAAAAAAAGGAAAGGAATATGTTAATTCAGGAGATGTTTTTCAAGTTGTGCTTTCAAAAAGATATGAATTTGAAATAAATGGAGATTTATTATCATTTTACAAATGTTTGAGAGATGTTAATCCATCACCATACATGTATTACTTGAAATTAGGTGAAAGAACAATAATAGGATCAAGCCCAGAAATGCTAATGAGAGTTACATCCAATAAAATAGAAACATTTCCAATAGCTGGAACTAGACCAATAACAGAAAATCCGAAAATAAACAACATTTTCAAAAAAGAATTAATAGAAGATGTCAAAGAAAATGCAGAACATGTAATGTTAGTAGATTTAGCAAGAAATGATGTTGGAAAGGTAGCTGAATTTGGGAGCGTGAATGTTCCAGAATTCAGGAAAATTCACGAATTTAGTCATGTACAACATATAGTATCAAAAGTTACAGGAAACTTAGCACAACATCAAGATGTATTTGATGCAGTGAGCTCAATTTTCCCAGCAGGAACAGTTTCAGGAGCACCAAAAGTCAGAGCAATGGAAATTATTGATGAATTAGAACAAACTAACAGAGGTCCATATGCAGGAGCTTTGGGATATTTTTCATTAAATTCATGTGCTGATTTTGCAATAACAATAAGATCATTAATTGTGAATAAACAAAAAGGATACATTCAATCAGGTGCAGGAATAGTAGCAGATTCCGTACCTGAAAAAGAATGGGAAGAAACAGAACACAAAGCTAGTGCAATGTTAAGTGCATTAGAAAAAGCGAGTGAGATGTGAAAAATGAACGTTCTAATAATAGATAATTATGATTCGTTTGTGTACAATTTATCTCAATATCTTGGAGACCTTGGGGCAAACATAATAATATACAGAAACGATCAAATAGATTTAGAATCGGTAAAAAACATCAAACCAGATCGTATTCTTATATCACCTGGTCCAGGGAATCCCATTAACAAGAAATTTTTCGGCGTATCCTATTCAATAATAAAAGAAGTGAGTAAAAATATTCCAACATTAGGGGTTTGTTTGGGACATCAAGGAATAGGATTTGTATTTGGTGCAAAAATAAGACAGGCAAAAACTTTGAAACATGGTAAAACAAGTAGAATACAACACAATGAAAAAGGATTATTTGAAAACATAAAAAATCCATTCATAGCAACAAGATATCATTCATTAGCGTTAGAAGAAAATGATATGCCGCAAGAGCTAGAAATAACAGCACGATCTCTTGACGATAACGAAATAATGGGAATAAAACATAAAAAATATCCAATAGCAGGAATACAATGTCACCCAGAATCAATATTAACTAAGGAAGGATTAAAGATAATGAAGAATTTTCTAGAGGGAAAAATATGATACGTGATGCAATAAAGAAAAATGTGGCAAGAGAAGAACTTACAGAGAATGAATCAATTTCAGCAATGCATGAATTAATGGCAGGAGAGGCTACCTCTGCACAGATATCAGCATTTCTAGTTTCTTTACGTATGAAAGGTGAATCAACAAATGAGATAGTAGCCTTAGCTAAAACAATGAAAAAGTTTTCCAACCAAATCACTCCAAAGACTAATGGTCCAATAATAGACATAGTAGGAACAGGAGGAGATAAAATAAAAACAGTAAATTTCAGTACAATATCAGCATTTGTGGTAGCTGCAAATGATTTAATCGTTGCAAAACATGGAAACAGAGCAGCTAGTGGAAAATGTGGCAGTGCAGATGTATTAGAAAAATTAGGGTATAAACTAGACACATCTCCGGAAAAAGTAAAAGAATCAATAGAAAATACAAAAATAGGTTTTATGTTTGCTCCAATATTTCATCCTGCAATGAAGAATGTAATTGGTCCAAGAAAAGAAATAGCTATAAGAACAGTTTTCAATATTTTAGGGCCATTAACTAATCCTGCAAGTGCAGATTCAATGGTCGTGGGAGTAGCCGAATATGAATTGTTAAAACAATATAAAGAAATATTATCAAAACTTGGATGTAAAAAAGCAATAATAGTTCATGGAGAAAAAGGTTTGGATGAGATTACAACTGTAGGAGACACTCATGTAGAATCAATAGGATTAGAATTTCCACGTAAGATTAATTCAGAATCAATGGGATTGAAAGAATCATCATCTGATGATATCAAAGGTGAAGGAATAGAAACAAATGCAAAAATAATGTACCAAGTGTTAGCAGGCAAGCTACCAAATAACAATCCAATAGTACAATCAGTAGCAGCTAATGCAGGAGCAGGTTTATTGGTTGGAGAAAAAGTTGATAGCATAAAAGAAGGTATTGCAATTGCAACCGAGACAATAGAAAATGGAAAGGCGCTAAACAAACTAATAGAATTAATTAAATTTGTCAATGGAGACACAAAGGTAATTGAAGAATTTGAAACAAAATTATAATTTTTTGAAGAATTTAGAAGAAAATGTAAAAGATCTAATTCAGAGTGATTATTACAATATAGATTACGAAATAAAGCATGAAAAAAGTAGTTTAAGAAAAACATTAGAAAACAATAAATTTGTAAGTATAATAACTGAAGTAAAATTTAGTTCGCCATCCCAGGGAAAAATTCGGAATATTGAAGAAGTCAACAATATAGTACACAATATGGAAAAAGGAGGATCGAGTGGAATATCAGTACTTACACAGCCACATTCTTTTGAAGGTTCACTAGAAAATTTGTCAAATACTCGAAAAACAACAAAACTACCAATTTTGATGAAGGATATAATAATTGATGAGGTTCAAATTGATGCAGCAAAAAAACTTGGAGCAGATGTAATTTTATTAATTGAAAAATGTTTCAAGAATAAATCAGACAAACTAGATAATTTGATTAAATATGCACATAACAAAGATATAGAAATATTGTTAGAAGTTGATTCAGAGGATGAATTTGAACGATCCATAAAAAGAAATGCAGACATAATAGGAATAAACAACAGAGACCTAGAAACATTAGAAATTGACATGAACAAAACAATAAGAATTTTAGAGAAATTTGGCGAGAATTATGACAAACCAATAATTACCGAAAGCGGAATAGAGTCTATTAACGATATAAAAAACATATCAAAGAGTGGAATAAGAGGATGTTTAATTGGAACGTCAATCATGAGATCCAATAACATAGAAAATAAAGTAAAAGAACTATCAGAAGTTGAGATGTAATGATTAATTCAGATGAAATGAAAAATGGAAAATTTGGTAAATATGGAGGGAAGTTTGTACCAGAAACATTAATGCATGTAATAAATGAATTAGAAAGTAATTACATGGAAATTAAACAGGAAAAAAAATTTACAGATGAATTGAATAATTTATTACATTTGTATGCAGGAAGGCCAACGCCAATCTATCATGCAAAGAATTTAACAGAAAAATATGGAGGTGCAAAGATCTATTTTAAACGAGAAGATTTGCTACATGGAGGAGCTCATAAAATAAATAACAGTTTAGGTCAAGCATTATTAGCAAAAAGAATGGGAAAAAAAAGAGTTATAGCAGAAACAGGAGCAGGTCAACACGGAGTTGCTACAGCTATGGCATGTTCATTGTTAGGATTAGAATGCGAAGTGTATATGGGATCAGAAGATGTTGCAAGACAAAATTTGAATGTTTTTAGAATGAAATTATTAGGGGCTAATGTAAAAGAGGTTGATAGCGGATCAAGAACATTAAAAGATGCAATAAATGAAGCACTTAGAGATTGGGTAACAAACGTAGAGAATACATATTATCTAATAGGCTCTGCGGTTGGACCACATCCATATCCAACAATAGTGAGGGATTTTCAGAAAGTAATTGGTGAAGAAATAAGAGAACAATTTCCAAACATCTCGAATAATGAACTACCTGACATGTTAATCGCTTGTGTAGGAGGAGGAAGTAATGCAATAGGAACGTTCTACGATTTCATTAAAGAAAGAGATATGAAACTGGTTGGAGTTGAAGCAGGAGGAGAAGGCATAGAAAAGGGCAAACATGCTGCTACACTAGTTGCTGGAAATGAGGGAGTGCTACATGGAGCATACAGCTATATTCTCCATGATGAATTTGGACAAATAAAACCTACTCATAGTATTTCAGCAGGATTAGATTATCCAGGAGTTGGTCCAGAACATTCAAATTTGAAGGACTCAAAACGGGTTGAATATACATCAATTACCGATGACGAGGCAGTAGAGGCATTTCAAGAAGTATGTAAAAATGAAGGAATAGTTCCTGCTTTAGAATCTGCACATGCAGTAGCAGAAGCAAAAAAAAGAGCAAAAAAAATGTCTGAAGAAGAAACAATTGTAGTAACCATGTCTGGAAGAGGTGACAAAGACACATCAATAATAGCCGAATACTTGGGAGAAAAAATTTGAGTAAATTAAATGATGTCTTTGCCAATGCAAGAAAAAAAAATAAATCAGTGTTAATAGGATTCATTACAGGCGGAGATCCGTCGCCTGAAACTTGTGTTAAAATAGCAAAAGAATTAGTAAAACAAGGAGTGGATATAATTGAACTTGGAATACCATTTTCTGATCCAATTGCAGATGGACCTACAATTCAAGCATCAAGTTACAGAGCTTTAAGAAGTGGAGTGACACCACATATAGTACTTGACATAGCAAAGAGAATCACTTCAGAAGTAGATGTTCCAATAGTTATTTTAACGTATTACAATCCAGTTTTTAAAATTGGTTTAGATAAATTTTTCACTATAGCATCACAGTCGAACGTAGCAGGTATAGTTGTTCCAGACCTTCCGCCTGAAGAATCAACAACATATAGACAAATCGCTAGAAAAAATAACATAGATACAATTTACTTGGTTACACCAAATACAGAAGAAAATAGATTAGAGGAGATAATCCAGAGTACAACTGGATTTATATATTTAATAACTTTGTTCGGAGTGACCGGTGCTAGAGAGTCATTCACCTCCACTTCCCAACAAATTGCATCGTCAGTAATCAACAAAGTAAATGGAAGAATTCCTATAGCAGTAGGATTTGGTGTCTCAAAACCAGAACATGTGAAGTTATTCACAGATATAGGAGTAGATTCTGTGATTGTTGGAAGTGCATTAATAAAAATAATAACGAAAAACATAGAACATGAGAATAAGATTATAGAAGAAATAAAAGAATATGTTAAGAAATTAGTACCAGAAACATATAGATAAAACAATCATTAAACATCTGAATTTATAATATCATGCGGACGAAGTGCGATAAATGGCACCAATAATTCATCCTCTGTCAAACCTCCATGATAACCTTTAAGTTTTGGAAGCTGATCATTTTTGAATTTATATTGAAAGTTTACTCCTGATCTAGATAAAACTGTAAGGTCTCCAATTGCTTCTTTGATCTCTCCATTAATTCTGCCGTTTCCAAAAAAGCCCTTTTTTACAAGATAATCAGTTTCAAAAACATCAAGTTTATTCTTGAATTTTTTCATATAATTTTTAACTTCAGTTTTTTTATTGTTTTTGACTCTTAGAAAAGAAGCTCTAGAATCACCACAAGGAGGTCTTATTAAATTGTCAGTCAAAAGCGGATAATCATTAGCAAGAAGTTTTCCAGTACTAGGAACATTTACTAATCCATGATCTCCAGTAATCATAATGCATGTTTTCTTTTGCTGTTGTTTATCTATTTTATAGATCAATTCGGTCAGAAATAGATGAAAGATATTCTTGAATTCTGCAAAGGCTTCGTCAGTATAAGGACCATAAGCATGTTCAATTGTATCCAACGAATCCCAATAAGCAAAGGTGAAATTACTGTTACCAGAATTTATAATTTTTCGTAATATTACGAAAAGATCAGATGAAGTAACATAAGTATTCATATTTGCGCCTTTGTGCAACATTCTGGATAGAGAGCTATTCTTGTATATCCATTTAGTAAGAACATTAGAAGTGTATTCTTCGTTTGACAGAGTTTCATAAATTGTTGGGGAACGAATATATGTCTCAGGATTAAAACCTGCTCTTATTAATGAATCAGAATATGATTCAATGACTGAACGAAATCTCATCATATTAACAACTGTGCCGAATTTTTGACTATACATTGTATGACCTACAACACCATGTTCCTGTGGTGTTTTACCTGTGTTAATAGATGAAAGTGCAGTTGTGGTAGTGGATGGGAAAGTAGAGGTAATAGGAATAAACATACTATTCTGTTCGATTTTTTTGAAGGTTATATCTTTCAGATATTCTAATGCGAGATTATATCCAAAGCCATCTATCAAAATAAGAACAATTTGTTCACATCCATCAAGATAAGATTTAGTAAATTTATCTGAAAGAGGTTTTGATGAATTAATATTAAAATGATCAGCAACAAGAGATGGGATATTTACAATAGAATATTTAGAATAATTTGGTTTGAAATATGATTTGATCTTATTCTTAGTTAAGAGATCATACACTCCATCTCTGTGAATATATAGATCTTCGTTCAAGGCATATCATTTATGGGTAAGAATTGCTTTATCTTTATCGTAAATTCTACAGAATCCTATGCGAATAAATTGTACAGTTTCTCCAATATGGAGATTTTCTAAGGTGTTCTCAGCAAGACCATTAACAACAATAAGACTTTGGTCATTGAATTCTTTATTTTTAAACAAATCTGAAAGAATTGTTAATTCTAGAGTTTTAGAGTCTGTATTAACCCAATGAATTTTTTTGAGTTCTAATGTGTTATGATCATCATCCAAATAAATAGCTTCCAAATTAGGAAGAGTGCTAGTAATTTTAACATTGTAAAGATCCATCAATCTAATTTGATCGTCAACTTTAAGATCGATTGCATCTGCTTTGTCTATAAAGAAATTACCATCAACATCAATAGAGCGATTGCCTAAATCATTAGTAGGGTGAGAACGTAAAGTAATCTGTTTTTTTGGTGTTTTAGATACAAATAATTTCACTGGATTAGAAACAAAAAAACATCTTTTTGTAGTAGCATCTATTAATTTACGATTTATGCTTTCTAGTAAATCCCAAGTAGGTTCAGATTCAGATGTAGATAATCCAAGACTAGTGACAAAATCATGAATTGATTGAGTTTTAAATCCTCTTTTACGAAGGTTTTCAAGTGTAGGAAGTCTAAGATCAGACCAATTTTCAATAGAACCATCATTAATTAATTTGTTAATTAAACTTTTTGAAACAGGAGTGTTCTTGATATTTAGTCTAGAAAATGAAATAATTAGAGGTTTTTTTAGATTAAGATGATCAAGAATTGCATTATGTAATTCATTTCGAATTTCAAATTCCTTACTTCGTAGTGCATGAGTAATATTTTGCAAGCTATCAATAACTGGAGTGGCAAAATCATAACTAGGCCATAATCGTATTTTATCACCTAACTTTTCGTGAGAATGATCTATTATTCTAAACATTGTTGGATCACGAAGAGTGGTGTTTAAACTTTTCATATTACCCTTGTATCTAACAATTGCTTCATTCTCATTATAATCTGAAAATAATTTATTCCATTTATCTAAATCATTTTCAGGATTATTTCGACAGTCACATTCAGAACCAGATAATCTATTTTTTTTAACAGTGTATTGATCACATTCACAAATATACAATTTCTGTTTTTGCAATAATGTCAATGCATGATCATAAAGAACGTCAATAAAATCAGAAGTGTTGCTTACAGAATCAGGTTTTATTCCAAGCCATTCGAGATTATTTATGATTTCATCATAATATTCTGATGAAATGACTTTTGGATTAGTGTCATCGAATCTTAAAATAAATTTTCCGTCATATTTTTTCGAATATTCATAATTAATTATTATAGCTTTTGCATGTCCAATATGAAGATATCCATTGGGATTTGGAGAGAATCTAGTGATCACATTGCCTTTTTCTGCATTTGGTAGAGAAGGTAATTCCCTTTCATCATTTTGAGAAGATGTTAATTGAATAAAAGATTCAGGAAAATCAGATTCTATTCGGTTTAATTGTTCATCAACAGATAGAGAGTTTATTTCATTGATGTGTTTCTCGATAACTGGAATCAATTCATTGATATTATTTTTGAGTGAAGGTTTTTCACCAATTATACGACTAATTATAGCACCAGAATATGCTTTGCCTTTATGTTGATATGCGTTAATAAGGACGTGTTTTAAAATGAGTGTATTGATTGTTTGGTCATTATCCAATTAACTACCAATCCCTCAACACCATATAATTTACAATATTCCTTAGATTATCTTTTGATTCACTGCTGGGTAGATCGTCAAATATATTATCAAACTCTCTGAGAGCTTGTTGAGAAAATTCTTTTGCTTTGTTTTGTGCATATTCAATAGAATTATATTTTTTCATAAAGGAGAAAACTTCAGACACATCACTCGTAGTTTTTGTTCTATCTTTGTTCAGAATATTGAGTATTTGATCACGATCAGTATTACTAGCAGAATTTAGCAGATGAATTAACATAAGCGTACGTTTACCTTCATAAATATCACCAAAACTTTCTTTACCATATTTTGAAGTAGATGATAGATTTAAAAGATCGTCAGTAATCTGGAATGCAATGCCTAGTTTTTCACCAAAATTTACAAAATCTAGAGGAGTAAGATCTTTATTGCGAGACAATAAAAGACCTAAACGGTGTGGAGTAATACAAGTATACCAAGAGGTTTTTTTAATACATAGAGTATAATAATCATCTTCATTTAGTTCCCATTTCCTATTTTGAATATAAGATAATTCTATATGTTGACCTTCGGTAGTTTCACTAATCATTTGCAAAAATTCTTGAATGACAGATAGACTCATAGAGTCCCCAATAATTTCCCTATTTTTATATAGAACATTCCACATTTTCCCATGTAATGCATCACCGGCATTCATTGAAAGAGGAATGCCATAGGTTTTTTGCAACACAGGTTTTCCTCTTCTTAATTCTGATTCATCTTCAATATCATCATGAATTAATATCCAATTCTGAAATAATTCCAAAGCAGCTGCCGTAGTTAAAACGTCATTTATATTACCACTAAATGTCTGACAGGTTAGAACACAAAGAGACGAACGTAGACCTTTAGAAGGGCGGGAGGGATAATCTCTCATCATTTTATATAACAGATCTATTTCATGAATTTCGTGACTTTCTGGAAGAAGTTTAAGCATCATCTCATCAATTAGTTTTTTATTTTGTGTTAAAATATTCTGTATGTCAGTAGTAGGCATAAACAATCACTTTAGAGAAGTCCAAGTGCGCAATGGTTCAGATATAACATATTTCGTATTAGATAATTGTTGAATATTTTTACAGCCAAGTAGAAACATTGTGCTCCTTAATTCAATATTCAATGTCTCTATATAATTTTGAAGAGAAGAATATGATTTTGCTGAATGTGTGAGCATTGGATGTGCAAATCCACATAATGTTGCACCAATAACAATGCTCTTAGCCACGTCTAAACCATTTCGTAAACCTCCAGAAGATATCAACGGAAGTTTAATAGATTTTTGTGCATTTATGAGACTAGCTGCTGTAGGGATTCCCCAATTCCAAAATAATGTTCCTAAATGAGATTTTGTTTTTGATTGAACTTTTTGAGCTCTAATTTTTTCTACACCTGCCCAACTAGTACCACCTAATCCAGAAACATTGATTGCAGAGACTCCATTGCGTTCCAATCTTTTCGCAACATCGGCTGAAATTCCAGAACCAACCTCTTTCACAATTATAGGAATGCCTATATCTTGAGAAATCTCTTTAATTTTTTTTAATATTCCTCGAAAGTTTGGTTCGCCTTCAGGTTGAATTAATTCCTGTAAAGGGTTTAGATGAATGGCAAGAGCATCAGCATTAATCATTTCAATTATTTTGCGTATTTGGGGTAGATCAAGACCTTCCGCCAATTGAGCTCCACCAATATTTCCCATAATAAACGCATTAGGGGCTTTTTTCCTCACAACACTGTAGGTCTTAGCCATAGATTTAGATTTCAATCCAGCCCTCTGGCTACCAATTCCTAGTGGTAAATCAAACTCACATGCAGCTTCAGCTAATCTACTATTGATTTTATATGCAGCATTTGTCCCACCAGTCATACAATCTATTAAAATAGGAGAAGAAAATTTTCGTTTTAAGAATGAACAAGTTGTGTCTATTTCATCCATATTGATCTCAGGTAATGCATTATGAAAAATATGAACATATTCAAACATACCAGAAAATTTTGATTGTACGTTATCTTTCAAAGTTATATCAATAGCTTCTTTTTTTCTATCTTCAATTATTTTTTGAGATTTTTTAATATTATTGGTTTTTGCTATTTTTGACACCTCTTATAATACTACCGGCGGTCTTTTCTCCTTTTAATGCTTTAATTAAATCAGTATTTTTAGATCCATTCACTATATGAACATCAATACCATTTTTTGCTATTTCAATCATCTCAGAAACTTTTTGTTCCATTCCTCCTGTAACATCATTCTTAACATTCAAGAATTTTGGTGTGATATTCGCAAGAGGATCGAGTTCTCTAAGGAGTGATGTTTTATCTTTCGGATCTAGATATATTCCATCAACAGCAGTAGCAAAAATTACACGTTTTGGTTTTAATAGAAATGAAAGATCTTTTATAATTTCATCTCCAGAAATTATTCGGAATTTAGATTTATTATATATTATATCTCCAAATGTCAAAGGAATTAATCCATTTTTAATAATTTGTGTGAAAAATAATTTTTTATCAGAAGATATTTTTCCATTTTCATATATGCTCAGAGGCGGAAATGATAAAGTATTAACACCATGATTATTTAGGATCTGAACAAACAGATTATTAAGATTAGAAACTGCTTCACGAGTTTTGGATATGCCTTTTGATGAATTAGAATGATGTGGATTTTGTAATTTATATTTTCGAGCGTAATAATGACCAAAAGATCCTGCACCATGTACAAGTATTACCCGATCAAATTTTTTTAATATTTTAGATATATTTTTCATAGACGAAATATTGGGTTTGAGAATTTTGGATTTATCAGTGATTACTGATCCACCAATTTTCAAAATAGTTAATCTGTCCAACATTTCACACCTTCCTGAGGTAATTTAATGGAAAAACACTCATAACCATATTGGTTAATTTGTTTTGTAATTAAACTAGTCTTAGTTTTTTCTGCAATTGCAATAACACTGCCGCCTCCACCAGCTCCGGTAATTTTGGATCCATAACATCCAAGAGATAAAGATTTGTCTATTAATTCATCAGTAGTAACATGATCAAGGCCATAATAAGATAAACATGAATTATAAAAATTCATAAGAGCTCCTATTTTTTGCAAATTATGAGAAACTAACGCATCTTGCATTTCACCAATTAGAATATCTGAAGATTTCAACATGGCTTCAAAAAGATTTGGTGAAAGAGATTTAACTTTAGTGAATTTATTTATCAAAATAGATGTTTTTCGCTTAATGCCACTGACAATAACAATCAATTCAAGATCGGAATTCATCTTTACTGGAGTAGGGTTTTCACCTTTACGAAATGAAATTATACCTCCATAGACAGATGCAGCAACATCTACACCAGATGGGTTGCCATGAATTGATTTTTCACCAGACATTGCCAAATTATAGATATCAGTCTTGGTCAAATTTACATTAAAAAATTCTCCAATTGCAGAAACAGTGGCCACCATTACAGCGCTAGAAGATCCAAGACCAGAAGAATTAGGTATGTCAGAATCAATTGTAATTTTCAATGATTCATCAACACCAATAAATTCCAGAGTTCTTTTAGCGAGATCTGAGATAGGCTGATTTGTATTTTTTTCAATTTGAATAAATCGATCTCCATAATTGGAATATATTTCATGTTTATCAGATTTATTTATCTTTACTAATATTCCTTTATCAATAGCAGCTGCTAGTGATCTAGAACCATGTACCACAAAATGTTCGCCAGCAATTATTATTTTACCAGGTGCTTTTGAATATGAAGCCAACTTCATATTTATTTAAAATAAACTAATCTATAAACTAACTAGGTAAATATAGAATTATAATTTCTACTCATCTAGAATTTTAGTCTCAAAATCATCAATAGTATATTTCATATCCTCATCAGGCGATAATTTACCAATGTTAATGAGGAAAGATCTAGCAAGTAACCACATAACTGCAGCAAGAGCTTTTCTACCACGATTGTTTGCAGGAATTACTAGATCAACATCTTTGCATACATTATCAGTATCGCAGATAGCGATCACAGGAATGCCAATTGTAGAAGCTTCAATTACTGCTTGTGAGTCGACATCGGGATCACTTACAATTACAACCTCAGGATCGATGTGTTTTGGATAACGTGGATTAGTAAAAGTACCTGGCATAAATCGTGAAACTAATCCCATTGTTCCTGTAACTTCAGCAAACTTAGTTGTTGGGGTTTTACCATATTCACGAGAAGAATAGACAACTATACTAGTTGGATCATGTCTTGAAAGAAATTTACCGGCGACCTCAATTCTTGATAAGGTTTGATTAATATCAATTAGATGTAAACCGTCAGCTTTTGTTCGATCAATGAATTTTTCCATGGATTTTGTTTTGATTAGAGTACCAACTCTGATTCCGGTTGTTTGTAAAGCCTGTTCAGAAACCTGAGGACCAATTATACCAAGAGATATATCAGAGTCCAATTTGTTAGTTTCGTCATCAGTGCTCATTTTATATTTTCTCTATTAAAGGCATAGATGTTCCCTCACTTATAAAGCTGAGTTCATCAATTCGGAGTAACTCGTTAAGTTTAGAAATTCTTTCGCCTCCTACAACACCGCTTTTGATCATTACAGAATTAGTGGCAATAGCTATGTGTGCTATATGTGGATCAACAGTATCACCAGACCTATGAGAAGTTATAATAGATATATTATTATCATTAGCAGTTTTTGCGAAATCAAGAGCGTCCCCCAATGAACCTGCCTGATTTACCTTAAGTATACCTGCATTACAGCTATGTTTTTCGATTGATTTTTGAAGAATTTTAGCGTTAGTTACCAACAAATCATCTCCAACAACCAACGTATTGGTTTTTTTCATAAGATCGGCAAAATCATCAAAAGCTTCTTCATGTAATGGATCTTCTACATAACAAAGATCATACTTGTCTATTAATTCCGACATATAACTAATCTGATCTTCAGAATTACGTTTTTTACCTTCTCTGGAATAATTGTATATTTGATCTTTTTCTTTCCATAAAGAACTAGAAGCTACATCCAAACCAAACAAGATTTCGAATCCCAAAGTATCCGATGCCATGGTTGTGGCTTCATGAACAACATTCAAAGCTTCATCATTAGACAAGTTTGGAGCCCATCCACCTTCGTCTCCTTTGCCTCCAGAAAAATTACTGTCTGATTTTGAAACTAAATTTTTAATGTTTTTATGAACAAGTAGATTTGCATTTATACACTCACGAATATTTGAAGCCCCTTTAGGATATGATAAAAATTCTTGTATGTCTGTTGAACCCTCTCCTGCATGCATTCCACCCCCCAATACATTTCCGAGTGGTCTTGGCATGCGGCAAGAATCACCTGTGAGTATTTTATAGAAAGGAATTTTTGTTGAATTAGCTGCACAATCAATAGATGCGATAGATATGGCATAAGCAAATGATCCACCAATTTGTTTATAATTTTCAGTGCCATCAATTTCATGTAATTTTTCAGTCATTGCTATACTATCAGTACAATCTAAACCAATCAATTGATCTTTATATTTATGAAATTCAGATAGGGATTGTTCTATTTCATTATTAAGAAAACTTGGTGCCTCATATTTTCCAGTACTCGCACCAGCAGGTGAAGACGTACGTCCAATAGACTCATCAGAATATACATCTATTTCAACACACTGAGAACCTCTACTGTTATAGAGAATTCTTGCTTTAATGTCAGAAATAAGTACAGTAGAATTGTTCATGGTTAGAATTCGGTTTCAGATTTTTTGCGCGCCAAATTGTCATAATAAGGCAATATTTGATCAATAACATCTTCATTAGATAGAATCATTCGTCTACAACAGTACTTTGGTAGACCTAATTCATCTAATACATCGTCAGGTGAATTACCATCCATAACTTTTTGTTTGAATGTTTCATACTTCGAGCCTACTAAAGCTCCACATGTGAAACAACGAACTGGAATTAACATTTTAACAAGTCTCCTACTCTATTGATAAATAATCTACCTATAAGATTTCTGTTTCTTTTTACGTGCACCAGTTCCACCCACTTTTTTGGGTTCTTTTCTTCTAGCATCACCAGAAAGAAGATGTTTATCATAATTAATTAGACGTTTCTTTAAATCTTTATTTTTAAACCAAGCATCCATAGCCTTGGAAATTGCAATAGCAGATGCATCAGCCTGACCCATAAAACCACCTCCATTAACACGTACATCTATATCGATTTTATTTCTGAGATCATCTGCCAAATCTAAAGGAGTGAGTATTCTTTCCCTAGCTGATAAAGGTGTAAAAATTTCAATTGGAACTAAATTAATACGAACTTTACCTGATCCAGGCTTAATATAAGCAGTAGCTTTAGCAGTCTTACGTATACCTGAAATCAATTTAGCTTTTTTCTTCATTCTACCTTTCTCCAACCCATAGTACTGGATAGTTCTTCTAAACTAGTATAAAAATTGAAATGTTTTGTAGCTTTAAGATTTTGAAATGTTACTTTATCTGAATTTTGATATTCTTGAGGAATGGGTATATAAACACGTAATCGTTTGTGAGCTGCACGTCCACTAGGCTTATCTCTAGGCAACATTCCGCGAACCATTTTAGATAAATAATTGTCAGGTTTCCTAGGATGAAATGGGCCGTGTTTAGGATGTGTTGAACTTCTTATTTCTAATCGTTCGTCATTTTCACGAATAATAGATGTTTTTCTGCCTGAAATCAAAGCTTTTTCTGCATTAACGACTACAACTCTATTTCCATTTAATAATAATTTAGATATTTGACTGCATAGTCGACCTGCAATATGTCCCTCTGCATCAATAATTTTAGTTGAATTATCCGACAATAATCTTTACACCATTACCTTCAGGATACTTAGTAATTAATTCAGGTATAGAAAAAGAAATTCCACCTGCTTCTTTTATTTTATTTTTAGCAGACTTAGTATATGATAAAGCACCAATAGTTACTGAATGTGTTAGTACTCCATCACCAAGGACTTTTCCTGGAACAACAACCACGTCATTAGATTTTGTAATTTTTGAAATGTGATACAAATTTATTTCGGAAACATGATCCAATCTCTGTACAATATCTTGCCATATCTTTGCTTTGTTAGATCTTGCTTTTTTCTTAATTTCAATTAACTCATAATTAGTTTCAAGCATTTTTAATTCGCCGATATTAAATTAGAAATTTCTTGAATGCGCTCATCGATTATATTTATAGCTGTTTTAATAACTGTTTCAGGATTCAAAGCACCACTTGAGTCTAGTTTCAATATAAATTCATCTTCTTTATCCGTTTCAAGTAGAACAGACGTGGTAACTGCTTGCCATTTTGCATGATCATTTCCTCTGCCAAGTTTTGCATAGGCTTGTAATTTTAGTTTTTGTCCATTAGCTAATTTTGCAATAGGAATTTGAGAGTCAACAGGAATAGCTTCAGGATTATCAGGAATTAATTTATCAGAACATGCGAGAAAACCACTTTCTGTACTTTCAACATTTAGTTCTAATACCACCATACATTTGTTACATCCCAAAGGATTCTCACAATCACAATTTTCAGGTAATGTATAACGATCAAGATCAGTACGAATAGGAATTAATCCAAGACGATGAGCTATAAGCTCGTCATATAGAATGGAAGTATTTTCATAAATAACAACCTGATCAATTGCTAGAGTAGGCACATCGCTTATACAAAATCGCCTAATAGCACTGACATAGGTCCTATCAACGCCCTTGAAGAGAACTTTGATGGAGGTTTCCGTTGATTCAAGTATTTTTATATCTACCAAACATATCACACTAATTAATTAACAAGATTTTATATTATGTAAGATAGAATTAATTTTCAGTGGAATTAAAACTTATCTTTTAAAACAATAAAGAATAAGTATAATCAAAATCAGTACATAAAAGAAGATAACATTGGAATCAGAATTCAAATTTATAGTAAGAATAATGGGCAGAGATCTTAACGGTAGCCTTAAGCTAGTGCAAGGAATAAGTAAAATCAGAGGAATTGGACCTAATCTTGCACAATATATACTAAATTCACTAAATATAGATGGAAATATTAGAATAGGTGTGATAAGTAATACTCAGATTGAGCAAATTGAGGCGGTTTTGAAATCCCCCAACTCTTTACAACTTCCATCATTCTTGAGAAATAGACAAAAAGATATGGATAGCGGTAAAGATATTCATCTAACAGGTGCAGATTTAGAGTTTTCACTCAAAACTGATTTAGATAGGGAAAGAGCGCTTCAAAGCTGGAGAGGAGTAAGACATTCATTAGGATTAAAAGTGAGAGGCCAAAGAACTAGATGTACTGGACGTGGCGGAGGAGCAATAGGAGTAAGCAGGGCTGCAATCAAACAGGCAGCAAAAGCATCAAAAGGTAACTAAGTTTGGGAGATCCAAAAACAGCTAGAAAAAAATCTCATAAACCACGTAATCCGTGGCAAATGGATTCATTAACACAAGAACTACAATTATTGGGAACATATGGTTTAAGAAATAAAAAAGAATTACGTAGAACTAATACTGAACTATCAAGAATTAGAAAACAAGCAAGACAATTACTCGCAGCGTCAGAAGAAGTAAGATCATTAGAAGAACCAAAGCTTCTAAACTCTGTATCAAGAAGAGGATTTGTGAAAAAAGAACCATCTCTAGATGATATATTAGCACTTGAAGTAGAAAATTTGCTTGATAGAAGATTACAGAGTGTAGTTCACAAAAGAGGAATAACTAGAACAATGAATCAATCAAGGCAATTAATTACACATGGACATATACAAATAGGTGAAAAAAGAGTCACAATACCAAGTTACATTGTAGAAATAAATGAAGAAACAAATGTAAAATTAGATCCAAATAGTAATATCACAATAGAAATAACTCCCAAAGAAACCGATCTTGGTAGTAAAGAACCAGAAGTTAAAGTGGGAGAAACTGAAGTTAAAGTAGAGGAACCAGAAGTGAAGAAAGATACGGTAGAGGAAACTGAAGTTAAAGTAGAGGAACCAGAAGTGAAGAAAGATGCTGCAGAGGAAGTCAAAGTGAGTGAATGAATATGTCAAATGATAATGTAGAGGAAACTGAAGTTAAAGTAGAGGAAACTGAAAATGCTGCAGAGGAAACTGAAGTTAAAGTAGAG
>JAYZAG010000045.1:0-7656 GCA_036422215.1 Thermoproteota archaeon
GTAAAGATCACTGTTACTGATGCAGATAGAAACACTAACTCGACAACCAAACAGTCACTAACCGCAAAAGTTACAACTGAAAGTTGGTCTGTTGGAACAACAGTCACACTAGTTGAAACTGACTATGATACAGGAATCTTCACGGGTCAAGCCGAATTGATTCCATCCTCACAAGGTGTACCTGTCAGTTCAGAAGTAACCGCATCTATCGGTGACACTGTCACAATCACACACACTGATACACTTGGTGACGCAGGTACCGCTGTAGTACTAGAAACAACAGCAAAGGTTGGCGCTAAAATCGCTAAGACCGAACAAGTACCAGCAGGCGATGTAGAAATCGTTGACTCAGCAGGAAATGCAGTAGATGCACCATCTGCTAACAGCGAAATCATCATCCAATCAACTGTTACAAATGCGGACACCGCATCTCATACATTCACCTTCTTGGTGCAAGTCAAGAACTCTGACAGCGAGGTAATCCATCTCGTATGGGTAAGAGACCTAACACTTGCAGCAGATGGAACCACAACACCTGGAGTCCAATGGATACCAGATAGTAGTGGAACATTCACCGCAGAAGTATACGTATGGGAGAGCATTAGCACACAAGTCGCACTATCACCAGTGAAGAGTAAGACCTTCACTGTGTCCTAGAGGAAGGTGTACAACAAAGTGATGTACTACCTCCCCTCAAATATTTCACGGGACAATAGGGTTAGCATCGTCGCAGTTGCTACTCTATTATTGCTACTTGTTTCAGCGATACCATTTTCAATGGCCGCTGCAATAACAGTAACTACTGACAAGACATCATATCAAACTGGTGACTTGATTACAGTATCTGGAGAAGCCCCTCCTGGCGATTCAGTTGTTATTTCAGTTAGCAATCCAAGTGGTAACCTAGTAGGTGCATGCCAAGTCGATTCAATTGACACTGATGGCGCATACACTTGTGCTGTAGTAAGATTTCCAAAAGACACTACTGCAGTATGGAAGTATGGCGACTATACCGTTAAAGCAACAGCAGCAGCCGCAGGTAAAAGTGCGGAATCAACTGTAACATTTGAAGCTCAAGCAGCCCAAGAACAAGCTGCAGCAGCAGATGATGATGCTCAAACATCAACTGGCACTGTAGTAACAGTCGCAGTCGATGGAACATATGCTCCTGGCGACTCAGTTACAATCCATATCTTCTTCAAGGAGAATGGTGTAGCCGTTGAACCTCAGACATGGCAAGCTAAAGTGTTTGCTCCTGGAAGTTCTTCTGCTTCTAATGTAGCAGCAGGTGCACGAAACATTCAGACTGGTTACAAACAACTTTCTGTTTCAGCAGGTAATGACGAAGGAACTTACTTTGTCCATGTAACTGCAACCACCGGAAGTGGTAGCAACAGTGGCCAAGCATCATTCCAAGTCGCTACAGAAACAGTTAATGAAGTAGTAGTTGCTCAAGAAGTAACTCGAGTAGAACGAGTAAATGTTCCAGGACCAGTAGTCACAGAAGCCGCTGATATCAGTCATCTAGAAGAGGATGTACATGCAATCACAGAGGAACTTGAAGAACTTGAAGGTAACTTACAATCAGTTCAAAGCAACCTTGACAATGCAGTCAGCAATGCTCAGTATGAACTACAAGCATCAGTCGATGGAATTAGTGCAGACACAGCAGCAGCAGCAGCAGGTGCAGAACAAGCAGCATCAACCGCTCTTGTAGCAGCAGCAGTTGCAGCATTAGCAGTCGTACTAGAAATCGCTATCTTAGTTCGAGCAAACAAGAAATAAACCCAAGTGGAGCGTTAACAAACGCTCTTCACTAATTTTTTTTATTTTATTATTACTAGTGTTTACTATTTTGAATAATTTTTAGCTCTGGCATTGGTATTATATAATTAAATTTCTGATACTTATCTTCAATTTTTCTAATGATTTCATCTGCATAATTCCATGCAAAAATTACCAAGTAATCTGGTCTGTTTGTTTCCAACATATTCGAATCAACAATTGGTATTTTGCTTCCTGGGGTAACTAATCCTTGTTTTAACTTGCTATCTTCAACTATGTAATCTATTGTTTCATTGGTTAAACCGATTGAATTTATTAAAGTACTGGATTTTGCAGGTGCACCATATCCTGCTATTTTGTTACCTTTGTCTTTTAATTCTTTGAAGACTTCACGTAATTTTGCCAATTTCAAGTCTACATTGCTTGCAAATTCAATTATTGTGTTTTTGTTATTTAGGTCTACTACACGTTCTTCATTCATCAGATCTTTTACTGAATTTTCCACTATTCGGTTATCTTTGGCAACATAAACCCTTAACGAACCCCCATGAGTGTTAATTCTTTCAACTCTGAACACCGCCATCTCATGATTTGTGAAAAAATTATTCAACGATGTTATTGTCCAATACAACACATGTTCGTGATAGATATTATCAAATGTCATATCTTTGATCATATCTCCAAAATATTGAATTTCAACTATGAATATCCCTGAACTCTTCAACAATGATTTCACATCATTTGTGAATGAGTTTATTTCTTCTAGATGTGCGAACACATTAAATGCTGTTATTACATCTGCTTTACCGTGTTCTTTCATGATTGTTTCTACAGTTTTTGCATCAAAGAACCCACAGAGTGTATTTAGATCTTTACTATTTGCTAATTCTGCCAAGTTCTGCGCAGATTCAACTCCTATAGCTTTTATTCCAGCTTCTTTCAGTGGCTTTAAGAAAACACCATCATTTGATCCAATGTCAACAAGTAATGAATCATTGTCGAACTCTTTTGCTAATGTATTTGCAAATTCTTTAAAATGATTTCTTAATCCTTCTGCAACTGATGATGCATAACTATATTTTTTGAATAGAAGATCTCTAGAAACATAACTGTCATCTGAGAGCTGAACTAATTCACAATTTTTACAACATTCTATTCTAAGCGGATATGTCTTTTCTTTACTATTATCTGTCTCTTCATGGAACGCATTAGCGAGTGGTTGTTTAATAAGTGAAAGTACTTCTATAATATCTGCACTTTTACAAGATTTGCAAGTCAATGTTCTTTCTATTTTTCTATAAGCTTGTAAGGAACTGTATCTTTATCATATTTGCCACTTTTCCTCTTTTTTGTAGTCAACGCTATGAATACTGAAGGTTCTAAGAATTTCATAGCATGAGGCACTTTTGGAGCACTGTACACCATTTCACCTTTTTTCACTATTATTTTATCAATTTTTCCACTTCTATTTTCTTCATAATATTCCATACTTCCGCTTATGATATATGACCAATGTGAGTCTTTTTTATGATAATGATTAGCTCTTATTGCTCCTTTTTTACAAGTTATTAAAACAACACTGTTTATCTTTTCTTCTAATACATTAGTGATAACTCCTCTTTTGTCTTTGAATGAGGATTTTACTTTGATTTTTTTTATTTTCAATATGTCATAACCTCTAAATTTCTAGAAACTATTAAGTTGGATATCCTTTCTTTGGAACCATTATATCTTTACTCATCAAATCTGCTAGAATTTCTTTAAATTGTATTCTTCCAACCGAATTACAATATCCGCATGTTATTCTCATTGTTTGTTTCTCGGAATCTATAGTTACACGTAATGACTTGTTATTACATTTATTACATGACACTTCTGGTATTGTTTTTATTATTCTAAATTTTTCATTATTGCCCAATTTTTTTACCATATGTTCATATTGTTATTTTTTTCTTGACTGTGAATCTATTGTCAATGTTGATGCAATACCTCCTCTGGGGTTAAAGTCAATCGTAATTACCAATCGCTTTGGTTTGTAAGTCTTCATTAGATCTTCATATACTATGTTTATTGCTCTTTCATACGAAAGAATTTCATTTCTATATTGTTGAAGGTATAGTTTTAGCGATTTTAATTCAATTACTGATTTGTTTGGATGGTATGTAATCTCAACATGTCCGTAATCTGGTTGATTTTTTACTCCAAAAAATGTGAATTCCTGCGTTGTTATTATTATTTCATATTTGCTACTAGTGGGATTCTTTATCCCTTTTAGAATTTTTGAATTAATTTTGATATTCTTTGACATGTTTATAGATTATATCTCCATGTTAATTAAAATAACTTACTCCTACTGCGTGATAGTCTATCTTTTTTGAATATTTCTGCGCATTGTATAATCTTCTTCCATCAATTAACATAGGATTTCGCATTAAACGTATGTATTTTTCTGGCTGTATATTTCTGAACTCTTTCCATTCTGTGACAATTATGCAACAATCTGTCCCTTTTATGCAACTTGTAGACGTATCTGAAATTGTTATTTTTTTCCCAAAATATTTTTTCATATTGTTATTGGCCTTCGGATCATAAGCTTTTATTTTTGCCCCATTTTTTAATAATTCTTTTATTATTGTGATAGATACTGCATTTCTTATATCGTCTGTCTCTGGCTTAAACGCTAGTCCTAATATTGAAATATTCTTTCCGTCTAGTTTTTTAAATCGACGTTTTATTAATTTTACAACTGTTAGTGGCTGAGACTTATTTATTTCTATAGTGTCTTCTATCAATCTTGGGTTTATTCCTTCTTTTATACAAAATTGTCTAAATGCCTCCAAGTCTTTTGGGAAACAAGATCCTCCATACCCTAATCCAGCATTCAAGAACAATGGTGAAATACGTTTATCTAATGTAATTGCTTTTTTTATTATTTCAACATCCCCTCCTTCTATCTTTTCACTTATTCTACTTACAAAATTCATAAAACTAATTTTAGTTGCTAGGAATGAGTTATTGACGTATTTTATTAATTCTGCATTGGAATAGTTTGTTTCAACTGTTTTTGGTAATTTTTTATAAAAATCTATGTATAGTTTTTTTAATTTTCTTAGATCTTTCTTTGAATCTGATCCCATTACAATTTTATTTGGGTGTAATGTATCGTATATTGCATTACCTTCCCTTAGGAATTCTGGATTAACAACTACACCAAAGTCTTTCCCACATTTTTTTTGTGTTATTTTTTCTAATGTAGGTATTATTGTTTTCAAAGTAGTGTTTGGTATTACAGTGCTTTTTACTATCACTATGTGATATTCCTCCTTTTCTTTAATGATTTTTGCGATGTTTTTTGTAGCAGCAAGTATGAATTTTGAGTCCATACTTCCGTTTTTTCTACTTGGAGTATTTACTGCTATGAATGACATTTCTGTATTATTCACTGCATCAAAATTGTTACTAACTTTCAGTTTGCCATTTTTTATAACTTTTTGTAACATTTTTTGTGCATTTTTCTCATAAAATTCTGCATTTCCTTTCTTTAGATTTCTTATTTTTTGTTTATCTATGTCTATTCCTGTGACATTTATTCCTCTTGATGCAAAACATATTGCAGTAGTGAGTCCAACGTAACCTAAACCTATTATGGAAACACTGTGTTTCATAACAATTCATTGAACATTACGTAAACGTTATAAATATACCTTAGTAACGTAAAGTTATTCATGTCTGATGATCTAATTTACGATAATTATAATTCTGTTGAGAAAGATACTCCCATAATGTATTTTGTTGGATGGGGCAATAGGGAGTCAGTATTTGGAACTCTGAGAATCAGAATAGTTTGTTTCTTTTTAGAATTAAAAAAACGTTTTTCACTATAGTATTATAATTTTATTAAAGATCCTTCCAATGCCATTCTTCTTTCACTTCTGCAAATTTCCCCTCTCTCTCGTTAAAAACAATTTCGAATCTATTTGAGATAATCTCAGCAGCCTCTCTTGGATTAAATCTACTCATTGTAACTATGTATCCAATTTGTTTTTTCAGGAAACTTGACCAGTCTAATGTTGCATAATGTAGACAAACTGTTGATTCTAAGTACTTTTCCTTTCCTTCAATACCCACATAATCTCCTGCACCCCAGAAGTTAATTCCTGTGCCCTTTGTTAACATTCTTCCTATTCTTCTTGGATATGATCCTAAACGATTCTTCATTGCTAATTTTTTTGTACACTTTACTAACACTGCTTCATTTGTAGGCCGCATAAATTTCTCCTCTGTTCTGTAATGATTTTCATCTTTCCACAACCAAATATGTTTAAATCTATATAGTCCAACTGTGTTTCCGTTTTCATCTGTATTGTTAGTCACTAGGTCTTGAATTCGATCTTTTAGTCCAGGTTCATAGATTTGGTCTGCATCTTGGTATAATATCCAATCTGCTCCTGCCTCTCTTGACCATTTTATTAATTGATCAATTGAACCACAGGTATCAGGCCCATTCCAACTTTCAAATTTTGCCACATTGTCTAATTCACTTATTGTTTTTTTTGCCAGTTCTGTGACATGTCCTCTTCCTACAAGTACAACTTCATCAGTTAGTTCTGATAAAACCTTCAGACTCTTTGGCAAAATCCAATCATAATTGCCCCCTACTTGCATAATACCTACTATTTTTACCATACGCGTATTGGATTACTATCTTCAAACACATAAATTTTATCCAATATAAATTAAAAATATTGAATAACTATACATTAAAGTATTTCAATTTGGAAATGAGGGAATGTTAATTGGACAACAAAATTATTGAATCTGATCTAAAACAAATCACAAATAGACTGTTAAATTATTCTGATAAATTAAATGGCAAATCATTACTTCTTACAGGCGCAGCAGGATTTATTGGTAAATATATATTTAATACAATTGACTATTTCAATTCAAATATTCTAGATAAACCCTGTACTGTAATAGCCGTTGATAATTATATTACTGGATTGGAAAAACAATACAATTCTGAAAATCAAAAATGGATCAAACATGACATAAGAAATCCATTCCAAATAGATGACGATGTTGATTATATTGTACATGCAGCAGGACTTGGCTCTCCAGCATTTTATGATAAGTTTAAAATTGAAACTATTGAAGTTGGTACTATAGGAACAAAGAACATACTCGAACTTGCCAATGATAAAAATGTAGATAGCATGATCTTCTTCAGTTCTAGCGAGGTATATGGAAATCCTGATCCAAAATTTATTCCAACTCCTGAAACATATAATGGAAATGTTTCCCCAATAGGTCCGCGTTCTTGTTATGATGAATCTAAGAGATTAGGAGAAACTTATTGTGTTACTTATAATGAAATATATCAAACCCCTGTTAAAATTATTCGACCTTTCAATGTATTTGGCCCTGGGCTGAGATTTGATGATAAACGTGTGATCCCTAATTTTATTTCTTTTGCAATGAAAGGCGAAGATATACCTATTTATGGTGACGGAATGCAAACTAGAACTTTTTGCTATATTTCTGATTTTATAGTTGGAATGTTCCAAGTTCTGTTTTCAGATTATAATGGCGAGGTCTTCAATATAGGCAATCCTGATGGCGAAATTGGTATGGAAGCATTAGCTTCTTTAGCTTGTGAATTGTTTGGAAATAATTCTAAACCAACTAAAGTAGAAGATGTTAATACTGTCTATGATAAGAATACTGATCCTTATAGGAGATGTCCCGATATTCATAAAATAAGTAATTTGGTTGGATTTCATCCTGAGATTGACCTCAAAGAAGGACTGAAACGTACTATTGAATGGTTCCAATTTGAATACAAGGATTCTACATAAATAATTCTTGATT
>JAYZAG010000046.1:0-7846 GCA_036422215.1 Thermoproteota archaeon
CAATAATCATATTCATTATTATTTTATTAACAATAACAATACAATACATAGAAACTAGGAATACTCTACTTCTAATGTCAATGATTCCAATAGTTATAGTGCTATTAGCAATAATGGGAAATCTATATGGAAAAGACGATGAACAACTCAAGTAAGAAGATCATTAAATTTGATAAAACCTTCTCTAATATTTTCAATTTCTGTTCCATTAATTTTTACAACAGTTGATTCTAGCTTTAGTGATGTATCCCCTCCATTAATAATAGCGTCACAACTAGAGAGTTCTTTTTCCAGCCCGTCAATAGAATGAGATGCTTCCCTTCCAGAAATATTTGCACTAGTTCCCACAATAGATCCATTACATTTCTCAATAAAATCAATAGTGCATTTGTTATTTGGAATTCGTACACCAAGAAATTTAGAATTGTTAGTTAGCAATTTAGGAAGAGATCTATTTTTGATTTTAAGAACAAGAGTAAGTGGCCCAGGCCAATGTTTTTTCATTAGTTCCTCAGCGACCTTATTTACTTCAACTAATTTAGAAACAGAATTAATAGAATTACATAAAACAGGTAATGGTTTGTCAGAACGTTTTTTAATTGTGAATATTCTCTCTACAGAAATATTATTAAAAGGATCGCATCCAAGTCCATAGACTGTATCAGTAGGGAATATAACAATGCCTCCATTCAAGACAATTTTTGAGGCATTGTCTAGATCAGAGTTTGAGCATGTTAGTTCAATCACAGGTATACTTAACGAATAAGATTATAATAAATTATATAAACATCTAACGACCAAGGAAAATATCTGGACGAATTATAATTGAAGGAACAAGGGGATAAAATCTCAACAAAAGTCAATTTATTTTATGAAAATTCTGTTGCACAATACATCATATTAATGAAAACTATGATAAGAGGACTAGTATTCAAAATTTTCTTCAGTATACCTTTCATATTATCTACTCCAAAAACTGAAATTTATAGCCTAAAAATCATATACGCGTCAGAGCGTCAAATTGTAAGGAGTGCACTAATTATTTCGTTAATTGTAGGAATAATTAGTATTTCAATAATAACTTACTCACAAGGTATAGAAAATTTCAATATAATAATAGTGGGATTTTTTATGTCAACTGGTCTTGCAATACAAATACTATCAGCATCAATGGCAATAATAGTGGAAGAAATGAGATTATTCATTTCGTCTTGGACTACAACTTTGTATCTATTCGCACGTAACAAACCAAAAAGAAAATGGGAACATTTACAGCTTGAAACAGAAATGCTGTGGATGAATTCGAGTGTTTTGTATACAGTTCCACTAACTAAACTAAGAGGAAAAATTGGTGAAGAAAGAATGATGAAACATATAAAAGAATTCAAAGATGAACTCGGATATACAGAAACCGTTACAAATTCTCCTGAAAGTAAATTAAAATTTGCAGAATATGCAATAGATCACATTATTGACAAACTAAATATTCATGACACTATATATGGTCATACTATGAGAATAGGAACATGGACATATGTGTTCTTTCTTCTAATTGGAACTATAATATGGCTAGTAACATCATAGAATTTCCAGTAAAAGATAATGACTCATTTGTATAATACTATAGACAATAGTGGATATTCCTCAATTTTAGTAATAAAAATTAATGCTTAAAACCACACTCACAAAATCATTCAAAAATGTACTAGATGTGAATATTAAATCAAATAACATCAAATACGAATCAATAATAGAAAATGACGGTAATTATCATGAAGATAATAGATTAAATGATCTACGAAGTAAGACTTGGATTAAATTCCAAAAAAGTTGGTTCATACTAAATCCCAAACCTAGACCAAAGACAGTAATGCTACATCCAGCAAAATTTCCTGAAGAGTTAGTAGAATATTTCGTTACATTTTTCACTAAAGAGGGTCAAACTGTTCTAGATCCAATGGTAGGAACTGGAAGTACTGCAGTGGCATGTTTGAACAATAAAAGGAGTTCAATAGGTATAGAATTATCAGATAAATATTCGAAGATAGCAGCTGAAAGAATTAAAGAAATGACATCTGACAAAAACGACAAAAATGGAGACATATCAACAAGAATATATAATGGAAATGCAAAAAGACTAGATGAATTAGATATAAATAATATTGATTATTGTATAACATCGCCACCATATTGGGATATGTTATTAGAAAAAGGGCATGAAACGCAGAAAGAAAGAAAGAAAAATCAACTAGACACACATTATTCAAACGATACTGAAGATCTAGGTAACATAAGAGATTATGAAGCATTTCTAGATGAATTAACAAATATTTATAGCAAAGTTTTCAATGTTTTGAAACCTGGAGGTTATCTGACAGTTATAGTAAAAAATGTAAAGAAGAAAGGAAAAATTTACCCGTTAGCATGGGATATTTCAAGAAAATTAAATGATTTTTTTGAACTAAAAGATGAAAAGATCTGGTGTCAAGACAATACGTCATTAGCACCATATGGATATAGATATGCATGGGTAAGCAATACAGTTCATCATTATTGTTTGAATTTCAGAAAAGAACTAAATTAAATGAATGTTAATATTACAAAATTTTATTCAATCATTGCTAAATAGATAAAATTATTTTACAGACAACAGTGATAAAAATTACATGCCCCAGTAGCTTTAGACTGGTCAGAGCGACTGATAACGTAGTCGAACCTCGTAAGCAGTAGGTCCTGGGTTCAAATCCCAGCTGGGGCTTTATTCAATATTTATTTTTTTATCTTTTCTTGAATCGTCTTTTTTAAGAAGTGTGATTTCAAGAATTACATTATTATATATCGCTTTCGAACTAGAAGGATCTACATAATTAGAAAAATTAATTACTTTGTGATATTTTTTTTCAGAGTTAGTACTAATTTTCAATTGTCGATCATTGATATCTAAATTGATGTCTTTCTTTGAAACACCAGGTATTTCAGCAACAATTTTTATTTTATTTTTACCCTCAATAATATCAACTAAAGGCTCTCTCTTCTTCACAACTTCAACAGAAATCTTACCTTTAGACGATGGCTTAACATTACCAAATTCTCTTATTTTTGGTTTTTTGTCAGGTCCAATAGTTATAGAATATCCATAAACAAACGGACCAAGTGGACTAGAAGAATCATTATTACGAATTTGTTTACGAATACGTTCATTCGGAGATTTCTTTTCTAGTTCTTTTATTATAGATTGATGGTGTTTTTCTATTTCTTTTTCAATATCTTCAAAATCTTTACTAAAATCATCAAATGATTTTCGGCGTTTTCGTAATTTTTTAAAAAACTCTTCCCATTCAGACAATGCAACATTATATACAACAAACCCATAAAAAAAAATTTCCCTAAAAACACAATCATAAACATATAAACAAGAGCGGGCTCGATGGGATTTGAACCCATGACCTTTAACCACCAAAATTGGTTACAGCTGGCACCAACAGTTTAGGAGGTTCGACAAATTATTCTGTCGCGCTAATCCATAATTCGCATCATATGAATGATTCTGCGCTACGAGCCCTAAAAGTTGTGAAAGGAAATTAGATATATAGTTTTTATTGATAGGATTTACGTGGTTTTAGAAGTAATAAAATTCAATGAAAGAGAGTTTATATTTCAAATATATAGTTTCAGTAATGGAAATATAGCAATGATTTCTGAAGGAAAAGAAATCCAAATGGGCTCAATTACTATGTCATCAAAATATGCAAATGAAATTACAAGTACTAATATTGTACCGCCAAAGACATCGGTTTTATTACCAAAATTAATTTCAGAAATTATAACACATAAATTAGGTGGAATAAACATAATTTCTTGTTATTTTGAAAATGAGTTGGATAATGAAACGTCCAAATATATAATGACATCAATACAGAATATTCTACAAAAAGAACAATTATCTGAGCAATGAGTTTAGAGCATTCTTAACAGGATCTTGATAACGGGCAACAGTATATACTCTAAGTATATCCATATGTCCCAGAATAGACTTAGCAATAGGTAATTCCAGAGCTTGGAGTGTTTCTACATTTTTTTCGCCAGAATCTTTAGAGACGATGATTATTTCATCCAACAAATCATGAGTTGATTTCGTGGGTACGGAAGAAGCACTAGAAACATCCACAAATATGAACTCCTCAGGTACATTAGATTTAGAAGATAATTCAGATATAAAGTCACTACGAAATTTCTTTTTGGAATATATATTACCTATGAAAGACTGTCCCAATGTTTCACTAGTGAAAATCTGTTCAAAAATTAACTTTAACATATTTCTATTTTTGTAATTTGAAGCTAATTCACTAGCATATTTCAAATTAGAATTAGATGTTTTAAGATTAATAATATTCTCAATCACATTTTCATCGGATAGATTCAAAAATGAATCTAAATTATCAATCTGACTAAAACCTAATTCTTCATCAGAAAGAATCATAGAATTAATTATCATAATTGCTGCAGCGCGTACAGTTCTATGAAAATAAACAGCCCGAAACATCTCATATCGAGCAATTATCAATGATTCTAAAGCATAAAGTCCTGCTTTGTCTATACAAATTTGATTATTTGCAATATCATAACAATTAATTATTCTATGAACATCTACTTTCCCATATTCCACTCCAGAAAAATATGAATCTCTTAATAAATAATCCATAGTGTCAACGCTTAAAAAACCACCAATAAGATCATTCATAAACAACGGATAATGTTTTGAAGTTCCCACCGAAAGATCAGATATGTTAGAGGCGTCAAATCCATGTTTAGTGAGAATATCATTTATTTCAGTTTCACGTATTATTTTTGTGGATATATTTTCATGAGTAAGACCTCGAACATTTAACACTTCTTCAAAAAGATGGGAAAAAGGGCCATGGCCTATGTCATGTAAAAGTGCTGCAAGTTTTATTATTTGTTTTTGTTCATTATCAATCAAGTCATTATTCAAAAGATGATTCGCTGAACACCCTGCTAAGTACATAGTGCCAATACTATGCTCAAAACGGGTATGATGTGCACCAGGATATGTTAAATGAGCACATGCAAGTTGTTTAATTCTACGTAATCTCTGAAAAACAGGATTGTCTATTATGTCTCTTTCTAATTCATTGGCATATACATATCCATGTACAGGATCCCTTATTTCAGCAGCATTTATTTCCAATACGAGTATAATAGACTTGATTTAATAAAAATTAGACGTTGAAAAATTTTACAGTTTTCTTAGTAATTTCATCAGATAGAGATGTTCTATCCTTATCAGCTTTTACAACAATCCAATTATTTTTTTTAGACAGATCAAGATATATTTTTCTAACCTTTTTTAGAAATTTAATGTTCTCATAATTATCACGGTTCTTATTTTTTCTAGCTAAAGACACATTAGGGTTATTATCAAGTAAGATTACCAAATCCGGTTTAGGTAAGCCTTTGTCGAGATTAACAAGCCATGATTTATCTAATCCTCTAGCAAGACCATAAGCAAGATTTGAATGAAAATATCTATTAGAAACAAGAAAATCATTTTTCTTTAAATGTTTTTTTATTATGTCCAAATGTTCCCAACGATTAGCTGACAACATCATGTGTATTGTGTGAACAGGATAGTTTTTTTTCCTAAGTGCTTTTCGTATTTCAGAGCCAATGTTTGTTTCATATACAGGAAAAGACAACAAATCAGAATTATATCCCATTTTGATAATATTAGCATGTAGAAGATTACTTTGTGTTCTTTTGCCTGACTGATCTATTCCTTCAAATGCAATTAATTTACCTTTCACAACTACCACTTTTATATAATATTCTTTTAACTTCTATATTTTTAACTATCGCTTGGTTTTTTATTATTATTGGATTCTAGATATATAGAGCATTCATTTATAAATGAAAAGTCAATTGAAGAAAGAAAATACCAGGTGAATATAGTAAAGGACACAATAAATCAGAATTCACTAGTAGTTCTTCCAACTGGATTAGGAAAGACAGTAATCGCAGCTCTCCACATAGCAAATGTTTTAGAAAAGAATTCAGATAAAAACTGCATAATATTAGCACCAACTAGAGTATTAGTTAATCAGCATTACAATTTTCTATTAGATAAAATGAATGTGTCAGAAGATGAAATAAAATTTATCACCGGAGAAGATTTTTATGAAGAGAGAATAGAAAAATGGAAAGGAAAAATAATATGTTCAACACCTCAAATTCTAAAATTAGATATAAAAAGAGAGATTGTTGACATAAGTAATTTCGGATTGGTGATATTCGACGAGGTTCATCGTGCAATAGGAGAATATGCTTATACATTCATAGCAGAAGAATTAGAGAAAATTAAAGAAAATAGAGTAATTGGAATGACTGCATCATTGCCAAGTGAAAAGAAAAAAGTAAATGAAATCATAGATTGTCTTCGAATAAAACATATAGAATATCGTGATCAGAGTAGTGAAGATGTAATACCATACATACAAAAAACTGAAATCGAATGGATAGAAGTAGAAATGTCTCAATCGATAAAAAAAATATCAGATTTGATAAGAAAGGCAATAGAAGAACGACAAAAGAAACTTAGAACAAGTGGATTAAAAATTCCTAGTAAAGCAAGTCTGAAATTCATGATAGATTTAAGTAAAAGGTTAGAAGTGGATATCAGATATAAAAATAGATGGGATATAAAAGCTTCAATTTATTCATCAATAAGACTTTTTCATGGATTGAATTTAATTGAAACACAAGGTGTTAATAGTTTTATAGAATATGTAAAAAGACTAGAAGAAAAGACAAAAAGTTCAGGAGCAAGAAAATTACTTGCAGATAAGAATTTCAAAGAAGCATGTGAAATAGCTAGAGGGTGTTTATTGTCAAACCACAAACATCCCAAAATAGAAATATTGAATAATTCATTAGAGTCATTAAAACAAAACGAAAAGGCAATAGTTTTTGCAAGTTACAGAGATTCCGTGGATGAGATATATGAGAATCTAATATCAAAAGGCTATAAAACAGGCGTATTAATTGGAAAAAGTGGTGTGAAAGGACAATCTCAGAAAGAACAAATAACAAGTCTTGAAAAATTAAAGACAGGAGAATATGATATAATAGTAGCTACTCAAGTAGGGGAAGAAGGATTAGATGTATCAGAATGCAAACTGGTAGTATTTTATGATAACGTCTCTAGTGCAATCAGATATATCCAAAGAATAGGAAGAACAGGAAGAAAATCGCCAGGGAGAATGATAGGACTAATTACAAAAGGAACAAGAGATGAAGCAAATAAATACCTTATAAAAAAAAGACTTGATCAAGCAAAACGAACCATCGAGAATGTGAATAAGAGTTTTGAAGATAAAAATACAAGAGAGATTGATTCATATTTTGAATAAATTGATTGTTTATTCAAAATTAATACAATATTTAAACCAAATCAGTATAAGATATTTTTGAGATATATTGAATTGTGAAAGATGTGGAGCAGAAGAATTTTTACCATTCACCTGTTCTTATTGCAAGAATACATATTGTGTAGAGCATCATTTGCCAGAAAATCATGAATGTCAGAATATAGAAATAATGAAAAATTTCAACAAACAGAATAATAATTGGTTTTCATCAAAATATTCAAATCATTCAGAAGATGGATATTCCACTATAGAAAAGTTTTATTTTTCTAGAGATGAAATAAAAGATCTTTTAATAGGTATGGTTTTAGTGACATTGGTAGGAATATCTATTTTTAGAAATAATATATTTTCAAACCCACCATGGGCAATAATATTATTAGCAATCATACTAATGTCTTCAT
>JAYZAG010000047.1:0-21032 GCA_036422215.1 Thermoproteota archaeon
AAAGTATACAAAAACATTTAAAAAAAATATGTAAATTAGAAAAGATAAAATTTTCAGAAGAAGCGCTAGAAAAGATTACAGATGCAGTGAATGGAGATTTGCGACATTCAATGAATTTATTACAAAGTAGTGCAAATTCAGGTGAATTAAACTCAGATAACGTTAAAAAAATAGCAGGAATATCAGGAAAAGATAAAGTATCTAATATAGTGTCAGATGCTCTGAAAGGTAATTTCAAAGAAGCAAGCAAAGAATTAAACATTTTAATAAATGTATATGGAATGAATGAAAGAGATTTTCTAAAATTTGCAAATAGCAGCGTATCAAATATGGAAATAGAAGAAATTGAAAAAGTGATCAAAATTCTTGCAAAATACGATTATAGGTTGATTATGGGAGCTAATCCAATAATACAATTAAATGCATTATTATCAGAACTTGCTTTAGTAAATAACAAGTAAACAGAAAATGGAATCAAGATATTGTAATAAATGTTTGATAAAAACAGATCACAAAATAATAAAATATGGTGATATTACGATTAGAAAGGCAAAGGCATTCTATCAATGTAGCGAATGTAAATATAAGAGTTGGAAGAGGCATCTAAGACCCTCTTCCGAAATCAGTTATTAGTTACTCGATTTTGAGAAAATCACTCGCTAAAAGCTTTTTCGCCAAATATAGATTCATCGAGTCCTGTCTTTTCATCAGCGTCGGAGACACGTAGTCCCAAGACTTGATCAATAACTTTCAGAATTATGAAAGTAAGAACTGATGTATATACAATAGTGGCAACAACTGCAATGATTTGAGAGACGAATTGTGCTGAATTGCCTCCAAGTAATCCTGTCGCTCCAATACTTGCAAATATTCCTGTCGCTAAAGCTCCCCATAGACCGCCCATTCCGTGAACTGCCCATACGTCAAGAGCGTCATCTAATCCTCGTTTTCTTCGCAGATCTATACAGAACCATGAAATCACACTTACACCAACACCAATAACTATTGAAGCAGGTGCAGTTACAAATCCAGCAGCAGGAGTTATGGCAACTAATCCAGCAACAGCGCCGACTGCAGTCATAACTATGCTAGGCTTGCCATTTTTTTTCCAAGTAATAAACATCATTGTCAAAGCAGCAGCAGCTGCGGCAGTGTTTGTGGCAAGAAATGCGCCTGCAGCTATTCCGTCTGCAGCAAGAGCGCTTCCTGCATTAAAACCAAACCATCCGAACCACAACAGAGCAGTTCCTAAAATAACATAAGGAACGTTACTAGGTGTATCCTCTTTCGTTGTGTCTACACCTTTTCGATTACCAATAACATATACTGCTACAAGAGCGGCAAATCCTGCATTTATATGTACAACAGTTCCACCTGCAAAATCAAGCGCAGCTCCACTTCCAAGTGTTGATAGCCATCCTCCGCCCCAAACCCAATGAGCTACAGGAGAATAAACCAAAGCAGACCATAATACTACAAAAGCTATCAAGCTAGAAAACTTGATACGATCGCCCATTGCTCCAACAATTAAAGCTGGAGTAATTATTGCAAACATCATTTGGAATATAACGAATACTAAACCTTCAGCATCAGATACTCCTGCAAGATAAGAAGTTGACCATCCTAAATAACCAGATATACTATCGCCAAATGCAAGTGAATATCCCCATAAGATCCAAGTAACACTGACAACGCAAAGAATTGCAAAGCATTGCATTAACAATGTTAGAATATTTTTAGATTTAGATAATCCACCATAAAAGAATCCCAATCCGGGAGTCATTAACATAACCAGCGCAGAACTAACCAATAACCAGGCCATATTTCCAGTATCCATGTGTCATATGTTCAATTTTATACTATATTAATGTTATGATGTCTAAATTTAGATAATTTGAGTATACATATATAGAAAAATATCAATTTAGATTAAACATAGAAATAGAAATGTGAACTTCATTAACAAAAAGAATAATATCATAGAAATATAAGATTAATTGTGGAATACAAAAACGAATGTCCTGAATGTGAAAATGAGCTGTTTTTTGAGCCATCATTAAGAAAAATGATTTGTAGAAAATGTGGATTGTTCGCAAGCAGAGATGAAGTTACCAATATGAGAAGAACTAAACGAGAAGGCGGAAACGAAAATCAAAGTAACAGACAAAATGACGATTATCTAAAATGGTGGCATTCAAAAAAGAAGTGATCATTTTCTAATAATATAAGACTTTAGAATTTTTCCATCTGAATTAAGAATAAGTTCTTGTAGATCAGCAATACAATGTTTAATATTTTGTTTACTTCTCAAATGATCCAAGTTTCTACCAATGATTGATATTTCAATCAAAGGTTTATTATTTCGAAGTCCACGAGGATGAGATTTTATATAAACTTGATTATGTTTGGTTTTCATCTGGAATATCAAAGGAGAGATTATTGATTCGACAAGATTAGAAATTAAAATAATTCCCTCAAATACGTAAAGAGGTTGTATTTTACTTTTGATAATTTTGGTAACATGTGTAGAAAAGATCGATTGCATTTCTTGAGGCACCCCAGGCAGACATATAATAGTTCTATTTTTGTAATTTAATAATACACCAGGAGCTATGCCTACATTATTAGATAATGGAATACTTGATCGAGGTAGCATTGCCATTTTTTTTCTATAATCATCAATTGTAGGATCTTTAATTAGACGTTTTCTATATAGTCTCATATAATTCTTCTTTATAATATTCATACCGTCACGATTTAATGATAATGGTCTATTCAGAAATTTTGAAATGGCCTCAAGAGTAATATCGTCATAAGTTGGACCAAGACCTCCAGAATTTATGATAAATTTAGAATTTTTGGAAAGAGTGTGTTCCAAACAATTACATATTTCGTCAATTTTATCAAGTATTACATAACCACAAATTACTTCACATCCTAAACTTGTAATCGATTCTGAAAGCCAATTTAGATTGTTGTTTATAGTTTTTCCATTAAGTAATTCATTCCCAATGCTTATAATTTGAAAAGAATAAGAATCTAATTTTTTATTCAAAATATATGCTTTATTTTAGTTAATTAGACTAAATAAATAAAAATAATTGTTCCATGATAATAATGTATTATAATGTATTCAATTTTCACTTTAGGAACAGCAGGTGCAGGAAAAAGTTTACTAACATCAATAATTGCTCCATGGTACGCTGAAAAAGGTTCAGATGTATTACTAGTAAACCTCGATCCAGGAGTAAAAGCTCTACCATATAATCCAGATATAGATATTAGAGATTTCATAGATATCGATGAATTAATGAGTCAATATCAGCTAGGTCCAAATGGAGCTTTAATTTTAGCATCAGATTTGATTGCAACCAAAATTGGAGAAATACGTGACGAAATACATAATGCAAGTCCTGACTACGTATTTTTTGATACGCCGGGTCAAATCGAACTTTTTTCTTATAGAGAAAGTGGTTATTATTTCATAAATAATATTTCGGAAGAAGATAAATTATCTTTATTTCTGTTTGATTCGACATTAGTATCTACTCCTGCAAATTTTATTTCAATAGCGTTACTTTCAGCATCAGTAAAACTTAGATTGCAAATACCTCAAATTTCCATATTATCAAAAAGAGATCTGATTGGAGAAAAATGGAAACGTGTTATGTCATGGTCAGCAAATAGTGCAAGGCTGCAAGAAGATATGAAGGATTTAGAAGGAGATACATATACACTAGCAACAGAAACATTGAATGCATTAGTAGAGTCTGGGTTTGGTGAAACCATGTTACCATTTTCAGCAAATGAAAATATAGGATTAGTGGAAATAGCTGCAACTATATCCAGAATCTTATCATCTGGAGAAGAAGTCCAGGATTAGGATTTTAAGTTTTTAATTTTTGAATTTAAAATTTCCATTAAAGAGTCTAAGCCTTCATTATTTTTAGAACTTGTTTTTACAACAGAAGGATGAGAATTTGATGAAAGATTTGTTGAAATTCCTAATTCTAATTCAGAAGCAAGTTGATCAGAACCATCAAGATCAGATTTATTTACCACATAGATGTCAGCAATCTCTAACAAACCAGCTTTCATAATTTGGATCTCATCACCTAATTCAGGAATTAACACAACAATTACAACATCAGATATTTTAATAATTTCAGTGTCAGATTGACCAGCTCCAACGGTTTCTACTATTATGATATCTTTTCCTGACGATTGTAATAAAGAAATAACTTTGTTAGTGCTGGAAGAAATGCCTCCATATCCACCTCTAATGGCCATACTGCGTATGAAGACTTTTTCATCAAGAGAATGTTTTTTCATTCTTATACGATCGCCCAATATTGCACCGCCGCTAAAAGGACTAGTCGGATCAATTGCAATCACACCAATAGATTTTTGACTAGTTCTGAAAGATTTAATGATTTGATCAACTAGAGTGCTTTTCCCAGTGCCCGGAGGGCCTGTTATTCCTATAACGACTGATTTAGAGTTTGATCTATTATATTTAGATAATTTAGATAGAATTTCCTCCGCTTGTGGATCATTATTCTCTACAAGACTAATTGCTTTGGCTAAATATCGATGATCGCCTTTAATTATACCTTCAATAATATTGTCCATCCAATCAATAATCAATCGTAACAAAGATATATAAAAAGAATAGAATATGAGGTAATTACAAAATTAATAAATAAGAAAATTATTAAAGTCTATTTCTCACATAACTAAAATAGACATATATTGCTAAAAAATGATCCAAATTTTTGGAACTCAAAAATAAAAGAATTGCAGAAAAAACGAACAACAAAAATGAGTTCTAAAAATGATATAACAAGAATGAAAAAACAAATGAAAAAATGGGAAGAAAAATTAAATAATGAGATTCAACGAAAAACAGAATATGTCAATTCTTCAGGTATTCAAATAGATCCTACATATAATTCAGAAGTAGAAAATAATAGATTTGATAAATTATCAATGCCAGGCGAATATCCATACACAAGAGGAATACATCCAACAATGTATAGAGGAAAAATATGGACTATGAGAATGTTTTCGGGTTTTGGTACACCAGAAGATACAAACAATAGATTAAAATATTTAATTAAAAACGGTCAAACAGGGTTGAGTGTGGCATTTGATATGCCAACATTGTATGGGTACGATGCAGATGATCCTCGTTCCAATGGAGAAGTTGGAAAATGCGGTTGTAATGTTTCATCACTAGAAGATATGAACATATTATTTCAAGGTATTCCTTTAGACAAAGTCAGTACATCAATGACAATTAATGCACCTGCGTCAATTTTAACAGCAATGTATGCAGTGCTAGCAAAAAAGAAGGGAATACCTCTAAGTCAGTTGAGAGGAACAGTTCAAACAGATATTTTAAAAGAATACATAGCACAAAAAGAATGGTCATATCCTCCAGAAGCACATATGCGAATAATTAGAGATATGATGAAATTTTCTACAAAAGAAATGAAAAACTGGAATTACATAAGCATAAGCGGATATCATATAAGAGAAGCAGGAGCAGATGCAGTTCAAGAATTGGCATTTACTTTAGCGAACGGTTTTACATACATAGATTTGGGAGTTAACGCAGGATTAAAAATAAAACAATTTGCACCAAGAATGTCATTCTTCTTTAATTCATGTATGAATTTCTTTGAAGAAATAGCAAAATTCAGAGCGGCAAGAAGAATATGGGCAACTGTTCTTAAAGAGAAATACAAAGTCACTGATGAAAAGGCACTATTATTGAAATTTCATACTCAAACATCAGGTGCGTCATTAACATGGCAACAACCATTCAATAACATAATGAGAACTACAATTGAAGCACTAGCAGCTGTATTAGGTGGCACACAATCACTCCATACAAATTCATATGATGAAGCATGGGCACTGCCTACAGAAGAAGCAGTGAGAATTGCACTTAGAACGCAACAAGTAATTGCAGAAGAAACTGGAGTAACAGATACAGTTGATCCAATAGGAGGTTCATATTACATAGAATGGTTAACGGATGAATTAGAGGAAAAAGCATACAGATATTTTGACAAGATAGAAAAACGAGGCGGAGTGATAGAATGTATCAAATCAGGCTACTTGCAGAGAGAAATAGCAAATACATCATATAAATCACAAATACGAATAGAAAGAAAAAAAGAAAAAATTGTTGGAGTTAACGAATATACATTAGAAGAAGAATCGCCAATTAGTACTTTAAGAGTAGATCTAAAAGCACAGAAAAAACAAATAGCTAGACTAAAACAAATTAAAAAAACTCGAAATAATAAAAAAGTAGAAAAAGCACTTCAAGAATTAAGAGATTCATACAGAGATGAAAGTAAAAACTGTATGTATCCAACAATGAATGCGGTTAGTTCATATGCAACATTACAAGAAATAATAGAAGTTGGAAAAGAAGTATTTGGAGAATGGAGAGAACCTTCAATAATTTAGAAAATTTGAATTAAAATGAAAAAACCTAATAAAAAAATACGAATATTGGTTTCCAAACCAGGATTAGATGCTCATGATAGAGGAGTACTTGTACTTTGCAAAGCATTAAGAGATGCAGGGATGGAAGTAATCTACACAGGATTATTACCAACACCCGAAGAAGTAGTGCAAATGGCAATAGATGAAGATGTCAATATAGTTGCGTTGTCATTACATAACGGAGCACATTTAACAATATTTCCATTAGTAAAGAAATTGCTGAAAGAGAAGAATGCTGCAGATCTAAGAGTGATAGGAGGAGGCATAATACCTGAAGAAGATAAAATAAAGTTAGAAAAACAAGGAATAACAGGAAATTTTGGACCAGGAACATCTATGGAAAAGATCATAGATCATATAAATAAAATTGTCAAATAATGATTTAGGTTTTATTGTCAACAGATCGGTATTTTATAGTTCCATCAGAATCTAAATAAGGTTCGTTTCCAGGATTTTTCAATTTGGTATTTTCTTCAGGTATATTTTCCCATTGAACGGCAGTGCCTTGGTGTTGTTCATCGCCAACTTTCCATTTTTTATAGGGTTTTTTAATATGAATTCCATTAACAAAAATGTTAAAGTCATCACAACCTTCACAATGTTGGATTTGAATGTCCATGTGTAATACGTAAGGAAAACAGTTTATTATTTCTTATCTGCTGTCCAGATTTTATCAATAGAACGAACGACCACTGCTGCAACAGTTGCACCCATATCTCTCAGAGCAAATCTACCTAATTCAGGAAATTCAGAAAAGCTTTCTATACACATTGGTCTCAATGGCATTATTTTTACAATTGCTCCGTCACCTGCTTTTAGCGCTTTTGGTTTTTCCTCCGTAGGTTGACCAGTAGCTGCGTCTATTTTAGAAACAAGTTCAGTTATAGTAGCAGCACCCTGAGTAGTATGTGCATGAATTACAGGAGTGTATCCTGGTGCAATTGCAGTAGGGTGATAAACAACAATAATTTGTGCAGTAAATTCTTCTGCAACAGTTGGAGGACTATCTGGAGGTCCAATAACGTCTCCTCGACGTATTTCATTCTTTGCTATTCCTCGTAAATTAAATCCTATATTATCACCTGCTTGAGCAGACTGTAACGGAGTGTGATGAGTTTCGACTGATCTTAACTCTGCTTGTCTATCGCCAGGCATTATAACTAATTTATCGCCCACATTCATTTTACCAGTTTCAACTCGTCCAACTGGAACTGTACCAACACCAGTAATAGTATAAACATCTTGAACTGGAAGTCTTAGTGGTTTATCAAATGGTAATGAAGGAGGTTCAAATTCATCAAGAGCGTCTAACATAGTAGGTCCTTTATACCAAGGCATATTTTCAGATCGTTTCGCAAGATTGTCGCCTTTCCATCCAGAAACAGGAATCATTGAAACTTTAGACATATCATAACCAACAGTTTTAAGAAGTTTCGATACTTCTTCACATACTTCTTTGTATCGTTCTTCTTTGTATGCTACTAAATCATCGTCCATTTTATTAACTAAAACAGCCAGTTGAGATACACCAAGAGTTCTCAATAAGAAAGCGTGTTCTCTAGATTGTCCGCCCGGTCCAATACCGGTTTCAGTTTCGCCTTTTTTAGCAGAAACAACTAAACATGCAGCATCTGCTTCAGAGGCACCAGTGATCATATTTTTAATGAAGTCACGGTGTCCAGGCGCATCTATCATTGTATAATCGTAATTTTTTGATTCAAAGCGTTGAAATGCAAGATCAATAGTAACTCCTCTTTCTCGTTCGTCTTTAAGATTGTCAAGGACCCAAGCATATTTGAAACTGTCTCCCTTACCTGTCTTTTCAGATTCGGCAGAAAATTCATCAATTTTACGCTGATCAACAACGCCCAAATCAACGAGCAAATGACCAACAGTAGTTGATTTACCTTGATCAACATGTCCACAAACAATCAAATTCATTTTACTTTTATCGGCCATAATATTTTATTCCTTAATAGAATTGAACTAATTTGCATTATATAAATATTAACAGATATCTGAATAAATCAAAAATTAATATATGGTCCCGCGGGTCGGACTTTCATTATGAAACATTTTGAATTCGTCAGGCTATATGCCTTCCGACGACAGTCCGGTTACTGTGTAACTTGGCATGCTGACGGAGTAAGCCAGAGCTCACCTCTACAGCCGGAAGCTCTACCAAGCTGAGCTTACGGGATTTTCATCTTACCGCGGGTTGCGGGACCAAATTTGTTTAGAGAACTTATTGTTATAAATCATTTTAATTTCCATAAAAACCACATATAATCGCCAAAGGTCTAATAATTACATGGATAATGGATTGACGAAGGAAGAAGCAATTGCAGAAGTAAAGGAATACATAAACAAATACAAATACATAAACTGGAAAGAATTGAAATCCGTCGAATTCAATGAAAATAACGATCTATATACAATAATATTTGAATCCCAACTCCCGGGAGATGACAAATGTGATTATGAAATACAAATAAATAAAAATACAAAAAATGTTGAAAAATTTGAGATGATTGGTTATTTTTAATCATCTGAAATCATAGAAATGCATAAGTACTCAACAAACTTAACAAATAATGATAAAAATGGCAGTAGTATCAAGATCAGTTTATATGGATGCTCCACCTGAAGAAGTTTTCAAATATTATGCAAGACCAGAACATATTGCAGGTACTTTCCCAGAAGAATCAAAAATGAAGATCGTGCCAATAAAAATAACAGAAGGCTGGGGTGTAGGTACTGTGTTTAGAATTCTTGGAGAATTTGGAGGACGTAAAATGGAATGGGATAATCTAACATGTGAGCATGTAGAAAATGAAAGAATTGTTTCAAAATCAATTAACGGTCCTTTCAAAAAGAACATAGTAACAGTCACATTTAATAAAAAAGATGAAGGAACAACAGTTGGTTTTAAGGTAGATTACGAATTACCTTACAACATAATTGGAAAATTAATAGACAATATGAAATTAAAAAGTGAAGTAGAAATGGGAATAGAAATGTCATTAAATTCAGTAAAAAAACAAATTGATGAAAAGAATCAAAAAATTCCATTACAAAAAACAGAATAATTTAAAAAAATAAAACAACAATCAGTACAATTTACTATAACAACAAATAGTATTTTCTACAAATATTAACAAATGGAAATTATAAAATATCTAGAAGAATACTATTGCCATTACTATTCCAATAGAAATGACAGTGACAATTCCCAGAGCTGCAAATGCTCCACCTGGGCCTTTTAATGTTGGAGAGCCGCCTTTCAAAAGACCGCCTGGAAGAAATATAAGACCTGCTAATAGAATATACAATGAAATCATTTGAAGTCCTTGCAAAAAAGTTTCAGCAATTCCTGCAAAAGATATGACCAATCCTACAGCTCCTGCAACTATGAACATAATTGCAGGGAGTAATACCTCCCAGTCCATTTTGATATTTTTATCATACCGAATCTATAAAAACTCTTCGAGTTTTTGTTTAGTTTTTTATAAATTTGCCCTTATTCAACGTGCAATTATTCATAGATGTCAGGCTTTTGAATAGAATATAGGGTCCTAATAATAAAACGGGGATAGTTACTAGAATCAAAAAATATTGTACAAAACTACTAATAGAAAATAAAGAAATAGTAAAAAAGGCCAAACCAGAAGGGAAGAGTCCCATAAATATTAAACCTGCACATGTTGGACATCCAGTAAATAATCCGATAACAGCACCGAATCCAGCATACCATTTGAACTGAGCAGTTTTTGGTTTAGTTTTCCATACAAATAGTACAAGACAGATATTAAGACCTACAAGAATAGAAATAATCGGCAATACAATAACACTAATGGGTTTAATAAGTAGGCCAAAATGTTCAGATAGGTATACTGAGAGAAAGGGGATGTTACCAACAGAATCACAACAAGTAGTTAAAATAACTGATGGTATTTTGACGCCATATGCTTCAGAGAAAATAGTTTCAGAATCATAAATTAACATTCCAGTAAAAAACGAATATATTAAACCATATAATAAACTACCAACTACAAATATTTTTGAATAATAGGGTTTGTCAAAAAGGTAAGCAATTAACCATTTGAATTCCAGAGAATAATCAGATTTTTTTAGCTCAACTGAATATACTTTCAATAGTTCGCGTAAGCTGAGAAAAATAAGTATCAAACCTAAAAAAATTCCCAAAAAGAATCCAATGCCAAGAAATTGAAAAACAGAAGTATTTTTGAATGAGTATGAACTAGGATTACCAAAAAAATAATATAACAAATTAGGCAATATAACTAATAGAAGTCCCATAGTGAATGAAACTTTGAGTGTTTTCACAATTGAAACATATTATCAATACCTAATATTTAAATCAGAATAGAAACAATTAACAAACGTATGGTAAGAAATTGGTTAGAGCCCTATAATTTCATTTTTGCGATAACATTCATTTTAACTGGTATTTTATTTCCGTTCCCAAAAACACAATCATATGAATATTTGTTCTATATAATGCAAATAGGGATGTTAGTGTTAGGAATTTATTTACTAGTGGGAACACTAAGAAGAAGTTTTAGAAAAAATTCCTAATTGATTAATAATAAGATAAATAACAAGGCCAATAGAAATAGGAATTATTTTAGATAAAATTGCAACAAAGAAAATAGAATTGAAAGTAACATCTGTTAAAGAAATAGCTATATAAGACATCCAAATAGAAGTTACAATCAAATAGGCCACAATACCTGACAAAAGATTAGGTTTTTTCAAAATGATGCCTGTGATTCCACCATATCTAACTAAGGCTAACCCAATAAAGGTGAATATAGGAGAATACAAGTCAATTGATCCCACCAGAGATGTAGTAGAAATAACGAAATGTCCTAATGTAATTCCAATAACTGCAGGAAAACCAAATAGAGCAATAAATGGAACAAGAAGAACGCCAGGCATAATAATAAACAGATTATGAATTATTTCAGAAGATGCTTCAGAACCAAGTGTGATTCCAAATTGGTCAGCGAATGAAACAACTGATGTTTCAGGTAGTCCCAAACTGCCAGCAGCATATATTCCTGCACATATAACAAATATTCCAAAATTACCGGTAGTAAACCAGCCAGCAAAAGGATTTGCAATGGGTTGATTTTCTGAACTCATTGGAAGAATCCTAAACCTCCTTGCCACAAGAATGCAAACAAGAATAGCCAAACAATATGTACAAAATGCCAATAAGTTCCAGCGGCTTCAAGAAATCCATGATCTTTTTCGTTAAAGTGTCCTTTGAAAGCTTTCATAGTAACAACCGCATTAGCTAGAAAACCTGCAAGTACATGAACACCATGAATTCCTGTAAGAAGAAAGAATGATGCGCCAAACAAACCACTTGTAGGACTTAATTCACCTGAAGAAAGAAGATGAGGCCATTCATATCCCATTTGAACAACAAAGAAAACAGCACCAAGAATAGTTGCTCCCAAGAATCCATATTTTACTCCAAAGTCATTACCACGTTTCACAGAAGCTGTAGACCATTCAATTAGTATACTACTAACAATCAAAACAGCGGTCTGAATGCTAGGAATAAATACATCAAGATGAGGAGCGTCAGCAGGAGGCCAAATTGCGTAACTAGATCTTAGAACAAAATATGCAGCAAACGCACCTGCGAAAAACATAATTTCAGAGAATATGAATAAAGCAGTTGGAAATCCAACACTTCCGACTTCATGGAATTCACCAGTTTTTCCACCTGATTTTAGCATGCCCCAAGATTCGTCACTGATTTTTGGCCATCGATTAACTTCTTGGTATGAAAAAGCGAGAATGAGTAATACAAATAACAGAACAAAAATTGCACCCAACATAACAGATACGCCTTTAATTGCCATCAGAACACCCGCAATAAATAGCGCTCCTGCAGTAACTCCAATTATAGCAGGCCAATAAGGATAAACTTGATTGGGATTATGAAGTTCATTTTGTGTTTGATCTGAATCTTTAACCAATTTTATCAAATTTGTTTACTTTTTCTATCCTTATTAATCTTAACTTTGTGTATAATTCTCATTTTATAACAATTAAACGACAATTATTAGTATATTAGCAACGTAAAACAAATAATGTCAAATGTGGAACATGTAAAAAAAATTAATGAAAATTATGAAAAAGGTATGAAAACGAAAGTAAACAGATATAGAGATTTTACTTTAATTTTAGCAGTAATAATACACATATTCGCATTCATTTCCGGAACAATATTATTAGTAATATATTCCTTGCCAATAGCAACTCTATTGATTTTTCATGCTACTTTACAAATTTTAGCTTATTTACATATATATTTTGGGCCAAGAATATATGAAAAACGACTTCGAAAAAAAGTAGTTCAGCCAGATGAATTGTTTATTGCCAGAAATGTATAAAAATTGCCAAAAATGGTTATATCAGAAACGCTAAAATAAGAAATAATAGATAAAAAAACTGATAAAAGTGTCAGAATTGCGAAGATGGGATTATTATACATGGGGTTTTGTAATCATTGTAACTTATATAATAATAGATATAATCGGAGCAGGTCAGACCATAGGATCAAGCTGGACTCCGTATCCAATCGATAATATTGGAATGCAAATTCAAAGACTATACAGTATTGTATGGTTAGCAGGTGAAATCGTATCTGCTTTATTCATTGGTTCGTTATTTTGGTTATCAGTAAAATACTGGGATAGAGAACAGAAATCAGAAATGGAATGATAAAAATGGCAGAAGAATCTAAAACAATTAAACAAATAGAATATCTCACAATTTTCGGTGCAACTATTCTACTTTTCGCATTAGGGTTCATGGCAATACCATTAATGTATGAAATAGAAAATCCAAGAGAAGAAGATTACATAGTAAAAGTAACAGCAGAACAATGGGCATGGAAATTTGAATATCCAAATGGAGAAATTATAAGTGAATTAAATATCAAATCAGGAGAAACAGTAAAACTTGAAATGGAAAGTACGGACGTTATACATGCATTTTATGTAAGAGATTTACACATAAAATTTGATATAATACCGGGTAGAGTAAAAGAGATATGGATAACGCCAGAAACACCTGGAGAATATTGGATACAATGTGCAGAATTCTGTGGTGCATTTCATGGCGCAATGAGAACAAAAATGACAGTAGTTGAATAATTATGCAAATGGAAGAAGAAAAACAAACAGAACAGAAACAAGTGCATGGAGAACATGATCATCCGCCATTTTGGTTAAGTCTGAAAAATATTCTATTTACAACTCATCATACTGATATTGGCATAATGTATTTAGTATTTTCATTTTTCTTTTTCTATTTAGCAGGAGCAACATCTCTTCTTGTAAGATATTCACTAACCACAGAAGGAGTGATAGGAGGAGAAGCATACTCGAGTCTTTTTACAGTTCATGGAGTAGCAATGATATTTCTGTTCATCATACCGGCTTGGGCAGGGTTTGGAAATTTTCTTTTACCAAAATATATCGGAGCAAAAGATATGTATTTTCCAAAACTCAATGCGCTTGGTTTCTGGATGTTAATCCCTGCAGCAATATTAATTTTAGCAGGACTGCCTAATGTTGGATGGACAGGATATACACCACTATCAGTAAATGAAGCAGGATATGGAGTAGACCTATGGATCGTCGGGCTTCATCTTTTAGGTACCTCATCAATAATAGGAGCATTAAACTTCATAGTCACTACTGTGAAAATGAGAGGTCCAGGAGTTACATACAGAAATATGCCATTATTTGCATGGGCCAACTTGACAACATCATTTTTGCAGTTACTAGCTACACCTGTTTTGGCAATGGCACTTACATTACTCTTAATAGATAGAAACTTCGTAACAGGATTCTTCCGTCCTGAATTAGGAGGCGATCCTTTACTCTGGCAACATTTGTTTTGGTTTTATTCACATCCTGCAGTATACATAATGGTTTTACCAGCAATGGGTTTGATTTCAATGATTATACCTGCATTAGCTAGAAACAAGATTTTTGGATATAATTCAATAGCAGTTTCAACGGCATTAATAGGAACTTTAGGTTTTGGAGTGTGGGCTCATCATATGTGGACAACAGGTCTATCCGTTACAGCAAGAATTCCCTTCATGTTCATGACAATGGCAATAGCTGTGCCATCAGGAGTAAAAGTATTCAATTGGTTAGCGACTTTGTATAAAGGAAAGATAAAACTGAATACCCCAATGTTGTTTTCATTGAGTTTTGTATTAAGTTTCATAATACAAGGGGTTGAAGGAGTATTTTTGGCAGTTATACCACTAGATTATGCTTTAGCAGATACATATTTCGTTGTAAGTCATTTACATTTCGTATTATTTGGCGCATCAGCTCAAGCTGCGTTTGCAGCAATGTATTATTATTTTCCATACATAACAGGTAGAAAATACAATGAAACATTAGGGCAAGCACATTTCTTGATAACAACTGTAGGATTATATTCAATGTACACGGCATTCATGTTCTTAGGTTTAGGTGGAATGCCCAGAAGAGTATTCAATTATTTACCTGAATTCTTCACACTGAATGTAATTTCAACAGTAGGAGGACTAATAATTGGATTAGGTTCTCTATTATTCCTATATAATATGATAAAGAGTTGGTATGATGGTCCAAGAGTTACTAATGTTGACGATCCATGGGAACTCAAAAAATATAATCTAAAAGAATGGCCCTAGTAATTTAAAATGAATAGATTCCAGAAAGTAGCAGTTAGTTCACCTATAGGAATATATCTGCTAATAGTAGTTGGAGGAATAACAACTCAAAGCGGTTCAGGAATGGCATGTCCTGATTGGCCACTTTGTTTTGGAAGTCTACTTCCAAATCTTAACACAACAGTACTCATAGAAATGACTCACCGATATTTAGCAATGTTAGTGGGTTTCATAATACTTGGAACATTTATCATGGCTTACAGAAATCATAGAAATTCAAAGTCACTTGTAATGTCCTCAGGAATTGCATTAGTGTTGGTCACCATACAAGGATACATAGGAATGTTAACCGTTACAACCACATTAGATCCTGCAGTAGTTACAATTCATCTAGCGGTTTCAACTGCACTATTTGGTGTGTCAGTAATTACCGCTATCCTAGCAGTAAAAACAAAATAACACACCATAATGTTTAAACAGATAACCAAAAGAATACCAATAATAAAAATCATATTGGCTTTGGATTTATTTTTAATACTAACAAATACTAGATTAGAACAATACGAGTATTCATCATTACCATACCACATGATAATTGGTCACATACTGTATTGTTCCATTGGTTTTTTAATAACTTCAGGTCTAGAAGATATAATACAAAATTACTTGACAAATAAAAAAGCTAGAAAGAGTTCAAAAATTAGAATTTTATATAAAAACATACTAATTTTAAATAATAAAATAAATCCATATGGCATTCTTGCAATAATGACAATAATGATGATTATAATCTATTGGCACATACCAACGCAATTCAATTCAGCAGTATCAAATAACATAAGACATATTCAAATGCATTCATCTTTTATTGTAATAGGAGCAGCGTTTTATACAATAACAAAAAAATTATCAAAAATTCAGATAGTGGTTTTGGTTATTGGAATAGGAAAAATAGCAGGAATTACGGGTTTTTATTTCACATTAATCGATGAAGCAATATACACATACTATTCACTAATTCAACACGGACAGACAGGCACAATAATGATCATAATGATGATGATGATAGATATATTCTCAATACCATACATAATATACTCATATCTCAAAAAATCGTAATTATTAAAAACAATATTAACTTTTTAAGAATGTATATTGATAAATAATATGAATAAAATGAATCAACTAATGTTAATGTATGTATTGAATTCAATATTAAAAGCGGCAGAAAATGACGATAATCTTGCAAGAAAACGAACGGTAATATATTCAATATTAGGATTGGGTGTTTTATTAACGATATGGATACTAATTTTTACATTCTATATCGCAGCAGAATAAAAACAACAATTCATAACGATTATAGCAAATTTGTTGAAAGAATATAAGTGATGTATTGAGTTAAAAAAAATAATTGACATTGGAAAATAAAAACAAAGATCTTAGATCAACAATAAATGATTATATAATAATATCAAAGCCAAGCATAATATGGTTACTGGTTTTTGTTGCAGTAACTGCAATGTTAGTAGCCCATTTTAGCATAGAAAAAGAAATGGTGCGGCCACATTATGGAGTAGAAAATGTTTATCCATTAAATTTGCAAATCATAATAGGAGTAATACTAGCAGGAACATTTTCATCAGCTGGATCTGCAGCATTGAATTGTTACTTGGATAGAGACATAGATGCATTAATGGCAAGAACCAAATCAAGACCTACTGCAAGTGGAGATATGAAACCATCAAATGTGTTGTTGTATTCAATAATAACAATCGGATTAGCAATAGCGATTTCATTAATAACACTCAACATATTCAGTACTGGAATGATAATACTTGGGGCATTTTTTTATGTTGTAATTTATACAATATGGCTTAAGAAAAAAACATCGTGGAACATAGTGATTGGAGGATTTGCTGGTAGTGCTGCTGCATTTACTGGATGGTCTGCAATAACAGGGTATTTGGAAATGCCAGCAATAATAATGGGAATTTTAGTTTTCTTATGGACGCCAAGTCATTTTTGGAGTCTAGCAGTTTTGAAAAAAGATGATTATTCAAATGCAAACATTCCAATGTTGCCATCAGTTGTTGGTAAAGAAAAAGCAATAAAATATATTGTGATCAATACACTTTTACTAATACCATTTTCATTATTATTAGCTTTCTACGGATTTGGAATGATATATCTCGGAGTTGCAGTGTTAACCGGCATAGGACTATTATACACAAATATAAGAATGATTAAAGAACCAGAAAATAATCAAATTGCATGGAATGCGTTTAAATTCTCCAGTCCTTATTTGGCAATAGTATTCTTAGCAATGGTAATAGACACAATTATTAGAATTCCAATCATGTAATATTTGAAAAATTGAAAGAAATAGAAAACAATAACCACACAAATAAATTATTTCCAGAAAATTGGAAAATAAAATATTTGTTATCGCTGATTATTCTTATATTAATAGGTTTATTTGGATCGGCAATGCCGATAAATTCAGAGGAGCAATCAGAAATAAAAGAAACAATAGACGATCTTCTAAGTAAAACGCCCACTGTGAATTTCATATTCTTCAACAACGCAAGAATTGCACTTTTAATGATGTTACCAATAGTAGGTATAATAATCGCAATAAGTTCAATCTACATAACAGGAGTTGCATTTAGTTTCATAGGTAATGAAGTAAACATTTCAGGAACAGAATTGTATATACTAACAGCAATGACTCCATTTTTCTGGTTGGAATTCTTATCATACGCTGCATCATTCATGTATGCGTTTTACATATCAAAGAGCATAGTAAAAAGAAACATAAACATATATCAAATAATCAGACCCACAATGATAGTAATTTCATTAATAGTGAGTTTACTGTATCTAGGAGCAATAGTAGAAATGTACTTCATAGAAAGTTATGAATCTCTATAGTAGAGGAATTGCTGAGCATACCCTGAATATGGGCCAAAATATTTACTCATGGTATTTTTAACAAATTCATATTGCGAATGAGATAATTGTGTTTTATTTGACTTATTTTTTAATAATTTCATAGAAAAATCACTATCAAACAATTCTAGATAGTTATCACAAATAGTAGAAAAAATTCTAGTATCAATAGGAAACGATTCCATTTTATTAAATGAGAATAAGAGTATACAATCAGCAACCTTGTTGCCAATACCCAACATATGCTCGCTAGATTTATTAGATGCTAGACATTTATGAGCAGTCTCATAATTCATGGAAAAGAGATTTTTAAAAAAAGAAGGTCGTTCCGATAGAAAGAGTGCGGCATTTTTAATATATTTAGCACGATATCCAAGATTACACTGCTGCAAATCATTCAAATCTGCAGAAGAAAGTGAATGCATGTCAGGAAAAGAAAAAAAAGATTTGTTTTCGAATATTATTTCAGTGCCAAATTTTTTGCATAAATTTTCAATCATACGTTTAATACGTGGAATGTTAGTATTAGTGGCACAAAGAAAAGAAATCAAACATTCCCAAGGATCCTGGGAAATTAAATAAAGTCCATATCTTTTCGATATTACTTGCGAGATAAATGAATCTTTAGAAAAAGATGATAAAATTTCATCATACGGATCATTTAATCTGAAATAATTAAAAAAGAAACTGTTAGTGATTTTTTCATGAGAATCATATTCTAGAATATTAGAAGATTTTTTGAGTTTTATAACATTGTGATTGACAATCCCATACCAGTATCCATCTACATACGTCCATCTAAAAACCTGACCTGAATTGAGAGTGTAGTCAAGATCTATAGGACAATTTAATTTAATGCTAGGCATTTCATATTAACAAAACTAGACAATTTTTTTGAAATTAATGTTCAATATTCCATTAATGCATTTATAGTCAAGTAATTCTAATTTTTGCTTCATTTTTATAGATTTAAGGAATTTTCTAGGTCCATGAATTACAAGTATGTTATTTGAGAAATCAATCTCGATTTCATCACATAAACCAGGCACCTCAGCCAACAATGTTACGGTTTTATCGGCACCTTCAATGATATCATAATTCCAACTTTTCATAGGAATAAATGGTTTCATATTAAGAGTTCCTTTTTTGATAGTTTTATTCAATTGATATATCCAATAAATCAATAGGGCAATAGAAATAACAGATAAAATCAATGCGTATAATCCACGCTGGAAACGAAATATTAGAAAAATTAGTCCAGAACCAAATACAATTCCAAGTAACAAATAGAAATACGTAAGATACTCTCGTAAGAGCTTAATTCTTTCAGACATAAGTGATAATGATTATTGAGCTATCATTTATCAATTTTAGGTAAATGTCAATCATAGTTAAACATAAATCATCTAGAATCAAATTTAGAAATGTTCAGTAATAATGAAAATTTTTAGCATTTCTGGATTAAGAGGGCAAATAGGAGAAGGATTAGACACAAAAACAATAACATCTTCAACATTAGCATTTGCAAACTTTATTAAAAGTGGAAGATGTGCAATAGGAAGAGACACAAGAAATTCTTCAGATTACGTATACAATGCAGCAATAGCAGGATTAAGCTATGGAGGTTGTCATGTTATAGATTTGGGTGAGATTTCCACTCCAGGAATATTCAGATATGTGAAAAATAAAAAATTAGAGGGAGGAGTGTGTGTAACGGCATCTCACAATCCACCTGACTGGAATGGTCTGAAGTTCATAGTCAATCCAGGTAGAGGAATAAATAAAACAGAATTGAATGGAATAAAAAATTCAGAAAAAACATATAATAAAAATTGTAAAATGACTACAGATAATTCAAACTACGTAACAGATCTCATAAACTTATTCAGAAAGAATAATACAAAACAGTTAAAAATTTCAATCGATACTAATGGAGGAGCTGGAAGTTTATTTGTGGAAAACTTATTTAGAGAATTAGGTCATGAAGTAATTTCCATAAATAACATTCCAGGAAAATTCAAAAGAAAGATCAATCCAGTGGAAGATAATCTAGAAGAGTTAACAAATTCAATAATAGAAAATAATGCAGATGTAGGATTTGCTTTTGATGCAGATGTAGATCGATTAGTTATCTTGGACAATAATGGAGAAAAATTGCCTGCTGATTACACATTAATCGGAGGAATAAAATACATAAAACAATTCCTGGAAATAAAAAGAGCCGCTATAAGCGTTGATAGTACAAAAGCCATTAAGGATTTATTAGAAATTGAAAAAATCGAATGTTTTGAAACAGGTGTAGGAGAGATAAACGTAGTAACAAAAATATTAGAGAAAGAGTGTCAATTAGGAGGAGAAGGAAGTAGTGGGGGACTAATATATCCTGAATTTAATATTTGTAGAGACGGTGTGTTAGCATCATTAATGATAACATCACTAATAGCCGAACATGGTCAAATAAAAGAAGTTTTCCAAGATGTGAAGAAATATCATCAAATAAGATCAAACATGGAAATACCAATACAAGAACATAACGACATAATAGAAAAACTAAAAATAAAATATAATAATTATTCAGATATTGATGGAATAAAAATTATATTCAACAGAGATTCATGGGGATTAATAAGAGGATCAAATACAGAAAATGTACTAAGAATTTCAGTGGAAGATAAAACACTAGAAGATACAGAAAAAGTATTCAATATATTAAAAAGAGATATAAAAAATATAACAAAAACATAGAAAAATAATAAATTATATTATTTCAGATGTTATTTTGTCAGAATAAAATGACATAACAGAATCAAGTTGTTCTTTTGTATTAGATTCACCA
>JAYZAG010000048.1:0-4348 GCA_036422215.1 Thermoproteota archaeon
GAATAAAATGACACATCGTATTAATCAACTAACTCGTAATGAAAAACCTTTGATTGTAGGTGGATGTCTTCCAAAAACTGAACTATCTACAATTGAAAAAATAAACCCTAATGCAAGCATTATGGGCCCTAATTCGATTGATAGTGTTGGAAATATTGTTAAACAGACGTTGTCTGGACAAAAAGTTGTAGTGCTTGATGATTCAAAACGCCCCAAAATAAATCTTCCAAAGTTAAGAATAAACCCAATTGTAGATATTGTAGAAATTGGCAGTGGATGTTTAAGCGCATGCACTTTCTGTCAAGTTAAAATCGCTAAAGGAACTATTCGAAGCTATCCTCCTGATGATATAAAAAATCAAATTATTTCTTCAGTAAATGAAGGATGCAAGGAGATATGGTTAACTTCTACTGACAACGCTTGCTATGGCCTTGATATGTTTATGGATCTTGCTGATCTTATTAACACTGTATCGTCTATAGATGATAAATTTATCACTAGAATTGGCATGATGAACCCAATGCATGTTAAAAATAATTTTTCTAAATTAGTTAATTCATTCGATGACGAGAAAATTTTCAAATTTTTACATATTCCTGTCCAGACTGGAAGTGATAAGATATTGAAATCAATGAAACGTGGACATACTACTGCTGAATTCATTTCTATGGTTGAAAAATTTAGAAAAAGTTTTCCTTTAAGCGCTATTTCTACTGACATAATTGTTGGATATCCTGAAGAAACCGATGATGATTTTATTAAAACTAAACATTTAATTGAATCACTCAATCTTGATGTTGTTAATCTTTCAAAATATGGCGCAAGACCTGGCACTGAAGCTATAAAACTTCCTCAATTAGATAATTCTGTTATAAAGGAAAGATCACAAATTCTTTCCAAGATAATTAAAGAACATTCTTTAAAATGTAACTCTAAATGGTTGGATTGGGAAGGAGATTGTATTGTGGATGAAATCGGAAAAAAGCCAAATACTATGATTGGCCGTAATTTTGCATATAAACCTGTAGTTGTCCAAGGTGGAGATGATCTACTTGGCAAAGAAATTAAGGTTCAAATTACTGACTATTCTTCTAATTATCTATTAGGTTCTAAAATTTCTTAATTATAATTCAGTCAAATTTTGTTTATTTTTTGTTAACATTCGTTAATACTCCGGAAATTTAAGTAAATTATGTTATATAATAAATGATCAATACATGACTTCTACTGAAAATTCCAAAATCATTTCATTAGGAATAGGGACTTTTGGATGTAATATTCTCTCTAAGTTAGAATTTGATAATCTTCAGTTTGATAGTTATAACTATATTAGTTGCGATCAGACTGATCTTGAATCAATTTCTGACAATAAATTATTAATCAATTTAAATGTTGGTGGAAAAACCTCTAGACAATATTTTACAAAAACTCTTATGAAATATAAAAAAGAAATCGAATCAATTCTCAAAGATAAGGAATGTGTTTTTCTATTTGGAGGTTTAGGCGGATATGTGGGTTCCTATTTAATTCCTTTTATCGCCGAAATGTGCCATAATATGAATGTTAAATGTTATTGTATAATTGCAATGCCATTTGATCATGAAAAAACTAAGCATTTTCGTGCAGGATTATCTTTTCAAAGACTAAAAAAATATTCAGATGGAACAATAATAATTGATAATGATGAAATTATGAATAATTTTTCAAATATTCCGCTTTTTGATACATTTCAGATTATTAATTCAGTTATAAGTTCTAGTCTATCTAGAATCTTAGGTGCACATAACAAGAACGGAACTCCAATTGACATACATAAATTAGTAGACGTAATTGGTTCTAATGATCAATCTATCATGTCCATATCCGAATCAGAATCTGATTTTAACCAGGTCACTAATTCTACTATTAAAAATATAAAATCTTTACATACTTTTGCTGATCCTAGTGAAGTTAAGAAAGTTCTATTTTTCATTGAATCTGGTAAAAATATTACTCCTAATGATATTTACAGTTCAGTAAATACTATTCAAAGTAACACAAATTCTAATTCAACTGTTGAATTTGGATATTCTATACATAATTCTAATAAAACCAAAACCATAATGTTGTCATCAGGTTTGACATCTAGTAAATTCGATAAACTTGATCCACTTAATGAAATATTTGGTGGTAAAAATCTTGATTGCATTCCTGAATCCACCATTGATGTCAATTTACACATCAATGATTTAGATTAAACTTCTTCTTTTTCAGTTACAACTTCTTCTTTTTCAGTTACAACTTCTTCTTTTTCAGTTACAACTTCTTCTTTTTCAGTTACAACTTCTTCTTTTTCAGTTACAACTTCTTCTTTTTCAGTTGGTAATTTTATAGATACTACTCCGTCTTTATCCTTTGTCATTTTTACTTCTATTCTTTTAGGTATGTTTGTTATTCCCTTTTCCCAAATTATTTCATTAATCTTTGTTGATACTATTATTTCATCTGATTTCATATGACGTTTCGCAAATTCTTTTAATATTTTAATTGCTTTGTTTGCTCGTCTATTTCTTGGAACAATTATTGCTTTGCGGAATGGCACTATGTAAATTCTTTCTGTTTTTTCTGACATATTATTTCACATCTAATTTTTGTCTTCTCCACATTCGTCTTTTTGAATGAGTTCTTACTCTTCTTTTTGTTTTTGCTATTACCCATGTTGGAACTGAGTAATTCTGCCTTCGTGCCTTGTGTAATCTTTTTTTTACTCCTGCTGTTATTTTTGACATTATATTCTCCTTATTTTAAATTCTCTTTTTGGTTCTTGCATTGCATTCAAATAATTTTTAATCTCCCCATCTGTTACTGCCTGTTTTAATTTTCCTGTCGAAGCTAGTTGAATTATAGTATCTTCTATTCGTTTAGCAACATCGGGTTTGACCATATTTATATTTGTTAACCTTTGTCTTGCATCTGATGTTAGAATTACCTTTAGTAGTCTCTCTCTAACTACTCTTTCATCTTGTTCTTGCAGATCTTTAGTTTGATTTGATTCAGACAAATAATTTACACTTCTATTTTATCATGGTTATTTATATCTTTAATTTATTTCTTTTCATTCTTTATCCCAAGATCAGTTAAAAATCATTGTGTTGAGATCATTATTAATGCATAATCCTAGAAAAGACATCAAATATTCTAAAGGAAGAGAATTAGACGGTATTAAGATTATATTAGGTGTTACTGGTAGTGTAGCCTCTATTGAATCCCCTCATATTGCTAGAGAATTAATTCGACATGGAGCAGAAGTTATTCCTGTTATGAGCAAATCTGCCATGAAATTTATCACACCTGAAATTATGGCTTGGGCCACAGGTAATACGCCAATTGTTAAAATGACTGGAGAACTTGAACATATACAACTTACTGATTCTACTGTAGGCGCTGATTTGTTTATAATTGCTCCTTGCACTGCAAACACAATTGGAAAAATTTCTCAAGGCATATGTGATAATGTAGTAACTACAATTGCTACAGTTGGAATAGGATCGGGCATGCCCTTGTTTATTGCTCCTAGTATGCATAAACCGATGTTCTCTAATCAAATTATAAAATCGAATATTGTTAAACTAAAATCACTTGGAGTTAAAATTATAAATCCTGTTTTAGAAGAAAATAAAGCAAAAATTTCAACTAATGAAGAAATATGTTCTTATGTTATTCACGAATTGTTCAATCAAGATCTCCAAAACTTGAATGTGGTTGTTACTGCTGGAACAACTGTTGAAAAAATTGACTCTGTTCGCCAGATCACAAATTCATCTTCTGGTAAAATGGGACTTGAATTAGCACAAGAAGCTACTAGAAGAGGTGCTAATGTTGATCTGGTTATTGGACCTAACAGTTTAGATATTTCTCACAATATAAATTCTATTCCCATAGAAACTACTAAAGAAATGCTTGCTGAATGTGTGAATATTTCTAAGGAAAAGAAAGTTGATATATTCATAGCCGCAGCTGCTCCTGCTGATTATTATTTATCAAAGCCTTATAATGAAAAAATTAGATCTAAACTTAATCAAGATTTGGAAATCAAATTATCATTAAATCCAAAAATTATTGAAGTTATGAGAGAACTTGAACCATCTATGGACATTATTGCATTCAAAGCTATTGATAATTCATATGATTCAAATTCTTCTGAATTTAAACTGATTATTGATAAAATTAAACCTAAATTATTAATTATTAATAATATAAGTGACAAAGAAATTGGATTTGGTTCTGATCTTAATCAAGTTGAAATCATAACTCAAAATAATGAGATTGTAAAAACACCCATTCTAACGAAATCTATGCTATCTCGTCA
>JAYZAG010000049.1:0-13508 GCA_036422215.1 Thermoproteota archaeon
GTACTGAGTTCAATCTTTGTTGTCTGTTTGATAATGTTCCTCTTCCTATGAATTCAGATCTATGTAAACTTATTATGCTGTCAACTATTACTAATTTTATATTTTTTTCTTCAATGTATTTTCCAATTGATTGTACTATTAGTTCTAAATGGGCTGAATTGTATACTTTTGTTACTACGACATTCTGCAGAACTTCTTTTGGATCTAATCCTTTTCCTTCTGCTATTTGTACTAGTCTTTCTGGTCTAAATGTTGATTCTGTATCTATGTATAATGCATTTCCTCCTAATCCATTTTCTTCTGGTGATTGTTGACAAGTTACACATAATGTATGCGCAATCTGTGTTTTTCCACTATTGAATTCACCATAAAATTCTGTCATTGCTTGTGTTTCTATACCTCCTTGCATTAATGTATCTAAACTTGCTGAATTTGTTGTACATCTTAGTATTTGTTTTCTCCATTCTAACGCTTCTGTTGCTGGAACAAATTCTTTTTCTACCATATTGTTATCTTGTAAAGTTTTTCTAGCTTGTGAAATGTATTGATATGCAGTTTCTTTGCTACCACCAATATTTTCTACTAATTCATCTGGTAGTGCAACTGCTAATTGTAATACTGATTCTATTCCTGCTTGTTTTAGTTTTTTTCTTGTAGCTGGCCCTATTCCTCCTAAATCTTCTAATTGCAAATCTGCGATGTTTTGAGAAATTGATTGTAATTCGTTATTTGTATTTGTAATGGGTTCTTCGGCAACTAGTTCTTCAGTTATGGGTTCTTCGGCAACTAGTTCTTCAGTTATGGGTTCTTCGGCAACTAGTTCTTCAGTTATGGGTTCTTCGGCAACTAGTTCTTCAGTTATGGGTTCTTCAGTTATAGATTTTTTAGCCATTTCAATCAACTTCTCGTATATCTTCCGTAGATATTCCGTATGATATAAAGCTTTCTTTTTATGATTATTTATTTTTTCCAGTATGCAATTGCTTCATGAGAATGTATAGATTCATAACTTTTTGCTTCTATGAATTCTGCGTCTGGAAATTTTTTAAGACAATCTCTGATTACATCTTCTACAAATTTTGAGTTGTTTTGTGCCTCTATTATTTTGTTTGCTTCATCTGCTCTGTTCATAAATTCTTCTAGTTTTGCAGAAAATGAAGTTATCATGTTTTCTGATATGTTGTTAAAATCTACATATTCTTTTCTACATATTTCCATTTTTAATTTAGTTCTTTGCATGTGTCCTATTCCTGTTATTGCTTTACTGCATGGACATGATGTTATTCCTATTATTCCAAACTTATAATAAAATTGTCCTCGATTATCTAATATGACTTCTACATCAAGGAATTGATCATTATACGGATATTTGAAATTTGCAATAATTTTACAATTACTTTGTGTCATGCTTACTTCCTTTTGAATATTTATTAGCACTTCTTCTATGTTCTTTATTTTCATATTATTTTGTGCCGCTTTAACTAATCTGCTCATGTGCACTCCTCGTGTTTTTTGTGTTGAAACGAAAATTGCTAGTGTTAATATTATCGCAAATTTATATCCTGTAAATATTATATTAAAATTACTAATTCCTGCCATTACATCGATTTCTGCTTTTTCGTTTTGTATGTCTGCTAATTCTTTTGGACTAGTAAATTTATTTGCTTTATTCTTTTCCAATTTATATACTATAAAATATGAAGCTTAAAAAACTATATATATTTTTTTGAATTTTAATGTATTTTTCTAGACTGTTATAAAAAATGCGGGGGGTGGGATTCGAACCCACGAACCTCTAAAGGAGAGGATAACTTATTTTTGATCTTGAGTCCTTTCCGCTGATTCAATCCGCGGTTGACCTGGCTTTGCGCTTTCGTTTCGCTACCCCCGCTATTTTATAGTTTGTGAATGTACTTTATCAATAATTAATATTTTTGATGATGTATAATGTAATGCTTATATAAATTGGAGTTTTATTACCGTAGTGAGGAAAGATGAAGTTATTCAATGTAAGAGGTGCTTGCCTTCATAATTCTATTATCCACGCCTAATTTTATTTCTCTGAATAAGATATTTACTTCTTTAATTTCTAAATTTATAGGGGATATAGCATGACTAAAATTAAATTAGCGCTTCCAAAGGGCTCTCTTGAAGAGGCAACATATGAATTCTTTAGTAATGCTGGCTATAAAATTCGTGGCACATCTCGAACATATAGACCAAAAATCAGTGATAGTGATATAGAAATCAAAATTTTAAGGCCTCAAGAAATTCCCGTTCTTGTATCTGAAGGATCTCACGATCTAGGTATTAGCGGTGATGATTGGATATTAGAAAATAACGCAACTGTAACCAAAATATTAAATCTTGAATATGGAAAAATCAAAATTGTTGTTGCAACAAGTAAGAGTAATTCTTGTTCTAATTTTTCTGAATTAGTTACAGATTATTTAAAAAACAATAAACCTATTCGCATTTCTACTGAATATCTTAATATTGCTAAAGATTATGTGATGAAAAATCCTAACTATAAAGAACGTTTTGGTTCTGCCGAGCCTGTTATTATAACTCCCTGGTGGAAAAGTGGTTCTAATGAACTAGTGAAAATTTATTTGTCTTTTGGTGCTACTGAAGCAAAGCCTCCTGAAGATGCCGATGTAATTTTTGATGTTACTGAAACTGGTTCTACTCTAGATAAAAACAATCTAAAAATTATTGATGTTATTCTAGAATCTCAGGCTGAGCTTATTGTAAATAATGATTCTTATAGTGATCCTGAGAAAAGAGTTAAGATTTTTGATATTTTGTCACTTCTCAAAGGCGTTGTAGAAGGACGAAAGCATTTACATATATTCTTGAATGTAAAAAAGGAAAATCTTCCCACTCTAATAAAAAATCTTCCTGCACTTCAGAATCCCACGGTTTCTGAATTAACTGATCCAAATTGGTGTTCATTAAATACAGTTATTGCTAAAAAAGACTTTCTTAAGATTCTTCCTAAATTAAGAGAATTGTCTCAAGGCCTGGTAGTTCATAAACCAATGCAGATTCTTCCTTTAGAGGAGCTTTCTAAAGATGAAAAAAAGTAACCGCGTAATCAATAAAAGATTTAATCTCAATTCTAATAATATAGAAAAAATATATCAAAACACTCGTGTCACAAATACTAGTACTTCAAACAGTAAAAAAATTCTAAACATATTAAACGGTGTAAAAAAAGATGGAGATAATGCATTAATGGAGTATGGATCTAAATTTGATAAAGTAAAACTTAGAAAATCTGAATTAGTAGTTACCAAGGAGGAGATCTCTGAAGCATATGATAGTGTAACGGACTCTCAAATTAAATCTATACAGTTTTTAAAACAACGAATTGAGAAAGTGGAAAAGTCTCTGTTGAAAACTCTTAGTAATTTCCAATTTAAGGAAAATGGTGTGGATATTTCATTACGAATAAATCCTATTGACAGTGTAGGATGTTATGTTCCTGGAGGAAAAGCCGTTTATCCAAGTTCTCTTATTATGTGTGCTGTTCCAGCAATAGTTGCAGGAGTTAAACGAATTGTTGTTTGTTCTCCCCCATCACCCAATAAAAAAATAAACCCTTTGATCTTGGTTGCTGGTGATATGTGTTGTATACGTGAATTCTACAAAATTGGAGGCGCTCAAGCAATAGGTGCTTTGGCTTATGGTACTAAAACAATACAACCTGTTCAAAAAATTGTTGGACCAGGTAGCATATTTGTTTCTGAAGCAAAACGACTTGTTTCTAATACTGTTTCTATCGATATGCCTGCAGGCCCTACTGAATTAATTGTTCTGTCTGATAATTCTAAGGATATTGATTTCATTGCAAGTGATATGATCTCTCAAGCTGAACATGGTCCTGATAGTGTCTGTGGTTTAATTACAACTTCAAAAACCTTATTTGATAATTTTGAGCGTACACTATCCAATAAATTAATGAATATTGAACGAAAAAAAATAGTGACTACTTCTCTTACAAATAATGGTTTTATGATTTATTCTAAAGATATGGATCTAGCAATCGATTTCATTAATAGATTCGCACCTGAACATCTTGAATTGCTTACGTCTAAGAATTCTCTTATATCGAAAAAGATCACTGCATCTGGAATAGTTCTTCTCGGTCCATACACTCCTGCTGCTTCAAGCGATTATGGATTGGGTACAAACCACGTTCTACCCACTGAAGGATATTCTAAAACCAATTCTAATTTGTCATCTCTTGATTACATTCGTAGATTTTATGTTGCAAAATGTTCAAAAAAATCTCTTGCAAAGTATAGTGAAATGATGCAAAGAATTGCATACAGTGAAGGACTAATAAATCACGCAGAATCCATAAAAGATAGGTTTTCTGATAATTGACAGTGAAATATGATTTACATTATAAGAATAAATCTAAATATTTCATCAAAAAAAACTTCGAACCAAGTATTAATAAAATAAATTCTGTTGTTTTTGATTGTGATGGTGTATTAATTGATTGCAAAAAATCTTATAATAGAAACATTGGACTTACAATCAATAAACTCTTTAAATTATTAACAAGTAATGACATTCCTGTTAAATCAATTCCTACTTCTTTAATTGATAATATTCGTATGAGTGGTGGATTCAATAACGACTGGAATACTACGTATATTCTATCTCTTAAAATTCTATCATTATCTAGTAAAGATTTTCTCGAGAACTTTTCAAACATACTCAAGATTGCTAATACTAGTCATGTTAATGATCCATATGATCGAATATCACATGTAAGAGAAGAGATTAAACCATTCAAAGATAAATTTTCCAACAAAAATATTATGAATATAGACAAAAAACTATTTTCATTTTCTAAACAATTGGATGAATCAGGTCTAAAAGGTGCTGAAAATAAGATCTTTTCAGATCCTAATGTTGATACGAATGCACTATATCAATTTAAAAAATTTTTATGTCATCCCGGCACATTCGACAATAATATTGTTGCAATATTATTTGATGAATTGTTCTATGGTTCTAAATTATATTATAAAATTCACAACATTCCAAGGAAATTCACTAATGTGAACGGCTCAATCGATTCTGAAAAAATACTATTGGATAAAAAACAACTCAATTCGACTGTAAAATTATTTGGAAAGAAAAATATAGGAATAGCATCTGGCAGAGGTTCAGTAGGAGCATTTTACACTCTTAAAGGATTCAAGAAATATTTCAATCCTGATGCTTGTATTTTTCTCGAAGACATGTATGAACAACAATTGAAGAACAAGTCTATTGGCAAACCTAGCCCTTATTCTCTTCTTACAGTCTCTAAATCCTTGTCTAAAAAAGGTAAGATTCTCTATGTTGGGGATTCTGCTGAAGATATACTGATGACTCAAAAAGCTAATAAAAAATCTAACCGCTTTGTTTTTGCGGCTATTTATGGTGACTCAAAGATCAGTAAAAAAGACCAAGTTTTTCAATCTTTAGGCGCAGATATAATAGTAAAGAATGTTAATGATCTTTTACATCTAATTGGTGATTATTATGCGCTCAGGTGAAGTTACTAGAAAAACAAAAGAAACCAACATCAAAACTTCAGTTGTTGTTGATGGAGATGGAAATTCTAGTGTTAATACATCAGTAAAATTTTTAGATCATATGATCGATTCTCTTGCAACTCACAGTCTAATGAATATACAAATTGAAGCCACAGGTGATTTAGTACACCACACCGTCGAAGATGTTGCATTGTCACTTGGTGAGGCGATCAACAAAGCATTGGGAGATCGCAAAGGAATAAAGAGATTCGGTTTTGCTATGATTCCGATGGATGATGCATTATCTTATTCAGCAATTGATATGATCAAAAATGTTGAGGATGCTGAAGCGTATTCAGCAATTGATTTGGTAAAACGTCCATTTCAGTTTACTGATCTCAAAATAGATAAGGATGGCATTGAAGGCATGCCTGCAGAAGATATTTATCACTTTATTCAATCATTTTCTCAAAGCCTTCAAGCGAATATTCATGTAGTTGTAAACTATGGAAATAACGATCATCATAAAGTTGAGTCTGCAATAAAATGTATTGCATTAGCTATTAGAGATGCAATGTCATTAGACAGTGATAAAAATAGAACTCCCTCCTCAAAGGGAGTGATGTAATGACTGATATTGCAATATTGGACTATGGTGTTGGGAATCTATTCAGTATCAAAACAGCATTAAATAAACTTGGTGTTAACACAATTTTAACACCTGCTTTAAATCAATCTCAAGAATATGATGGAATAATTCTTCCAGGTGTAGGCGGCTGGAAACACACAGTAAAGAAGATAGACGCAAATAGAAAAATACTATCTGAATGGTATGATGATAACAAACCAATATTAGGTGTGTGTCTTGGAATGCAGCTATTCTTCCAAAGAAGTGCTGAGGGACCTGGTACTGGACTGGAATTCTTAGAAGGAGAAATCAACATTCTATCGAATAATGTAAAAGTACCTCATATTGGTTGGAATACTTTGAAAAAGAATAATGATAATCCACTTTTAGACGGTGTTGAAGATGGATCTTGGGTCTATTTTGTCCACTCTTTATACCCTGAACCTGTTGATCATAGAGTAATTTCTACAACAACAGATTATGGTATTGATTTTACTTCAATGGTATATGATAAAAAAATATTTGGAACACAATTTCACCCCGAAAAATCAGGCCCCGCAGGTGCAAAGATATTGAAGAATTTTGTCTCAATTTGTGATAACCAATGAAAATAATACCTTCGATAGATCTTCTAGATGGTAAAGTAGTAAGACTAAAACAAGGAAACCCTGAGTTAGCTACTTTTTATGATTATGATCCATTTACACTCATTGAAAAATGGTACGACGTTGGAGTAAGTAGAATGCATATTGTTGATTTAAACGCTACACTGGAACGTGGAGATAATTATGAACTTATAAAAAAAATTTCAGAAAATACTAAAATCGACATACAAGTTGGTGGAGGAATACGAACACTTGATTATGCAATGAAAATATCACACAATGTTTCTAAAATTGTCATTGGGACTGTTGCTATGAAAAATGAGAAATTGTTTTATAATATTTGTGAGCAGGTTGGACTATCTAAAATTATTTTATCATTAGATTATGTTGATGAACATATAATGATTAATGGCTGGAGAGATGGTTCAGGAAAGAATTTGAATAAATCAATTACAGAATTTGCGGAATATGGAATCGAAACCGTATTACTAACGTCAATTAAAAAAGATGGAATGTTGGAGGGTCCAGATATTGAAACATTACAAAAAGTGAGAAATAATACAAATATAGCGATTCAAGCTAGTGGAGGTGTCCGTTCTGTAGATGATATTGAAAAAGTTAAGAAAATAGGCATAGAATATGTGATTTTGGGTAGATCTATACATAATAAAATTATTGCGCTCGAAGATGCTATGGTATTGGAGGATAGGTGAATGGTACTAGCAAAAAGAATTATTCCATGTTTGGATGTTAAAGATGGGAGAGTTGTAAAAGGAGAGCATTTTGTTAATCTAAAAGATGCAGGAGATCCTGTACAATTAGGTTCCCAATATAGAAATGATGGAGCAGATGAGTTAGTTTTTCTTGATATAACTGCATCGCCTGAAAAACGTAAAACTATGAATGAGATGGTTAGAAATGTAGCAGCACAATTGGATATACCTTTTACTGTAGGAGGAGGAATAGGAAGTATTGATGATGCGAGAAATATACTTTGTAGTGGTGCAGATAAAGTAGGTATAAACACAATGGCAGTTCAGAAACCAGATCTGATAACTGAAATCTCTGATAAATTTGGAAAACAATGTTGTGTTGTAGCTATTGATGGTAAAAGATTAGAAAATAAAAATAATTTTGAAGTATATATTAATGGAGCCAGAGATGCAACTGGATTAGATGCAGTTGAGTGGGCAAAACAAACAGAAAAACTTGGAGCTGGGGAAATATTGTTAACTTCTATAGATAAAGATGGAACAAAGGATGGTTTTGATATAGATTTAACAAAAGAGATTACTAATGTTGTAAATATACCTGTTATTGCAAGTGGAGGGTGTGGAACATTAGAACATTTTGTTGATATATTTAGAGAAAGCGATGCCGATGCAGCATTGGCAGCATCTATTTTTCATTATGATGAATATTCCATTCAAAATGTAAAAGAATATCTAAAACGAAATGGAATAGTTGTACGTCCATGAATCGAATTAATATTAAAGAATTGGATTTTTCTAAAGGCAATGGCCTTATTCCTGTAGTTGTTCAAGAATCTTCTACTAAAGAGGTTCTTATGTTGGCATATGTAAATGAAGAATCTCTCAATCAAACACTTAAAACAGGTTTTGCTCATTATTGGAGTCGCTCTAGGAATAAATTATGGAAAAAAGGAGAATCTTCTGGTCATGTTCAGAAAATTGTTGATGTGTTGGTAGATTGCGATAATGACACCATTCTCTATAATGTAGAACAAACAGGACCTGCATGTCATACTGGCACGAAAACTTGCTTTGAAAAAGAATTGAAGTAATTTAATATTCTATCTGTGTCCCTACATTTTCATTTTTAATAGCTTTTGATATATTATTTGGAGTGCATTTTATTATTCTGCATTTCATACTTGATCTTTTGATTATTTGTAACGCATTCAAGTCAAACAATTCATAAGTTCCTGCTCTCACATTATTCTGTTTTAGTATTTTTTCTAATTTGTCTACATGAATCTTATCATACTTTGTTAACTTTTTATTTTTTGTACCTTTTTTCTTCGGATCTGATGAATATATCTTCTCCACTGATGTAGTATTGATTAAAATATCTGCTTTGAATTTTTCTGCAATTAATGCTGCAACTGCATTAGTACTTTGTCCAGGGAATAAACCTCCTGTAATTACTATTCTCCCAGAATTAGCAATTGACACTATTTCATTCAAGTCATCACTTATTCTTGGATCACTTTCTTTGCAACTAATTGTTAAAATCTTTGCATTCAATCTTGAAGCATGTATTCCGATCTGATCTAATGTTGCTTCATCTGCCTTGAATTTCCTTCCAATCTCAATATATTCTCTAGCAATGGCACTTCCTCCTGCTACTGCTATGATCTTATGTCCTGTTCTGTTTAGACTATCTAATAATTCTGATATTTCTTTAATTCTTCTAAGCCTGTCATCTTTTCCTTTAGATTTTGAATTAAGAAATACTTCGCCACTTAGTTTAATGACAACCTTTGTGTTTGAAGCCATTATGTAGTTGAATTCGAAATCGACACTAATAAACTTCATTAACATCTATTTTCAATACAAGAAAGACTCATATTATTAAAAATCTAATCAATAAACACTGATTTAGATTTGACCGAAAGTGTTGATTCAGTTGCTTTGTATCGTACAAGAAAACTGCTCAGGGAATTATCTTCAAAAACTGGTAAAGGAACTGAACTTATTTCATTGTATATTCCTCCTAAAAAGGCACTTCATGAAGTATTGAATAATTTAAGAGAAGAATATGGAACTGCTACTAATATTAAGTCTGATTCTACTAGAAATCATGTACAAGACGCTCTGACAAAGACTCAACAAAGATTAAAATTATTTAAAAGAACTCCTGATAATGGAATAGTTCTTTTTGTTGGAGCTTTACCTACAAATGGACCTGGTAGTGAAGAAATTTTTGTACATGAAATCATTCCTCCAAAAACTGTTCAAACTTATCTTTATAGGTGTGATGATCACTTTCACTTAGAATATCTTGATCAAATGTTACGTGATGTCGACATAATTGGCATAATTTCTATAGATGCTAGTGAAGCTGGTTTTGGTATGATTTCCGGGGACGATTTTCAAATTGAAGAAATAATTAGTTCTGGTGTCGGTGGGAAAACTCGTGCTGGTGGACAATCTGCAAGACGATTTGAGAGACTTAGAGAAATGAATCTTACTGCATTTTATACTAGAGTTGCTGAACATGCAAAAAAAATATTCATAGATCAGAATTCTATCAAAGGCTTAATTGTAGGTGGCCCTGGTCCAACCAAAGATTATTTTTTAAAAAGTGAATATCTGGACTATAGATTAGATAATAAAATTATATCTGTTGTAGACACTTCTTATTCAGGTGGTGAAGGAGTAAGAGAAACAATGGAAAAGGCATCTGATTCAATATCTAATATGAGAGTTGTTGAAGAAAAAAATCTAATCCAGAAATTTTTGCGTGAAATAAATCGTGAAAAAGGACTAGCTGTTTATGGTGTTAAGAATGTAATAAGCTATATCAATCAAACTAATGCAGATCCTATAATTGTTACTGATAATAATGACAATATTCAAATTGTTAAAGAATGTAATAAATGCGAATTCAAAGAAAATCAAATAGTTAAAAGGGAAAATATCGTATCAACAAAACAAAACATGATTAGTTCATCTTGCACAAATTGCAATTCATCGGATATTCATACAAATGAAGTTGACATTGTTGATCTTTTGGATGGAATGTGTTTGGATTCAGGATCCAAATTAGAAGTTATATCTGGTAAAAGTGAAGATGGCAAAATGCTGAATAGTTTTAGTGGAGTAGCAGCTTTTCTTAGATATAGAGTTGAATAATATTTTATAATGGTGATTTTTTGAGTAATGATGAATATAAAAGTAAAATAGTGGAAAAGTCTTGGGATCCAAATATTGAAGCTAAAATGTTTCAAAATTGGGAAACCGCAAATATATATAAATTCAAAAATGACTCTGAGACTAAAAAATTTATTATAGACACTCCTCCTCCATATCCTTCTGGTAGTCCCTGGCACATCGGAGCTGCCGCACATTATTCTCAAATCGATATGATAGCACGCACTGCTCGTATGATGGGTTATGACGTTCTATTTCCTATCGGTATAGATCGTAATGGCTTGCCAGTTGAAATTTATACTGAAAAAAAATACAATATTAGCATGATTTCAACTCCTCGTGAAAAATTTATTGCTTTATGTAAGACTGCTCTTGATGATCTAGAAAGTCAGATGATTTCTATTATGAAGACTATGGGATTATCTGGAAATTTTGATAATTATTATAGAACTGATTCTGATGAATATAGACAACTAACACAGGATAGTTTTATTGATCTTTGGCATAAGGATTTAATATATCAATCTAAAAGGCCAAACAATTACTGTATTGATTGCAGAACTACCATTGCTGATGCTGAAATCATATATTCTGAACTACCATCCAGTCTTGTATATTTGAATTTTTCTTTAGTTGATTTAGAAGACTCCTTGACAATTGCTACTACTCGACCAGAACTTCTTTCTAGTTGTCGTGCAGTTCTAGTTAATCCTGATGACGAGAGATATCTTGCATATCACCACAAAAGACTCAAAGTACCTATTTATGGTAATGAAGTTGAGGTAATTCCTCATCCTAGTGCTAAACCTGAATTCGGTTCTGGCATTGTAATGATATGTAGCTATGGTGATTACACTGATGTTCTTTTATTCAGAGAATTAGGTCTTCAAGAAACAATTGTAATTGATATCAGTGGCAAGATGAATGAACTTGCTAAATCTTATGCGGGATTAGATGTTCCTGTTGCTAGAAAAAAAATAATTGAAGATTTACATTCTAATAATTATGTTGTGAAAGAAGAATCTATTAACCATAGAACTCCTGTATGTGAACGAAGTCACACTCCGATCGAAATCATCTCTATGAATGAGTTTTATCTAAAACAAATTGAATATAAAGAAGAACTCCTTGAAGATGCTAATAAATTAATATTTCATCCAGAGGAACATCGTCGAAGATTAGTTGATTGGATTGAATCAATTAGTATGGATTGGCCAATTTCGCGAAGACGAGTTAATGCCACTGAAGTTCCTGTATGGTATTGTAAATCATGTGAACATCCTCATATTCCTGAAAAGGGTAGATATTATAGACCTTGGAAAGATCCTAGTCCATTCACCTCTTGTGTAAAATGTAATTCCAGTGAATTCTATGGTGACGAAAGGACCCTTGATACTTGGATGGACTCCAGTATTTCTCCATTGTATGTGAGTAGTTTTTCTAAAAATGATTCTGATTTTAAGAAACATTATCCTACAAGTTTACGACCACAATCTAAAGACATTATACGATCTTGGCTTTATTATACAATGCTTCGTTGTAAACAAATCACTAATGAAATTCCATTTAAACACGCATGGATTATGGGATATGGCGTTGATGAAAAAGGTGAAAAAATGAGTAAAAGTAAAGGAAATGTTGTTGATCCCATGCCAATTCTTAAAAAATATGGTGCGGACATGTTTCGCTTTTGGGCTGCATCTGAATCTAATCTTGGTTCTGATTTTAGGGTTTCTGAACCAAAAATTGCTGGTGTTGGTAAATTTTTAACTAAATTATGGAATATATCAAGATTCATTTCTTGTTTTCCTGTAGTTGAAGAACCAAAACTAGCTGAAACTGATAAATGGATACTTAGTGAATTAACTTCTTTACAAGAAGACTCTTTTGAAGGCTATAATGACTTTAATTTCTTTGTTCCATCTACAAAAATACGAGATTTTATGTGGAATTTATTTGCCCCTCATTACATTGAAATGGTAAAACAGAGGGCCTATGGAATTAATTTTTCTAATGATGAAAAACTTTCTGCATGGTTTACTCTTCATACATGCTTAAAGAATTCATTATTGTTTTTATCTCCCATTATCCCATTTGTCACTGATAAAATTTGGACAGAATTGTATTCTCAAAATAGTATTCATGTGGAGAAATTCCCTAAATTATCTTATAATTACTATGAACAATCTACTAGTGAGAGAATAACATCATTAAACTCTGAGATATGGAACATTAAAAAAAGCCGTCAACTATCATTACGTTCTCCTATTGACTATACCATTCCTGATGATTTGAGTGTCTTTGAATCTGATTTGAAAGCAATGCATAAGATTCAATGATTTTTATGAATTATAAAAATATAAAAATAGAAGATCTAGATCTTGATAAAAACTATACCCTTGTTATTTGTGAAAAACCACATGCTGCACACCAAATTGCAAATCTTCTTGCTGATGATAACATATCAAAAATCAGTAAAAATGGAATTGAAGGATACGAATTAACTTTTCAATCCCAAAATTATCTAATATGTGCTGCTTCTGGCCATCTTTTCACCTTAAATTCTAAACGCCGTAAAAATACATCTGAAATTACTTTTCCTCAATGGGCTCCAATCTATAAAAAACAAAAAAATAAAACCTATCTCAAAAACAGAATTAATTTTATTGAAGAACTCGGTTCAAAATCTAAGACAATTCTGAATGCATGTGATTATGATTTAGAAGGAGAAGTGATTGGGTATAATATTATAAATAATATATTCAATGATGAAGATAGATCTGTTTCTAGGGTAAAATTTTCTAGTTTTACAGAGCAAGAAATTCGTGATGCGTTTTCT
>JAYZAG010000050.1:0-7857 GCA_036422215.1 Thermoproteota archaeon
TTTAGCTATTGGATCACTCGGTGGATTGTCATTTTTTAGAATTTCTTTAGAGTGCACAGTCTCAGGTCGAGCCTGTACAATAGAGATATTGCCAGTGTCATTTTCTATCACCCATTCAATATCCATTGGTTTATTATAATGCTCTTCAATAGTTTTAGCATATTTTGCTAAATCAATTACCTGATCTTCAGTTAGACAAGGTTGATTTTGTAAATTTTCAGGGACATTAACCTCTGTAATAGACGCACGTTCAGCAATTGAATATTCTCCTTGAGTATTTCCACGTATTGTCATGGATTTTTTTGTTGATATATTTTTTTTACTAATGTAAAAACTCGATTTATCGATCACAAAAGAGTCAGGTTCCACTTTTCCCTGAACGATTGTTTCGCCTACTCCCCATGATCCTTCAACATATACTACATCAGTATTTCCATCAACAGGATTAAGAGTAAACATTACACCTGCGGACTTTGGATTAAGCATTTTTTGAACGCCCATACTTATTTTAACAGAAAAATGATCAAAGTTTTTTTCATCCCTATAATAAATTGCACGAGGTGAAAAAATTGAACTAAATCCTTTCTTAATGGCCTTGATTACATTTTGAGTGCCTTTAATGAATAGAAAAGAATCCATTTGACCAGCAAAACTAGCATTTGGTAAATCTTCAGCTGTTGCACTGCTTCGTATTGCAACCTCCACATCATCGCCGAGTTTTTGATAATTCTCAGATATTATATCAACAAGATCCTGTGGCATTTCAATTTCTTCAATAATCTTTCGAATTTCATTGCTAACTGAATTCAAATTATTAATATTATCTACATCAACATTCTTTAGAATAGACTCTATTTTTGTTTTGACATCATTTGTAGAAAGAAAACGATCATAAAGATCAGTAGTTATAGCAAAACCTCCTGGAACAGGTAACCCTGCATTAATTAATTCGCCAAGATTGGCATTTTTTCCACCAACAATATCTGAATCAGAAGATCTGAGATCTCTAAGATTTACACAGTAATTTGGAGAGAGTGTCATGTATTAAATAATACACACAACATAAAAAAAAAGTTATCGAACATAAATCAAACTATTTAAAAATAAATTACGTAATAGATAGTGAAACAACATGTTAAGCGATATGCAGAGCTACTTACTGGATTCATTTTTAGCCGGAACAAAATTTACATATATTTTGATAATAAGTGATCTCTGGATACCTGTAACAATTGGATTAATAGGAGTTTTGGCCTTAATTTCAATTAACAAAAAAGAATATCTATCAACAACAGGAATGGGGATAATTGCATTCAGTGCTATTTTTCAATATTTATTGTATGAATTGCAGTTTCAGACATTCAGAGTGGATTTAGAACCATGGAAAAACTTTGCAACAATAATAGGATTCATTGGCGTACTAGTATTGACATCATCAGTAACGATAAATATATTAAAAAACAATAATCTAGACAATGCAAGAAAATAATGAGATTTCATTAGAAAAAACAATAAAATTTTATATTTATTTTGCTGTAGCAAATGCATCAATTGCTACATTATTTATAATTCCTATATTATTACCAAGATATAAATTTCCAATACTCGTAACCGAATGGCCGGGAATTTACATGGTAATTGCATATTTTGCATTTTTATTTGTAGCAGTTTTCGGATCAATAGGATGGGCAACATTATATTACATACAATTATCACTATTCAAAAATAAATCAACAAATAAAAATTTGATATTATTCAATATGGTTTTGACTAATGTAGGAATATACATATTCACAATTTTCATGTATTGGGGAGGGTACATAGGCGCAGATGCATCACATCAAGGAATTGCAATTTTTGTAACCGGACAAATAATGGAATTTTCAGTAATACCAGTAGGGTTAGGAATAAGTTTGATAATAATTGGAACAATAATAGGAATAATCAATATCATAAAAACAATAAATAATAATTGATGGTCAGTATCGTCGCGAGCTCGTCATAACATAGAACTGGGATTTATAATAAATCCGGTTTGGTATTAGTCCTACATTCAGTCTGGGGCAGCGAAATAACGTCATCCCATTTTAATTAAGAGGTATCTAGGTTATAGATGTTTTTCGGTAAATGCCTTTTAATGTTCCCGAAACATTCACAATTTCATAACCATAAGACTCTAGTTCTGAAATAAGAGCAGATAATCGTTTATGATTAGATCTGATTAGTAGATAATCGTGTGTTATTTTTATAACTCTTACACGAAATTGATTTTCAATAGTTTCTTTATCTATATCGGATTTATGTCTACATAAAATATAGCGTTTACGAAGAGTGCGTATCAATTAATCATCAGCAATTTTTCAAATTCCTCAATTAAAATTAATTTGTCATTAGGCTTGTATTTGAGTTTAATGCGCAGTGAATCAGAATAACACACACTGAGTTTATTTTCAAATAGTTCTTGTTTTCCAAAACGAATATATAGAAAATTTTTATCGTTAATTTGTGTTTTAAAAGTTTCAACAAGGGATTTCTTAGCATCAAGTGTCAGCAACTTAGAAATGTTTGAAAACATGGCATATATCTCAGCAGAATTAAGGTCGATAGTTAAAGAGGCAATAGGATTCCCAAAATGACCCATAATTTTTTGAGTTTTAAAATGTTCTTCAGGAATGCCAAAAGTGTTACTAATCTTGGATATGACAAGATCATGATTTTCAGTGCTATGGAGTAGAAAATTAATCGCTGCACGGCTAAAAATCAATATAACTCATGAATATTATAGAATTCAAAAAATATATCATTATGTTAATATAAAAATAATATTAATGAACAAATATTTGGCGCTAGGCATAGAATCAACAGCACACACATTTAGTGTATCAGTAGTTTCATCATCCGGAAAAGTACTATCAGATGAAAAGGATATCTACAAGGCTCCTACAGGATCTGGCATACATCCAAGAGAAGCTTCAAGACACCATTCAAGAGTTGCATCGAAGGTACTAAACCAAGCACTAGAAACTGCAAAAATAAAACCTAATCAAATAGATTTAGTAAGTTATTCAGCAGGTCCAGGATTAGGGCCATGTTTAAGAGTTGGAGCCACTGTAGCAAGAACGATTTCATTGATGTTGAACGCGCCTTTAATTCCTGTTAATCATGCAATTGGTCATATAGAATTAGGATGTATTTTAACAGGGGCAAAAGATCCAGTAACTTTGTTGGTGTCAGGTGGACATACAATGATATTAGCATATAATAAAAAGAGATGGCGTGTGTTGGGAGAGACTATTGATCTAACTGTTGGACAATTATTAGATCAATTAGGAAGATTTGCAGGATATAGTTCACCGGCAGGTAGAATCATAGAAGAGTTAGCAGCAGAGTCAAACAAATATATTGATTTGCCATTCACTGTAAAAGGTAATGATGTGTCATTTTCAGGTTTACTAACAGCTGCTAAAAAGATGATAAAGGAAGGTAATTCATTGAATGATGTGTGTTTTTCAGTTCAAGAAACTGCGTTTTCAATGTTAACTGAAGTAACAGAAAGAGCTTTAGCACTAACTGATAAAAAAGAAGTTTTAATCACAGGTGGAGTTGCAGCAAATACAAGATTAAAGAATATGTTAAATGACATGTGTGAAGAAAGAGATTCTAAAGTTTATGTTATTCCAAGAGAGTATAGTGGAGATTGCGGTGCACAAATTGCATGGACTGGGGCTTTGACACATAAAAAGAACGCCGATATTGATGTTAAAGATAGTTGGACTAAACAATCATGGCGACTAGATTCAGTTGATGTATTATGGCGAGAATAATAAAAAAAGGAGCAGAAGCAAACCTATATCAAATTAAATGGTTTGGAAGACCTGCTATTTCAAAAGTTAGGTGTAGAAAAAAGTACAGATTAGCAAAATTAGATAGAAAAATACGACAACAAAGAACAGTGAAAGAAGCAACAATCATACATAAAGCAAGGTTGTCAAGAGTGTCAGTACCAATAATTTACCATGTAAATCCAGATAAGGGAGAAATAATAATGGAAATGATTGATGGAATAAATCTAAACGATTATCTAAACAACGACAATTACAATAGTGAGTTATTCAAAGACATTGGAGAAATGATAGGAAAATTACATTCTAATGGTATAATACATGGAGATTTGACTACATCAAACATAATAATAAGAAATAATAAAATTTACCTAATAGATTTTGGACTTTCAATGTTTAGTGACAGAACAGAAGATCAAGGAGTTGACATAAAATTGATTAAAGCATTATTACAAAGTTTACACGATCCAATTGCAAAAAAAGCATTTAAAGCAATACTTCAGGGTTATAGAAATAGTATAGGAGATAATGAAACAGAAGAAGTTCTCAAAGTAGTTAAAGAAATAGAAAGGAGAGGTAGATATGCAAAAGTCGAATGAATATCCAATTCATTTAGCAACGTCAAGCATGGATAAATTTGGTGAGATGAAAATTATTCTAAATAAATACAAAATAGACTTGAAAGTATCAGCAATAAAAGGAGAAGAAATACAATCTTTTAGTCCACTAAAAGTTGCCGAAAGTGCAGCAGTTAACATTGCAAAAACATTCAAAGACAGATTTCTAGTGGAAGATACTGCACTATATGTTCACTCATTATATGGTTTTCCAGCAGCATATGCATCATTCGTGTGCAAGACATTAGGGCCTGGAGCAATACTCACGTTGTTAGAAGGAAGAGAAGACGCACAGGCAGAATTTCATTCAGCATTAGTTTATGGAAGTAACGGCAAAATAAGAAAAACATTCGTAGGAGTGTGTGAGGGGGAGATTTCAAGAAATATAAAAGGCGATAGCGGATTCGGTTTTGATTCAATTTTTATACCAAAAGGGCACAAAGAGACATTTGCTGAAATGAGTCTTATAGAAAAAAATAAAACATCACATCGTGCTAAAGCAGTTCGGACTTTTGCTGAGTGGTTTAATAGCAACAAACAGTAATGTTTATGTCATCGGAAAATGCTAATAAGAGTATAAATGACAAGAATTCATTCGCCAAACAAAGGAAAATCACAGTCAACAAAGCCTATTGAAAGAAAAAGGCCAGAATGGAAAATAGATGACGAAAAGGTGTTAGATGTAATAATAAAAATGGCAAAAGAAGGTCAAACACCTAGTCAAATAGGACAGACATTAAGAGATGTGTATAACGTACCTGATGTGAAAGCAATATTCAATAAATCACTTTTAAAAATACTAAAAGAAAATAAAGCAGAACCTGAAGTGCCTGAAGATTTAGATAAATTAGTGAATAGGGCAGCAATATTACATAATCATCTAAAACGTAACAAAGCAGATAGAAAAAACAACAGATCATTAGAATTAATTGAAGCGAAAATTCATAGAGTTGCAAAATATTACAAAAGAAAAGGAGTGATTCCAAAAAGTTGGAAATATTCAGCAGTAGTAGCACAGTTAACTTAAAAGTAGATTTCAATAATATACAGTTTTGCAAACAAATTATAAATGAAATATTAACTAAAAACAAAAATCAATTTACGAATGAAGATATTCAATGAGAGTGATTAATTAAATTGCGTAGAATACGAATACAGGTGAATATGAATTTAGGAAAACAACTAAGTGAAATAGTTAACAGATCTCTGAGTCCAGATAATGTTGATTTCCCAAAGGAACTTAAATTCAAGCAGAAAATACAAAAAAATGCAATATTTTTAGATATTGATTCTAATGGAAACATAGATACATTGCTTAACACCACAGATGAACTATTAGCAATGGCTGATTCTTCTATAAAAACAAAATTAGAAATTGATAAAAAATGATAGATCCAAGAATAATTAAAGAGAATCCTGAACGTATATCGAAAATGTTGAGTGACAGAAATGTCAATATATCAATTGAAGACATAAAAAATACAAATTCAGAAAGAAGTGAATTATTAACACATAATCAGAAACTAAAGGCAGAAAAGAACATGTCATCTAAAAAAATATCAAAATACAAATCAGATGGTAAAGATTGTTCAGATCTAATAACTGAAGTCAATAAGATCTCTGAACAAATAAATGAAAACGAAAGGAAAACAGAAGATATAGAAAAGAGATTCATGAATCAAATAAAAAATATTCCAAATTTCATTCATGAATCAGTGCCTATAGGAAAAGATGAAAACGCAAATATTGAAATAAAAAAATGGGGAAATAAAAAAGAATTTCAATTTGAGCCAAAAGATCATCTCGATCTAGCACATGATTTAGATCTATTAGACATTAAAAGGGCGGCTAAAACATCAGGATCAAGATTTTACTTCTTAAAATCCAACCTAGTTAGGCTCAATATGGCTCTAATTTCATATGCATTAGATTTTGCGGTGAAAAAAGGATACATCTTGTTACAGCCACCGTATTTAATAAATAAAGAATCTTAGAAGGTGCATTAATTTTATCAGATTTTGAAGATGTGATATACAACATTCCAGATCAAAATTTACATCTAATTGCAACTTCAGAACATATAGTTGCAGCAATGCATAAAGACGAAATATTTCAAATTGATGAATTAAACAAAAAATATGCTGCAGTATCCCCATGTTTTCGTAAGGAAACAGGTTCACATGGTAAAGATACAAGAGGGATATTCAGAGTGCATCAATTTGAGAAAGTGGAAATTTTTACATTTGCAAAACCAGAGGACTCTTGGAAAATACATGAACAAATGATGAAAGATGTTGAAGAATTCTATCAATCATTGGGACTTCCATACAGAATAATGCTATTATCTTCAGGAGATATGGGAAAAGTTCCCGCAAAAACATATGATTTAGAATGCTGGTTACCAAAACAACAAGGATACAAAGAAGTTGCATCGTGTAGTAATTGTACAGATTATCAAGCAAGAGGATTAGGAATTAAATTCAGATATAAACCTCATGAAAATAGTAATTTCCTTCATACATTGAACAGTACACTTGTAGCAACTGAAAGAACTCTAATATCAATCATGGAAAACTACCAAGAAAAAGATGGAAATATAGAGATTCCAAACATATTACGAGAATATATGGGAGGAATGAAATTAATAAAAAAATAGATCATTTATTTTTAATTCTATTATATTCTTTTATGAAAACATTTTTTTGCGTATCTCCTAGATCTAATTGCTCAAAAACATTGGATAATATTTTAGAATCAGTTAATATTAATGTCAAATATGGATAATACATAGAAAAATTCCTTTTTGAGAAGTGTAATTCCTTGCCAAAGCTTGTAGCCATTTGTTTTATAGATGGAGATTCGTTCCACATACGTAGCAAAATATTCCACTCAACATTTGCATTCATAGATAAGGAATTTTGTTTAGATATGTTAATAAAAATGCACAGGGCAAGAAGTTTATCAATATAACGTAACAAACGCCAATCATTGGTATTTCGTATTTGTCCTACAATAATATCAATTTCAGATAATGATTCAAGTGTTGAATGTAGTTCATCTGGTTTTATAGTGGAATTAAGAAGAATATTGAAGATGTAATTAATTTTCTCATGAGGAGGAGAATTACATAGACTCAAACTCAACATGGCTTGATCAAAAGTGTCACTATGAAATAAATTACTAATAGAATCTTCCAATGAAATTGATATGTCTCTATTAACAACATCACTAGAAGAATCTAGTAAATGCATTTGTAAATCATTTACAGAAGAACGAACATCACCTCTAGAGTTATCAGAAATTTGTTTGATTATATCTTCATCTAATTCAAAATTTTCTTTTTCGACTATGGAATAGAGAAATTTTTCGATTAAATCATTAGATATTGGGGTGAGCGA
>JAYZAG010000051.1:0-2572 GCA_036422215.1 Thermoproteota archaeon
GATGGTTTAGCATAATTAGTTGGATTTCCAGCAACAAGTATTGGCAGTCGTTTATTTATTCCTTTCATTTTTTTATTAAATGTATTATTAATTTTTTTCCACGAACAATCAATTACTACAATCTTTCTAAGTTCTAAATAATGATCCAAAGGAGTTACTACTTCTCTAGAAAAAGGATTTAGTACGAGTGATTTATTATTAAAATTTCTAGGATGAATATTTCTAAGAAGGCCAAATCTGAGAAGTTTAGAAGATGTGCATTTTTTTGGATCATCTTCAAATTTATGATATACATATAAACTTGGTTTAGAAAAACTCATACAATCACATTTTAGAATTACTGCACTAAGTTATTTATTTTCTTAATAAAGACTAAATTCCAATAATAAACAGTATATATTCTAAATGTCTAAAGAAAAAAAATTAAAAATAGCAATGGATTTGGATGGAGTTTTAGCGGACGTAATGGAGAATTGGGTAGAAATATATAACAAAGAGCATGAAAAAGAAATGAAATTAAACGATATATATGAATGGGATTTCTGGCAAAAAATTGGATTGAGTCAGGAAAAATTTGACAGTATATTTAATAAAGCTTGGAAAAACTGGCACAAAATATCTGGAACAGAAGACAATTTATCAAAAAAAGTTGAAATTATTAGAAAATTGGGTGAAATGGATATTGTAACAGGGAGAAGTATAGAGACCATAGAATATGTAAAAAAATGGATGGAATATAAAAAAATCACATATAACAGATTAGTAATAGTGAGATCAGATGCTCCAAAAGCACATTTAGATTATGATATATTCATAGACGATTCACCAATTCATGCATTATCCGTATCAAGAGAAGGTAAAATAGCACTATTATACAATCAGCCATGGAACAGAAAGGTAGTCACTAAAGAAAATCTGATTAGAGTTAGTAACCTAGAAACGGTAATAGAGTATATTAAGAACTTGAAAAAGTGACCGGAAACTGCAACGGTAAATCTTTTTAATAAAAAGATTTCATTTAATCAATATGGTTAACATAGAAACTACATCTAGTCTAGAGAGCTTCAGGAGATTTTTAGTCAACAGTACATGCATGTCCTTTATACCAGAAAGTTACCTTAGAGATCCTGAAGTTTTTCCAGAAAAAGATGGAGAAACAGGTTCGTTATACGTAGAAGCAGCAGACAAAGTTACTCTAAAGACTATGAGAGACATAACATTCATAAATGCAAGGGATGTTCTAGGCATAATCTATTCATCAAAAAGTGGTAGTACAAATATGAAATGGAGACAAATACGAGGAAGAGCAGGAAAAGTTACGGGTGAATCTTCTACTAATTCACTAGTCAATCTAATAACAGCAAGAGTGATTGATGAAAAATATGCTACTCAATTAGTAAAAGAAAACGAAAGTTCGAATTAAAATATTACAATATTTTAATTATTCAGCACCGAGTGCAGATTTGGCTTCTTTGTAAATCTGTCTTCCAAGAGTGAGTCTTTGAATGTCATTAGTACCTTCATAAATTTTAGTAACTTGAATATCTCTCAAGTATCTTTCCATAGGGTATTCAGAAGCAACGCCAGCGGAACCTGCCAACTTAATTGCATTAAGAGCAGCTCTCTCGGCAACTTCTGTAGAATACATTTTAGCCATACAAGCAGTAGGAACAAAGTTTTTATTTTGATCACGAAGTGATGCAGATAAATATGTCAACAATCTAGCAGATTGAATTTCAGAAGCAGATTCAGCTAACATAAACTGAGGACCCTGGAATTCCATTATAGGTTTGCCGAATGCAATTCTTTGAGTGTCGTATTTTGCTGCACTTTCTAAAGCGGCTTGGCCAACACCAACTCCTTGAGCAGCAACTTCAATTCTTCCATGATCGTAACAATCCATAGCCAATTTGAATCCTTTACCAGTTTCACCATTGAATTTCAGAAGATTATTTTGAGAAAGGCGGACATTCTCCAAGTGTAATTCCACGGATTTAGAACCCCTAAGGCCGGTTTTAGGAATAGGATTCCCAACAGTAAAACCACCAGTATCACGATCGATAATAAATGCATCTAGACCCAAATGACGAGCTTTAGGGTCAAGATCAGAAGTACGAGCAAAAACAAGAAATACATCTGCAATATCTCCATTGGTACAGAAAGTTTTGTTCCCATTAAGAATCCAATCATCTCCATCTAATGTAGCTCTAGTCTGTATCCCTGCAACATCAGAACCTGCACTAGATTCAGTCATAGCATGTGCACCAATCTTGTCTCCAGAAGCCAAGGGTTTAAGATATTTTTGCTTTTGTTCATCCGTGCCAAAAGCATACAAAGGCATAGCAATTAATGTGTGAGCAACAGGGATTGTTGATACTGCACAACTCACACGTGCTAATTCTTCAATTACAATAGCCATAGAAAGATAGTCATAGCCTGCTCCACCATATTCAGATGGATAAGGAACGCCAAAAGATCCCAATTCGGAAAGTTGGCGAATAAGATCGTCAGGTATTTTATCATCTTTATCGATTTTGTCTGCAATTGGTTTTATTTTATCTTCAGCAAATTC
>JAYZAG010000052.1:0-6923 GCA_036422215.1 Thermoproteota archaeon
TTCCATCTCAGTCAAATTTTTCCACTATTTTATTATTCTATTGAAAATATATATGAGTTGATGTTAACTAGTAACTCTAATTCTGATTGTTTGTTTTGTAGCATTATTGACCGAAAAGAAGACGCCATTATCCTATGGGAAACTGATAATTTTATCTCATTTATGGATAAATACCCTATTAATCCTGGACATGTTCTGGTTCTACCTAAAAATCACTATGAATTCTTAACTGATATGAATGATGATGATGTCGGATTACTATTCCAAAATGTATCAAAAATAGCAAAATCAATGCAAAATGCAATACCCTATGACGGAATTAATATTGGTCAGTCTAATGGTAATGCCGCCAGTCAACAAATTTTTCATGTACATGTACATATAATTCCTCGATTTAAAGGAGATTCTGGTAAAAATTTCTGGCCAGATCGTAAAAATATGAAATTTGAAGAAATTCTTCAAATAGCCGAAAAAATTAAATCTCAACTAGAAAATAATATGTGATGGACCGACTACGATGGGCTGGAAAATATGGCCAATCGTCTAGTTTGGTAGGATACCCCCTTGGCATGGGGGAGGTCGAGGGTTCAAATCCCTCCCGGTCCACATATTTCAATATTCATTTTTAAATTAACAGAAACATTTTTTATATTTCTATCTATTGTTTTTTTATATTGGACAATAAAATAATCTCTCGAGTAATTGTTATTGCAGTACTTCTTGTAGCAGGTCTTACTATTGCTGATAATTTGATATATGGCCCAGAAGGTGTTTGCATGCCTAACGATGTATCTTGTGCACCACCAGTTTCTGAAATTCAGGAATTTAAAATTATTAAAATTGATATGGTTGATGGAATGTTAGATAGTGAAATGAAAACATTTAGTGTAAATGAAGGAGATCGAATTCAGTTTATTATAACTTCTGATAAGGCGGGTGAATTTCATTTACATGGCTATGATCTAACTGTTAATCTTAATGAAAATGCTTCTGAATCTCTAAAATTTTTAGCAGACATGCAGGGTAGATTTGAATTGGAGTTTCATTATTCATCTGATGATGTAGCCCATTCTGATGATGAGCATAGTCATAACGATGATACCGAGTCTAGTGATCAACTAGTTGGACATGTTGAAGTATTACCTTAGATATAATTACCTCTTATCTCTATAATTATAACAGATTTGTGTTGTTACTTCCTGATCTAATCCTCAAAACAAACTTCATTCTTGCTCATGGATTTGGCGCAATGATTGATCTGCCAATACCTATTCATCTTTATTGGATTGCGGGCGGTGTTAGTGTTCTGTTCTCTTTTATAATTATTAGTTTGCTATCAGACCCACAGAAAAATTCTACTGATTATCGAACATATAATCTTCTCTCGAATAGAACGTTTACGAAAATATATGAAACTAAATTATTGTTTACTATTCTGAGATTTTTTTCTGTTTTTCTTTTATTCCTTACTATTATAACCGGAATATTTGGTACACAATTCCCTCAATTTAATTTTGCAACCACATTTGTCTGGGTCATTTGGTGGGCAGGATTCATAATATTCCACATAATTATTGGCTCAAGTTGGGATCTTATAAATCCATGGAAAAACATCTATGATTTTCTTGGAATCAAAAATAAACCGTTGTTTAATTATCCTGAACATTTTGGAACATTTCCAGCATTTTTGTTATTTCTTGTTTTTGGTTGGATTGAGCTAATTCATCCTAATTCTGCAAATCCTGATTTTATTGGTTATACAGTTCTTGTTTATTCTGGTATTGTTCTTTTTGGAATGTATGTGTTTGGGCGATCTACATGGTTAAACAACTGTGAACCTTTTACTGTGTTCTTTAATTTCATCTCTAATTTCTCACCAACTGAAATCAAACAATCTCCTAAACAAATTAACTTACGCCTTCCTTCTGTTGGACTTATTAAATTCAAGCCAAGCTTTGACAAATCTTTGTTCATATTATTAATTTTATCTGTGGTGTCATATGATGGATTAATTAGTACTGTATTCTATTATGACCTAATTGGCATAGATTTATACTCAAATTATAATGAGAATTATCTTATTCTTATTAATTCATTTGGTTTACTTTTGACTTTTCTGATATTCGTTGGTCTGTTTACTTTTACAATGTGGATAATTAAAGGTGTTACAAAATCTAAGCAAACTTTGAAGGAATTAATCACTATATTTGTTTCTTCATTGTTACCAATTTCTATAGTTTATCATCTTTCACACTATACAACATATGTTTTCATCAATGGACAAAGGATTATTCAACTAATTTCCGATCCTTTTGGGTTTGGATGGAATTTATTTGGAACAAGCGAATTTTCACTCATCCAAAATATTAACTATAATTTCTTATGGAACTATCAGGTTTCTGTAATTATCATTGGACATATATTTTCTGTATATGTTGCTCATAAAATTGCTCTCTCAATATTTGATAATAAAAGCACTGTAATAAAAAGTCAAATTCCAATGGTTCTTCTTATGATTTCTTACACTATTCTTGGGTTGTGGCTGTTATCAGTACCTTCGATTGGATAGTTTACATTTTTGTCATTACTATTGTTTTTCAAATAATCTATCTGCTTTTGCAGCAATAATGAAATCATTATCACTTAGTCCATTTATTGAATGAGTGACAAGTGATACTTTTACTTTAGACCATAGTGTTAAAATATCCGGATGATGACCGTTTTCTTCCGCTATTTTTCCTAATTCATATGTAAATTCTAATCCAGCTAGATATGAATCAAATGAATATTCTTTTTTAATTTGTCCATCTGTAAAACTCCATTCAGATAATTCTGTCAGTTTTTTTTCTATTTCTTTTAATTCTAATGGAGGAACTCCTCCTTCACAAGGCACACATTTTTTTGATGCTAAATCCATATTCACACCTGATTATTATTATTTCTATTCTTTGTCTTCATTTAATATTTTTGAGACAAACGCAGCAATCAGTCCTCCTGATATTGGACCAATCCAATACATTAGATGACTTTGTAATGCATTTTCTAAACCATACATATATGAGATTATTGCAGGTCCAAATGCTCTTGCAGGATTCATTGCAGCACCTGTAATTGGCCCTCCTGCTAATATGTCAAATGCAACTGTCATTCCAATTGCAAATCCATGCCAACCTTTAGGCGCTTTGTCATTCATTGCTGTGTTAAATATTACAAAAACAAGAAAGAATGTCAAAATCATTTCCACAATTAATACTGTTGAGTCAGAAAATCTTATACCATTATATTGTCCTGGTAAATTTGATCCGAAATTAACTCCTGCTCCCATTGGAAGAAGACCAGCATGTAAAGCTGCAGCAGTTATTCCTCCTGCTAGCTGACATACGATATATGATATTCCATTTTGAATATCAATTTTTTTTCTCGCAATCATTGCTATTGTAACTGCAGGATTTATATGTCCTCCAGAAATATGTCCAATCGAATAAATCATTATTGCAATCACTAAACCATGTGTAAATGCTATTGCAATTAATGAAGCTGGATATCCTATTATTACATTACTTGATGTAATTGCTACTGTGCCCATGAATACCAATGCAAATGTAGCTATGAATTCAGCTGCGGAAGCTCTGTAATTAATTGACATTTTAGATCTCACTATTCTGATATTGGATAGACTAATTCTCCACCTGATGCTTGTAATGATGCCTGTCTTTTAGTTTTTGCGCCTTTTGTAGACCAAAATATTTCTGCAATTTTTCGCACTGCCTCTAATAATTCTTCTGAGGTCTCTAAATCAATGTCTTGTCGTGTTTTTGAAGCAGTTTTCATAGCTTTCCAAAATATATCATGTAATTCTGGATGTTTTTCTACATGTTCTGGCTTAAAGTAATCTGCCCATAATATTCTTAGTTCTTTTTTACATAATTCTGCATGTTCTTCTTTTATGTTTACGTATCTAACTAGTTTTGCTGAAACATCATTTGAATCTTCCTTTGGTAAATCTTTGATTAGTTGATTCATTCTTACTGCTGTTAGTGCTGCTATTTGTGCTTGATGCGGATCATATATTCCACATGGAATATCGCAATGTGCATAAACTCTTCTTGCAGGATACAAGAAATTAACAAATTTGTCTTGAATGGACATGTCGCTCATAATAATTAACTCACTACACATACTTTAAAATTTAACTATGTATAAAAAAGCCTCAATATATGGGTATAATCCGAAAATTTATGAACATAATAGACAAAATGATTTTCCAACTAGCATTTCTCCCTCTTTACTATATTACATCTGAAAGACTAATTGTTACTGGACCTAGTATGGAGCCAGTTTTCATAGATGGCCATTCAGTCTTTCTAAGCAAAATATATTATAAATTCAATAAAGTTCAATTTAATGACGTTGTTGTCATTTCAAATACTAACAATGACAGAATTGATATTAAGCGAATTATTGGCCTGCCAAAAGACATATTCTCTATATCTGAAGATTCATTACTGATTAATGGAACTAAATTAATTGATTCAAAGTTTTTTTACACTACCAAGAACAAAGATCATGAGTTAAACTTTGTACTTGGTAGGGATGAATATTTTGTATTAGGAGATAATTATATTCATAGCAACGATTCCAGACACTATGGCCCTGTGAACAAAAAGCAAATAATAGGTAAGGTCCTTTAATATAGATCTATATTGTACAAGACACTTTTACATCCATCGAAGACAAATTCACAATACACTCTAGACATTCCAGTAATTGGTTTAGGTGTTTGGCAAATACCTGCCGATGTTCATACTGAAAAAGCAGTACAATGGGCACTTGACGAAGGTTATCGACATATTGATACTGCACAGATTTATAATAATGAGAAACAAGTAGGAAAAATAATCCAAGGTAGAGATGATGTTTTTGTTACAACAAAATTATGGGAAGATAATTTTGGTTATGATAATGCTATAAAAGCATGTGAAAACAGTTTATCAAAATTAAATCGAATAGATTTATTTCTAGTCCATTCTCCGCATAGACCTGAACTAAGAAAAGAGACCTGGGATGCCATGCAATATCTTTTGAAGAATAATTATGTTGGAGCTATTGGCGTATCAAATTTTGGCACTCATCACATTAACGAGATTTTAGATTTTGCTGAAATTGGTCCGTGTATTAACCAAATAGAAATCTCTCCATTTCTTCAAAGAACTGAATTGGTAAATTTTTGTAATTCAAATTCCATCTCTGTAACTGCATATAGCCCACTAACTCACGGTAGAATGATCAATAATCCAAAACTCCAGATCATAGCTGAAAGGTATAAAAAGACACCTGCTCAGGTTCTAATTAGGTGGAGCATGCAGAAAGGCAATATCGTAATTCCAAAATCTTCAAATAAAGATAGAATAGAACAGAATTTTAGAATATTTGATTTTGCTCTCAATCCAGAAGATATGAATCTATTAAATCAGTTCGATCAGAATCTAATTACGTGCTGGGATCCTACTGTAGAGCCATAATATTCTATAATTAGAAGATAACCCTCAAATTTAATATTCATATTCTGAGATTGCATTTCATGCGGGGGTCGCCCAGCTTGGCCAAAGGCGTAGGATTTAGGCTCCTATCTCTCAGGAGTTCGTGGGTTCAAATCCCACCTCCCGCATTATTCTGATTGTGAAAATATTTTTATTTGGAAAATTCAGTTGTATGAACTATATTTGATCAATGATAATGCATTTCTAAAAGATTTTCTAAATGGCTTCACAAAAAATCCTAAAACACTAATGCCCAAGTATTTTTATGATGACCGTGGTTCTAATTTATTTTCTAAAATTACTGGAACTGATGAATATTATCTTACTCGTGTTGAACAACAAATCTTCCATGATAATATTTCTGATATAGCTAGTTTTATTCCTGATAAATCTATAATTCTTGATTATGGGGGAGCCGACCCTAAGAAACTCTCTTTTCTATTCCCTTATCTAAAAAATCCTATTGGATATTTGCCTATTGATATTTCAGATAATCATATGCAATACAATATTTCTCAAATGCATAGAAAATATCCTGATATTATTATAAAACCTATACATTCAGATTTTACAAAACCTATTATCATACCTCCAATTGATAACGAATACAATAATGTTGTCGGTTTTTTTTTGGGATCTTCTTTAGGTAATTTTCCTGAAGATGAGTTGAAATCTATTCTAACTCTAATAAAAAATACCATTGGTGAAAATTCTTTATTTGTAGTTGGTATTGATCTAGTTAAAGATCCTGAAATATTACTGAAAGCATATAATGATAAACATGGAATAACTTCTGATTTCAACAAGAATTTATTGTATAGAGCAAATAATGAAATTAATGCAAATTTTAGATTAGATCAATTTGAACATAAAGCAATTTTCAACCAAATTAAACAACGTATTGAGATGTATTTAGTAGCAAAGTCAGATATGGATGTAAATATTTCCGGAGAAATTTTCACTCTAAAAAAAGATGAAGAAATATGTACTGAATATTCTCATAAATACACTGTAAATCAGTTTACAAACTATTGCTCTTCATCTGGGTTTAGTCTAATTGATAATTATGTTGATGAAAATGAATATTATTCCGTATTGTTGTTAAATTAATCATTAAAGATAGTTTTTTTAACTATGATTCAGCAATTATATTGAAATAGTGATAAAAAATATATGAAATGTTATAATTGTGAATCCATTGCCAAACTAAGTTGCAGTCACTGCAATCAATCTGCCTGTAGAAACCATAGTAATGTTACCTTTAATGAACAATCTCGTGATTTTGTAAACTTGTGTGGAATTTGTTACTCTAGTGAGGCGCAGATTAAATGGGGAAACGGAAAGTCTTAAACGAGTCTCATTTGAAAGAATTAGTCCTTCCAG
>JAYZAG010000053.1:0-12056 GCA_036422215.1 Thermoproteota archaeon
GTGAATTGTTTGGAAATAATTCTAAACCCACTAAAGTAGAAGATGTTAATACTGTATATGATAAGAATACTGATCCTTATAGGAGATGTCCAGATATTCATAAAATAAGTAATTTGGTTGGATTTAATCCTGAGATTGAACTCAAAGAAGGGTTGAAACGTACTATTGAATGGTTTCAATTTGAATACAAGGATTCTACATAAATAATTCTTGATTAAAATGTTTATCCCACTTAATAATCTCAAACGTGAAACTGATTCAATTCGTACAAAATTAGACGATGTCATAAATTCTGTAATAGATAATTCAGATTTTATTCTTGGTGATGAATTAAAAAAATTCGAACAAGATTTCGCGCGTTATTGCGAAGCCAAATATTGTTTAGGTGTTGATAGTGGTACTTCTGCTTTGGAATTGGCATGTAGATCTATAGGACTTGGCCAAGATGATGAAGTAATAACTGTATCAAATTCATATATTTCTACTTCAACATCTGCACTATTTGTTGGTGCTAAACCTGTTTTTGTAGATGTTGATTACAATAGTAAGAATATTAATGTTGATGAAATTGGATCTAAAATCAATAGTAAAACCAAAGCTATAATTGTTGTACATATGCATGGATATCCTTGCGATATGGATGCCATCCTTAAAATCGCTAAAGAAAATAATCTCTTTGTTATAGAAGACGCTTCACATGCTCATGGTGCCATTTATAGAAATTCCAAGATTGGTTCTTTTGGTGATATAACTTGTTTCAGTTTCTATCCATCTAAAAACCTTGGCTGTATGGGTGATGGTGGGGCTATAACTACTAACAACAAAGACTTGTATGAACGAATTAAACTTATGCGTACCTACGGCGAAAGCGAAAAATTTCATCACACTGAACTTGGTTATAATAAAAGATTAGATAATTTGCAAGCAGGCATTCTTAATGTAAAACTTACACATCTAGATCAATGGAATAAAGCTCGACAAAATGCTGCTAAAATTTATAATGACTTGTTAGATTCAATCTTAAACATTCCTGAAATTCAATCAGATCGTACTTCTGTTTTCTATGTGTATTCCATTAATTCTACAAATCGTGATCAACTACAGGAATTTCTCACTACTAAAAACATTCAAACTAGTATTCATTATCCTATTCCTATTCACAAACAAAAGTTATTCGTAGATCTTGGATATTCTGATAAACTTCCAGTTACTGAACAATTAGCTAATGAGACGTTATCTTTACCTATGTTTCCTCTTATTACAGAAGATGAAATACATTATATTTCTAGACAAATCATTGAATTCTACGGAACTATTTAGATTTCTCTAATTCCCTTAATACTCTAGCAATTTCTTCTTCACTTATTCCTAGTGTATCTTTTACTGATTTTATTATTTCCTTTGGTTTTTTAATCATTCCATCATATTCAATTTTTTTTATTCTTAAATATGAATCTCCAGTTAATACATCAACATAATCTTCCGATGTTTTTATAATTCTTCCAGGAACTCTACCTTCATATGTTAACGGATCGGGAACTAACTCTGCTTCCCAAATTATCATCTTCTTATTTTTATAAAAAGTATAGGCTCCATCGTATGGACGTGTTAATCCTCTGATTAAATTATATATGTCTTTTGAGTTTTTTTTCCAATCTATAATTCCATCTTCAGGCAATCTTGTACAACAATAGGTTGCTTCTCCTTCTTGAACTTTACCTTGAAAACCCTGTGATACTTTTTCAACTATTTGTGACAAATCATCCCGAATTATTTTATTAGCTTTTGAATATACTGTTGAAATATTATCTAAATCATTTATTTCAATTTTGTATTGAGCATATATCTTCCCTGCATCAAGATTTGCTACAGCTTCATGAATTGTAAGACCGATTTCTTTTCTATCGTTTATTATGGCCCAATTAAAATTTGCTCTTCCTCTGTATCTAGGTAGATCTCCATGATGCACGTTTATAAATTTTGATTTTTTCAAAATTCTTTCGGGAATTATTTTGTTGAATGAAGAAATTACAACAATGTCTGGTTCATCACTGTCAATAATTTTTTCTATTTCAGAAATTTTGGACTCTCTGAAAATTTCAATATTTTTTTCTTTTGCTATTTTCTCTACTTCTGACTCTTTATTGTTTCTATACAATTCATCAGAATCTTTTGGGGTGATTATCCCTATTATGTCAAACTTCTCACTAAGAGACTCTAATGCATGTTTTCCTGTATGACCATAAGCAAATAAAAGAACTTTCAATTTCATTCTGTTTTATTGTTTTCATTTCTAAAAAATTCATATGTTTTTTTCTGCGCATCAAAGAATTTTTCTGGTGTACCTATGTCTATTAACAATGAACTTTTTGGCAACTCACTCGCTAAGACATTCTTATTTTCATTTATCATGATTTGTATTCCGTCTGTTAGCTGTATTTCATTTCCAACTCCAGGTTTCACTCTAGACAACGCATCGAATATACTATTATTGAAAGTATTTATTGCCATTATGGCCAAGTTCGAAATTGGATCTTTTGGCTTTTCCACAGCTGATTCAACCTTGAGAAATCTCTCCATTTTTTTCCCTGTGACTACTCCATAGTTTTGTGGATCTTCTACATACTTTGTCATGAGCATTCCATCTGCATTTGACTCTAGACAATCCTTCAGATGATTGTCTTCTTTTGATAATGCCATTGTATCTCCTGCATGAAGTAAAAATTTATCTTCACCGACAAATGATTTTGATAAATATACTGCATGACCGTACCCTAATGGTTCGTCTTGATTAACATAAACTAATGAAGATTTTTCAATTTTTTCATAAAATTGTTTTAAATCTTTTGCAACGACTGTACCTTTTGATTCTAACAGATCTAATTCTTTATAATCAGGAGTAAAATGTTTTTCAATGGACTGTTTATTACTGCCTGTTATGAAACAAAACTCTCTAAGTCCAATTTCATACAATTGTTCAAAAATACATTGTACCATTGGTTTTAATGTTAGCTGATTTGTGGGACTGTGATAGAATATTGGCAACATTTCTTTTGGTTGTTCCTTGCTGGTAGGTAGTAAACGCGTTCCTCGACCTGCTACTGGTATAACAACTTTTTTGATCAATTCTAACACTGATTAATTCTTACATGTGACTTTTATTCATTTATTATGTAATTTTTCGATATCAGCTTTTAGTAATTCATCTAATTTATTGAAACAAACTACTCTTTCATTTTTAATTTCATATTTCTTTCCTATTAGTACTGATTTACATCCTGCACGCAGCGAACATTCTACATCATTTAGTCTATCTCCAATCATTGTTGTGTTTTCTTCTGAAATGTTCATAAAATTAATAGTTTTCATTATCTGTTCGTATCTATCATGGCTTTCATCTCGCGTTATTATGTGGCTGAATAAATCCTTCACTTCCATTATATCAAGTATTTTTTCGGCTGCTTTTCTGCATTGAAGTGTAACCAATGCCATATTGTATCCTTTTGACTTCACTAATTCTAGAACATCTTTTGCATGATCATTTATTTTTATACCTTTTATTGCATCATTTTCTTTTTCGCATATTATACCAAATGCTTCTTCTAAAGTATTTTTGTTATCTTTTGAAAGACTTACTGCAGTCTGTATTATTCTAAAAAAATCATAATCTACATTAAAAAATTTTTTCATTTCTTCTCTTAATTCATCGTAATCTATTGGTAATGTTATTAGCGTTCCATCAAGATCGAAAATGAATGTTTTATCCATTAGAATCACATTTTATAATATTTTTAATTTGTAGTTGTTTTCTTTCCACAACCAAACTCCTGAATCCATATGTCTCAGTAAATGTATTCCGTATTCATACATTTGATTTATTTCATGTAATTCTGTATTTGTTTCTACTTTCATTGCCATCATTGTGTATATCCATGCTAAATTATAATGATCGTACCACTTTGGATTCTCGTTTTTGTCAGATGTGTTTTTTAGATACTCTTTGTAAGCGTATCCCCATAGAGGAGTAGTTGTATGGAATTTCCCTGAATCGATTTCGGTTACATATGGCTTGCCATCTTTATCTTCCTTTATATCTACTGCATAACTTCCATGTGGTCTTGGATCTATTGCTTTAATTGCATCCAATCCCAACTTGAAACTACTATTTCCTTCGATAATTCTTGACACAGTTGGTGTTCCAGTAATACCTGATGGGGAAATATGTTTGAATGGATATTCTAGTCTTTCTCTAGTAAATCCATTAATTAGACCATCTGAACGACTATGAATTTCTCTATTCCAAAGACTATCACATGAAATATTTCTTCCTGATAGATATTCTTGTAACATGAAATCAGTAGGCTCTATCTGACCTTTTTTTATCCACAATTTGATCCATAATTCTGCTTCCTCTGGATTATTACATAATAAACTTAGTCTTCCTCCTGCTCCATCTTTTGCCCTTACCCATATTTTTTCTTGACCTAATTTTTCAAATGCAGTTTTAACATCGTTTGTAGATTCTATAGTTTCAGTTTTTGCCACAGCTATGTTTTTAGATTTTAATATTTTTTGAGTTTCTAATTTGTCTAATGTTAATATTTCATTATCTGGAAGAAAAACTTCTGCATTTAATTCATGTCTGTGTTTAGCTATTATTTTTGCTTCTGAAGCTGGTTGAGGATGAACAAAATCTATGTCATTATCACTAACAATCTTCTTAATAAGATCTATGAATCCTGGATCTGAATGTCTTGGCGTTCTAATTCTTTTATCTACTTGGGGAAATTCAAGATGGTATTTATTAAAATCTGTTCCGACTATGAAGAATTCTGTATCTGAATTTCTTAAAGATCTTACAAAATTTACACCTGCAATTCCGCCTGCTCCTGTTACTAGTATTCTCAATTTATTCTCTGACAATTATCTCACAGTTTTCCATAACTTCTATCTCTACTATGGTATTAGTTTTTTTATTAATTGTTCCATTACCTTTAATTTTTATATTTTCTGAATTTTTATAATGAACTTCTATTACAAGTGATTCTGGCGGATTTTTTATCGAATAAATCCATTCATTTCCTTGCTTCTTTGTATTCACAATCACATTGTTTCTACCTGTCCACCATTTATTTATTAAAAATCCACTTCCAACAAAACATTCTTGCTTGGATAACATCTCTAATATTCTTCTGTATATTCTACCTTTTTTCATCAATAACGCTTCTTGGTGCCATAATATTGTGAATAAACCTCCTGTTTTCTGTACGGTGTTGATGATGTCTTTTATTAGTTCCAATCCTTGTTCCTCTTCTAAATTCATGTATCCCCATAGAGACGTATCCATTAGGATTAGTGGTATTTCTAATATGTTGAAACAGATCCAGTCAGAGCTAGGTGGATGAAATGGTGTAGAAATACCTGCCTTGAAACCAGGACTTTCATTATATCCCCATGTTGTATCATATTTCAGATCTAGACCGTTCATTATTTCCCATGTATTTTCTGGATCAAATTTTAAATAATGCTGTCTTATTCCATCAGGTTTATTTCCAAAATAATCATTAAATAATTTTAATTGTTTTAGTAATTCATTTTTATTGTTATGGGTGTCAAAACCTCCGTGTAATCCTATTTCCCAACCTTCTTCCTTTAACTTTTTTAATACTTGTAGTTTTTCATCAATTCTGTAGTCGCTTAGTAATAAATAAAATGACGATTTAAATCCAAATTCTTTTTCTATTTCTGCCATGTTTTCTATATTCCAGTATGGATCTTTCTTTCCACTCAAAAAATCTTTAATTGTTTCTTCTGTAAATCTATCTTTTACTTTATTGAAATGTTCTTTATCTACAGATATTCTGTCTGCATCATGTGTTATAGCAACTGCAAATTTTTTTCCGAATGGCCATCTCTTCTTTATGATTAATGGGGTATTTTTTTCCTTCATTAATTCTTTCAATTCTAATACATGTAATTCAAATATCTTATCTATTTTTGGATCATATGGCTCATCATTTACTTTTTTTCCCGATAGTAGATCTGCTATTATATCAATTTCTTCCTCTCTGAACTCTACTTCAATATCTTCATTCTGTATTATTCCTGTTGAATCATAGAAAGTCTGTTTTACGTAGTCTCTTTTACTCATGATATAACTTACACTCGAACAAATATTTGTTTTTGTAAGGAAAAGCTTTATGCTAATGTTTAATAAAAAATATTGGGCTCGTCGTCTAGTATGGATAAGGCACCAGTTTGCGGAATTGGATATCGAGAGTTCAAATCTCTCCGGGCCCGTATTTCAGTATATTTGTTTGAGTTAAGTTATTATTTCAAGCTGATTTTTTTATTGAATTAGTAATTGTGTTTCTTATGTATGAATCGCTAAGACAAACTATAATTATATAGATTGTTGTTGATATAATTCCTGGAATTGTTAGATAGCTTAATGTACCTATTACTGAGGTATCTGTCCACGGCAGGTAGTTTTGATAAAGATATAGAAATATGCCCATTATAGATCCCGCAAAAATATATTTTACTATTGATGTTGTAGGAATTTTAAAATTTATTGTTCTTTTTGCTAATATGAATTTGTACACTGTGAGTACAATTGTTATTGCTAATATTGTTGTTGCCCAATAAATACCTAGTGTTATGTTATCTACACTATTTCTAAATCCATACACTATTATTGCGAGTATTACAAAATATGTTAGAGTTTTTGTCAGATCAATTACTGGAAGTTTTATTAACCAACTATTTTTTAATTCTTTCAAATTTAATTTATTTACATCTTCATCAATTTTTTCAGTACCTGTTAATATATTCCACATAAAATATTCTATACCTTCTACTACTGCTAATATTACCAATATCCTCATTATGTTGGCCGCAGCAACGTACTGTTCACCTAAAATTCCTAATAATGGCTCAGCAAGACTAAAACCTCCTATTGCTAATGGAATTACTACGAAACTTTGTAATCTGAAAGTTAGTGTTATATCTTCACTTTTATTATCGCGGATTAGTTTCGGATATAATACTCGTAAAAATGTTTCACTATATCGCACTATTAGTGTAAATGTTCTACTAGCTTGAATAAATGCAACAGTTGCAGTACTTCCTACCATAATTGAAACTAGTATTACATCTGTTAATGACAATCTTGAAACTAATGAATTCATTATTGGTACGATTGATGCTTTGTACCATTGTTTTATTATTGATAATTGAAATTTTCCTCTGATTCTTGGTCTTATTACGTAGAAAATCAATATTAATTGCAAAAATTGTCCAAATGCTAGAGAAATTATTGCTCCTAATAATCCTAAATGTAGAATGCTAATTGTATAGTATGCACCTGCCACTTTTCCAACTTCAAGTGCTATTGTTGCATATCCCAAATATTCTGGTTTGTATGTTGCAGTAATTCGTCTAGCGACTTCCCATAAACATAATGCAGGAATTTGGATGCTATATACTAAAACATATAGAGAAATTGTACTGATTGATGATGATACAGTTAATGCGAATATTATGTATATTATTGATAAAATTGGAATTGAAATTAATGCAGCTATGAGTGCTGTTTTTTCTACATTTTTACCTCTAGATGCATATCTGAAAGTCCAGTATTCTAGTGGTGCAAGTGGAATCAACAATAATGCAACAGAACTTCCTAAAACTTGCCATAATCCAAAGTCTTCTGTGGGAAGATTTCTTGTAACTATTGTTACAAAAACAAGTCCAGTAATGAGCGTCGAAAATCGTGCAATTAATTGTATTATTCCAGCATATGCAATTCTAAGACTCAATTAAATAACTAATATGAAACCTGATTAATATGTTCTTTTTTGTGCAGATGTATTTTCTATTTTTTCCACATTCTTATTTTGTATTCTCCATCACTTGATTTCCATAATCCTAGTCTACTAATATTATCTCTTATTGATTGGGGAACTGCTTGCACTGCTATTACATGATCTGTTTTCACTATGAGAATGTCACCACTCTGTAATTCTTGTATGTGTTCTCTGGCCTTTATTTGAGGATATGGACAAACTTCTCCTGTCATATCTATTGTTGTTGCTTTTTTTTCTATTTCTAAAATTTCATCATTATTTATTTCTTCGGGATTTGCAACGTCTATTTTTTCATCACTCAAGTTTATTCACCTATATCGCACAACCTACTTTCCTAAACATCCAATGAGTTGCAACATACACTCCTAGTAATAGTCCTAACGAAGTTACAAATCCAGGCACTGAAAGAAATGCAAGTCCTGTAAATGTATTACTTATGTTGCAGCCTGGTGCCATTCTTGAACCAAATCCCATTAGTATGCCTCCTATAACTGCATTTGGTAATCTGTCTGTTTTCATTTTTCTAATTTTAAACTCTCCACTGAAATATGCTGCTAGAAATGAACCAAACACCAAAGAAATCAACATTACCATATCCGGTGTTATGCTTATGGAACTTGAGGAATATACTACATTTTTCCAATAAATATTATTCTCTATGAATTGCTCACCGAAAATTTTACTATATCCTAACCCAAACCATTTTGCTTCTGGTCCTGTAACACTCCATGAACCCCATAATGCAAACCACAATGTTGCCATTATTCCTAATCCTATTCCTACATATGCAGTGTCCCATGGTCCTTTCATTTTTTTTACTGTTATGCTATTGATGTTTATCTTTGCATATTCTTTTATTGAAATTTTATAATTATTCTTTAGGATCAAATATGTGGATATGATAATTAGTAATGACATTACTATCGAATAATTCCCTAACCATTTGATTAGACTAAATCCTGAGAAAATTTGTAATGGTTCAAAATAATAAGGCAAAAATACTACTGGAAATAGTAATGCAAATGCAGCATATCCTAATGCCACAAAAATTAACATTACCCAATAATATATGTAACCTTCACCTGCTCTGTATAAAGTTCCTGATGCACATCCTCCTCCGTAAACCATTCCTATTCCGAATATGAATCCGCCTATAACATTTGATAGTCCAAAATTAGGAACCCAAAAATTGTTTTCTGACACTCCTAATGTATATGCAATACTAATTCCTATCATTGCCGTTAGAATTCCTGTTGTAACACCTCTCAGCACTCTGGTGTCTTTGTATGCAATGTAATCTCTCATTGCCATTGTAAAACAAAATCTACCTTTTTGAAGTAATATTCCAAATGACGTTCCTATTATTACTGAAAATATTACTGTACTAAGTTCCATTCCTACCATATTATATCAACCACAATTGAAGTTAGCACTTAGAATTTCCTCTTCTTTGTTGCTATTTATGCCGTTTGAATTATTTGTTGTAGATTCTATAAAAATCGTATTTTGAGGTCCACTTCCTGTTGTAATTCTCTTTGTTTCGGTCAATGTCTCGATATCTATTATTGATACTGTTCCATCTCCTGAATTTGTTACAAATATCAAAGTATTGTCATTCATTATTTCTATGTTATGAGGTTTTTCCCCTACTGCAATATCTTTGATTGTTGAAAAATCATCTATGTTTATTGCTTTTATTGAATTTGATTTTGGAAGTGTAACAAATAGAATTTTCTTATCCATGTCTAAAGCAATTCCATGCGGTTCGGTTTGTAATTCTATTTCTTCTAATTTTTCTCCATTATTTGATTCTAATATTATAATCTTTGGTGGATTTGAAGCTCCTATATACAACTTTCCATTCGCACTCAGTATCATGTGCGGATTGTTATTCAGTTCGTATGACTCTATTTTTTCCAAACTTTCTATGTTTATTTTACTTATGGTTTTTGATCCTGTATCAGTTGTGAATGCAAATTTATTTTTGTTGTCTATCGTTACATCGTGTGGAGCTTTTCCAATCTTTATTTTGTTTTCTACTATTTCTTTTTCTGTATCTATTATTACTAATGATTCTTCATCTCTGCTTATTGCAAGAAAATATTTCCCATCTTTTGTAAAAACACCTTCATGCTGTAAATTTTTTCCAGCAGGTATTCTTGATTTTATCTCTAAGCTTTGTGAATCCAATATGAATATTCTGTTCCCTCCATGTTCTATTAGATAGATTCTACTCTGATCGTTTGATACCTGTGCACCATATTGTCCTGATTTAATTGCGATATCAATTTTTGACAATATTTCTTTTGTTTCTATGTCTATTATTGCAACATTTGATGATAAACCGTTGAATACATAAGCTATTTGCGATGGATTACTTTCGGTAGTGTTTGCATGGTATACTATTGTACCTCCCAACATTGTTCCCAATATTAGCCCTATTAAAATTCCTACTGATGTAAGCGATTTTTTTTCGGTACTTGACAAATGCGTCACTAATTATTTTTTAACAGGAACTATTTTCGAAGGTGAATGTGGCAGTTTTATACTATCTAGTTTCTTGAATGAACCAACTTCGAATATATCTATTGAACTATTTCCTGGATTTGGAATGTATGCCAAACTACTGTCGGGACTAAATGCTGGATGTCCAGTGTTTTCAATCTCTATTCTTGTGACTTCACTCAAATTTTCAACATCATACACTATTGACGCTGGTCTGGTTCTAACAACACAGTATTTTCCATCTGGTGTAAACTCACTAGTACGAGGACCTGATTCTAATGGAAATTCTTTTACCATCTCCTTAGCCTGAATATCCCATACCATCTCAATTGGATCTAAATTCTTGAATCCAGCTGCATTCGACCAATTTCCTGCTGAATTTACTTCGATAAATGCAACATCATTGTTGGGTGAAATTGTTATCATACTTGCACCATAGTCAGCGTATTCTGTAGCTAAATGTTCTTCAATTGTGAATGTCTTTGTATCTACTACTGAAATCAAACTCTCTAATTGATTCACAAGCCATAATTTCCCATCTGGTGCTATTGCAACATCACAACAGAATTTTGGAACTGGTAATACATCGACTACTTCTCCTTTGAGAAGATCAATTTTATGAATCTCTCCTGGATCTATGTCTTCATATGGAATTTCAAATTCATCTCTCGACGCATTGAATTTTTCTGAATCATATTTATCTGCAATATATCCATTTAACATGTATCCATATTTTCCTTCTTCATCTGTTTCTCCTAATCTTATTCTCCATCTTCCTTCTAACGGAACATCGTGCACTAGTTCATTAGTAGCTGGATTTACTGCAATTGTAGATCCTATTTGCCCTGTTTTTCTAACTAATCCCCATATATTTCCATTTGCATCTGGATAATGATTACACCAATCTATACTTCCAGCATCTGCTATCCACGTAGGTCCTGAAGATGCTAATAATTTTGCTGAAGCTAAATCTATTGTCGCAATAGATCCCTCTGCACCAAAAACGTATCCTAATGCTCCTTGATCTGCTTTTAATTTATCAACTTCATCTTTTAGTGGTTGTACTTGTGAATTTGAAGATAAATATCCTGCCGCTCCAATTCCTAAACCGACTACTCCACCGGCTGCATATTTTATGAAATCTCGTCTTTCTATCTTTGATTCTGCCATATTGTTTATTCTCTAATCTTTCTATATATAAATATAACGACCGTTATAAAATATATATTATAACAATTGTTTTTAATTTATTGTTTTGGCAGATTGGAAATTATTTCATCAATTCTTTTTACGTTTACTGTGCCTGTTTTTAATTCGCCTGTAAATGTAAACTTTGGTCCGAATATTGCGTAGTTTGTTGGCGCTTCATCTTCTTTGAAAAACGCAGTGAATGCAAACGATTTTCCATCTACTGCAACTATTTCCGATGTAAATGGCTCTGGTTTCGTTCTTGAACCATATATGTGTCCTCCTGCCTCTGCTTCTGTGAAACAATTACCATTTGTATTGCCTGTGAGGATACATGTGTTTGCCAAGTCTTCACTCTTAGTACTTTCTATGATTTTGGTAACTGAAAGTTCACCTGCTTCCATTAGCATAAAGAATGAGTTCTTTTCTATTTCTACCTCACCCATCGCATATGTAGGCATTATGAACGCTTCTCTGTTATTATCTACTCTGCAT
>JAYZAG010000054.1:0-15433 GCA_036422215.1 Thermoproteota archaeon
CTGGTAAATTATCAGGGAAGACTATTGCAATTAAAGATACTATTTCTACTGAAGGATTGCGAACTACATGTGCCTCGAAAATGCTAGAAAATTATGTTCCTCCTTTTGATGCACATGTTGTTACATTACTAAAAAAACATGGAGTCATAATATTGGGCAAATCAAATTGTGATGAATTTGCAATGGGTTCAAGTACTGAACACAGTGCTTTTGGACCAACTCACAATCCTAATGATCTTGATCGAGTACCTGGTGGTTCTTCAGGAGGAAGCGGAGCCGCTGTTGCTGGAAATCTTTCTGATTTAGCTTTGGGCAGTGATACTGGAGGATCTATTAGGTGCCCTGCATCTTTTTGTGGTATAGTAGGTTTGAAACCCACATATGGCCTGATTAGTCGTTATGGTCTAATTGCGTACGGAAATAGTTTGGAACAAATTGGACCTATGGCTAAAAATGTTCATGACTGTTCTTTATTATTAGAATGTATCTCTGAATATGATAATCGCGATGCTACATGTATCAGCAGGAAACCTGTTGAATATACTAAACATCTTGATGAAGATATTAAAAATCTAAAAATTGCCATTCCTAAAGAATTTTTTGGTAATGGAACTGATGAAGTTGTTGAAAAAAACGTTTGGAATACTATTAAAAAAATTGAAGAAGAGGGAGCTGAAATCGAAGAAATTACTATTAATTCTCTAAAGTATTCACTTCCTGCTTATTACATAATTGCAATGTCTGAAGCTAGTTCTAATCTTGCAAGATTTGATGGACTTAGATATGGTCTACACGTAGACAAAGCCAACGATTGGAATGATCTCTTTTCTAAAAATAGGAAATCTGGTTTTGGATTTGAAGTTAAGAGAAGAATTATGCTTGGAACATTTGCCTTGTCTTCTGGATATTTTGATGAATATTATATTAAGGCACAAAAAGTTCGTTCATTAATTGCTAATGATTTTCAAAGAGTTTTTCGTAAATTTGACGTGATTATTTCTCCTACTATGCCTACTCTTCCTTTTAAAATAGGTGAAAAAATAACTAACCCTCTTTCAATGTATATGAGTGATGTTGACACTGTTTCTGCAAATCTTGCAGGCATACCATCATTATCTGTTCCTTGTGGCACTTCTAATTCACTTCCAATAGGAATTCAACTAATGTCAAATCATTTCACTGAAAGAACAATTCTTAATTTGGGTAATAAAATTGAACAATTTTCAGGTGTAGCCAAATGAAAAATTCATTGCAAGATGTCAAAATTGGTCTTGAAATACATTGTCAGCTCACATCATTAAATACAAAAATGTTTTGTAATTGTTCATCTGATTATCGTGGTAAAGATCCAAATACAAGATTGTGTCCTGTTTGTACTGGTCTTCCTGGTTCATTACCTGTATTGAATAAACGAGCTCTAGAAGCCGCAATTAAAATTGGCTTGGCTTTAAATTGTGATATATCTAATTTTAGTAATTTCTTTAGGAAAAATTATTTCTATCCTGATTCTCCTAAGAATTATCAAATTACGCAATATGATAAAGCTGGAGGTGTTCCTATTGCTGTCAATGGACATGTGGAAACTACTATGGGGAATGTTCGTATTACTCGTATCCAACTTGAAGAAGATCCTGGTAAACTACAATATGAAGGTAGTATTACTACTTCAACTAACACTCTAATTGATTATAATCGAGCTGGAATATCTCTTGTTGAAATCGTAACTGAACCTGATGTTGCATCTCCTAAACATGCGAGAGAAGTTCTCAATACACTCCAATCAATTGTTGAAACAATTGGTGAATGTGATAGTACACTTGATGGTTCTATGCGTGCTGATGCTAATGTCTCTATTACTGGCGGAAGAAGAGTTGAAATTAAAAATATTTCTTCTTTTAAAGAAGTTGAACGTGCATTGAATTTCGAAATTACTAGACAGAAAACTCTTCAAGCAGCTAGTAAAATGGAAACACGACATTGGGATGATGTTCGTAGAGTTACTGTAACTCTACGAGTAAAAGAAGACGAAGAAGGTTATAGATATTTTCCTGATCCTGATCTTCCTTCTGTTAAACTTTCTGATGAATATATCTCTGACATACAACGTTCACTTCCTGAATTACCTGAACAACGTTGTATTCGATTTGTAAATGATATAGGACTAACCACTGAGATTGCCCGTATACTTAACAAAGATAGATCTATTGCTGATTTCTTTGAAGAATGTCTAACATATCACAATAATCCAAAAATTATCTCGAGTTGGATAAGCACTGACATTCTTGGCTATATTAATCGTAAAGGATTGACATTTAATGATATTAATTTAACTTCTGCTGATCTATCGAAACTTTCTCAATTGGTTATAGATGGTCAAATAAATGATTCATTTGCAACATCAATTCTGGTTAAATCCTTATATGAAAATAAATCACCACTTTCTTATTTAGAAGAATCTACTTCTAATGTTCTGGATGAACAATCTGTTGCAGAAATCGTAGAAATCATTTTTACTAATAATGCAGATGCGGTATCGGATGCATTATCAGATCCTAATGCTATTAATTTCTTAATTGGTCAAATTATGAAAGAATCTAATGGTAAGGCTCCTCATAGCACTGTTAGGAGTATAGTTGATAAAAAACTATCAAATCTTAAAGGTAATTAAACACATTGAAAACTCCAGTTACTAATCCAAAACGAATCAGGAAATATGTTTTTTTTATAATGTTTTTTATTCTAGTATCTATTTCTCCTAGATTCTTATTTATTCAGATTCCAGATGCTTCTATATTCGATCTTTTTCTTGGATTTTTTCTAGTTTTTCTTTCTTTTATTTCTCTATCTTTAGGAATATCTGATCTTGTTGATTAGATTAACGTAATTCTCTATTCTACGCCTAAGGTGTTGCCTATTCCTGCCACAATTATTTTCTGATTTTCTTTTGAATTGTTTATTATAACTTCTTTAACCTTTTCCATGATTCTTTCTGATGATTCTTTTATTTTTTCATTCATTTCTGTTATAGCTTCTTTTTCGGACATTTTTGATACTAATGCTAATGTTGGTATCTGATTATCTGAAGCAACTTTCTCTATTTTGAATCGTTCAACTCCTGGACCTCCTATTGCAGCTCCTATTCCTTCTGCTATTTCTCCACTTGTTTCACCCTCTAATTTTAATGCAGCATCTACAGTTATTATGAGTGAGATGTCTTTGTTTTTATTTACAATTTGTTTAATTGCTTCTCCAGGTTTTCCTACATGTCCTCCAGGTCCTTTTGCTTTAACTATGAATAGTTTTCTTCCTTCATAATTTATTTCATTTAATGTAGTATTTGCCACTATTTCTTTTTTCTCGGAGTTTTCAGATAATCTGGACGCTATCAATGGACCTAATCCATCGCCTATGGTTTTTCTTTGATCAATTGGATGTATTGCTGCAAAATATGCTTCTGACTGTTCCATTATTTGAGGTAAAATCATTTGCAATTGTGCAATAACAAAAGCACTGGATGTTTTTTTTCCACTAATATAGAAATGTCTTACAATTTTATATGAAGTATTAAGAAAAATCCCTATTTCGAGAAGATTTTGTAATTGTGATGACCTTACTTCATCCACGTCTTTTGATAGTGATTCTATTTCATCCTTTAACATATCTTCCTGTATATTCAACAGATGTTCTAATTTAGTTATTATTCCTTTAGGATCCATTGCTATAGGATTTATTACAAATGAATCAAATATTCGATCTAATTTTTCACTTATTATTTTTGAATCATTATTTATTTCCTTAAATGATGTTGTTATTTTAATTCTAGAATCATTTCGCATTTTTTCCAATCTATTAACATCTCTCGAAATTTTTCTCAACATAAGAAAAAGTTGAATTCTTTGTCCGTATAATAACAATCCCATTAAAAGGAAAACCCAAACAAAACTTACTAACGAATCGGTGTTTATTTGCAGTAAAATTTTTTCAGATATCATCACATATTGAAATATAATTTATCTCTTTAAACTTAATTGATATTGTAATAATTCATATCAATACCTCGCATCCACATTTATAAAACACATAGTAGTAAATAGGTTACAAATAGACCCGGATTCATTTAAAAGACCCAAATTGAATCAAAAATGTACTTAAATGCCTTTAAATATGTAAAAAACTTTAAGAAAATTACTTTGGCACAAACAAAACCAATTATTAGTATTGAAAATGTTGTTGCAACTGGCAAGGTTAATCAAAGTCTAGATCTTACTGAAATTGCGGCTAAATTTTCCCATGCAGAATATGAACCTGATCGTTTTCCCGGTCTTGTATTTAGATTAACTAGCCCTAAGACTTCTACCCTCATATTCAGAACTGGTAATATGGTATGCACTGGTTCACGTGCAGAAGATCAGGCTAATATTGCACTTAATACAGTTGTGAAGAAGCTGCGTGCTAACAAGATTAAGGTCAAGGGCAAGCCACTTGTTAAGGTCCAAAATATAGTAGCTTCTGTTGATTTAGGTGGAATGATTAATTTAGAAGAAGTTGCACGACAATTACCTCGATCTATGTATGAACCTGAACAATTTCCAGGAGTAATTCTAAGAGTTAGTGAACCTAGAGCAGTATTTCTGGTTTTTTCTAGTGGAAAACTTGTTTGTACAGGAGCTAAGAAGGAAGAGGATATTTTTGCCGCTGTCAATAAACTCCATGCAACTCTTGAAGAAAGAGATTTAATGATATACTAATTATCATTCTATAACTGTTATTTTTCCTAACATGTATGTATGGGGCTCGCAATAATAGCCATATGTTCCTAATTCTGTGAATTCCTGTCTAAATGCAGATTGAGCTCCAATATTTCCTGATCTGAAATATAGATCTGTTTCTGTCACTGTATGGATTACATCATCTTTATTTATCCATGTTATTGACACGCCTTTTTTTATTGTTAAAATATTTGGATGAAACTCATACCCTTCTATTTCGATTATAACATCTCCTTTTGCTATAACATCTAACGTTTTTACAATTGCATGTTTGTTAGAATTACTTTCCGCTACTAATGTTACATTATGCACTCCTAATCCATAATGGTCATAATTTTCTAATATTATTGTTATCTCTGTTTCTCCGTTTTTCGGAATATGATATTGTGATTTATCAAAGTCTATTTTTATTCCTCTAACTGGATTATTAATTCTTAATTTAACATTAGATTCAAATTCATCTAATGATTTTATCTTTAATCTATATGATTCTTTTTCGTCTTCTAATAGAACTATGGGCTCTCCACTATCAATTATAACAAAGTCCCCAATTTCCACAATGTCTACTTCTGTTGTGGAATCTTTGTTGACTTCATTTCTATTCACACTTAATATTATTCCTGTTATTGTAATTAACACTAAAATTAAAATTAGAATGTGAGATTGTTTCATCTATTAACTTATCCTCATTGATTAATATAAAATGAATTAGAGATTTTATTGTTTATTGTACATTTTTTGAATATTTGTTTATCCTGCTCCTCTTGGGGCTTGACAAACTCCTGCTGGTGAGTGACACTTACCATTTTGTGTATTGCATACTTGTGCTCCTCCACAACCACAATCAAATGAACATGTACTACATGATTCATGTGCATCACATACTCCATTTCCACAAGATGTTGTTAATTGTTGACATGTTGCAGAATCCATCCATTGTGGACATTTATATGATGGAGCGTTAGGAAGTAAAGGTGGAATATCTCCCAAGTCTACTTGTTGAACTTGTGCTCCTCCGCCTATGCCAATTGGATAGCCTGAGAATATTAAATAACCAACTAATAATGTTGATATGATTAAAGGTATCGGAATAATTTTATTAAAATCGACACTTGCTATTCTCATGTTATTAATATTATTCAACTTATTAATAAACTTCACTACTTTTATTATTTTTATTTTACATATATAGTGCATTTGATGCTTCCTACTTCCATATTCAAGGCCAGTTTGAACAAATCACTGTTCAAAATAATGCGTCAATATATGTACTTGAGACATAGATCTACAGAATTTCTTTCACAAGGAGAAGTAATTCATGAGGTCTCTAAAAAATATATCAATAACATGGAGAATGAAATAAAAAACAATGCTAATTATTTTAATCCAAGATCAAAACTGAATACCACTCTTGGTAACTTTGAAATAAATAATCCTGTTGGTTTAGCTGCAGGTTTTGATAAAGATTGTGAAATTGTTACCCCTATGTCCTACATGTTTGGATTCTTGACCGTTGGAACGGTCATTCTCAATCCTAATGAAGGGAATCATCAAGATCCTTTACATAATAAACCTCGTTTGGTTGTTGATTCTAAGAGAAAATCTATTGTAAATTCTCAAGGTTATCCACATAAGGGATTAGATTATACAGTAGAAAAATTAAAACAATACAGTAAACATCCTCATGGCAATGCTAAGGTTGTTTTGAGTTTTTCAGGAATTACTGAAGAAAAGACTCAGGATCAAACTCTGGACTCTCTCAAACAAATAATTCTTCTCACTCGTGATTATGTTGACGCATATGAAGAAAACAGAAGTTCTCCTAATACTCCATTCAATAGGACTCTATTCAATAAAGATATGCATGTTAAGATTCACGATATTCTACAAACTCATGCGCCAGGTAAACTCTTTATTTCTAAATTTCCTTCATATGGGAATCTTCCTCCTTCTGACGATGAAAAACAACTTCTGCTAAAATCTGCTAAAATATTTTATGATATTGGAATAGATGCGTTAGTTATAAATAATTCAAGACTGGTCGATGTAAGTTCTGTTGGTCTTTCTGGAAAGTTTGCTAATGATGTAGCAGGTGAAAGTGGAAATCCTTTATTTCCTTATACGCTCAAACAAATCTCCGACGTTCATTCTGATATTCCTAATTTAAAGATTATAGCTTGTGGTGGGGTTTCTGATGGTACGAAGGTTTGGGAGTTGCTTACTAAAGGCGCTTCTTTGTTTGAACTATATTCTGGCCTTTCGTTTTATGGATTTGGTGTAATTCATGAAATACATAACACTCTAACAAAACGCCTAGCCGGTCAAACTTTGACTGACTATATTGAAAAGAGAGATAAAAAATTCTAATTACAAATTTATTCTAGTTATTGTATAGTATTTTCATGTCCTTAGATGAATTAAAAAATAAATTATTGTTCAATAATGTTCCTGATATTTGGTTTGCAATTTGTCACGATCAAAATTCTAATTGGAATGATCTCTCTAGTTTCAAAAGATTTGTCAATCATATAAAATCTAATGACATAAAAATCGAAAGGTTAGGCGTGTGTCCAAGCGGCCATGACGAAAAATCAGAATTCATTACAAAAACATCTATATTTCTTGGAGATCCAACTAAAACTTTTGTTATAAAGACTGATGCAAATACTGTTGAATTACTTCAAAAATTTCATATTTGAATAAATGTTAGTGTTTTATTATCCTTATTCTTTTTGGCCTCTTATTCTTCATGCTAATTACTATTAATTCTGTTTCATTAATTTCTATTTTATCTCCCACTTTTGGCAAATCTTTTAGTAAATGATGCAATAGGCCGTTTATTGTAGCGCTTTCAGTTTCTACTTCAAAATTTATTCCAAATATCTTTTCTACATCTGCAATATCAGTATCTCCGTTTACTTCAATTGTATTCTTGTTCAATCTTTTTATTGATCTTGATCTATCTTCACTTTCGTCTGCTATTTCTCCCAGTATCTCTTCGATTAAATCTTCTAATGTTAATAATCCTTCAACTCCTCCAAATTCATCTACTACTATTGCCATGTGTTCGCTTTTTGACTGTAATTCTCTAATAAGATTCCCAACAATCTCTTTCTGAGAAACAAAAATCGGTTTTCTTGCAATTTTGATTACCGATTGCTTTGGTTTGTTTAATGCATTTGCACTAAGGAGCTCTTTTAATGTTATTACTCCTACTATTTTATCTCTTGATTCTTTTATTATGGGAGCTCTAGAGTATTTACTTTTTATCAAATTCTCCAATGCATCCTTCATTGACTCATTTGAATTAATTACAAACATTTTTGTTCTTGGAACCATCACTTCTCTTACTGTAGTTTCTCCTGATTTTAGAACTCCATGCATGAACTCTTTTTCGTGTTTTTCTATAACTTTTTCTTCTTCTCCAACTTCTAATATATTCTTTAGTTCGTCTTCTGTAACTTTTGGAGATTCTTCTAATTCATATCCTTTTGTCATGTAATCTGATGTACGTATTAATGGTATTATCACTGGAGAAAGTATATATCCCAAATATTCAATAATTCTTGCAATTCTTAATCCTATTCTTTGATTATGTTTTGCCACAAATGATTTTGGTACCACCTCTCCAAAAATTAGAATTATGATAGTCATAATTCCTGTTGCTATTCCCACTCCTATTGATTGAAACATTTCTAATGCTATGAATGTTGCAATTGATGCAGCTGCTATGTTGACTAGATTGTTACATATTAATATGGTAACTAGTGCTTTTTGTTGATCCTTTTTCAGTCTATATAATGAATCTGCACCTTTTACTTTTCTTTCTGACAGTGTCTTAGCCTTTACTTCTGTTATTGAAATTAATGCTGTTTCACTACCTGAGAAAAAGCCTGATAATATTACTAATATTATCAACAGTGCTATTAGTGGAATGCTTACCAAAGTGATTTCTTGTTAATATATACGAATGAATGTTCAATAAATTTTTCTACGAAAAGCATTTAATACTCCATATTTATACTATGAATGTCTTAAAATGCTCCAAAATGACACTAATTTAGTTACTATCACTGATCGGGCCATTGAAAAGGTTAAGGAATTTACATCTGCTGAAAATAAACAGGATGCAGGACTAAGAGTTTATGTATCTGGCGGAGGATGTTCGGGCCTTACTTATGGCATGTCTCTTGATAACAATGTTGGAGATGATGATATTTCATTCGAAGCATCACCTGGTCTCAAAATCATAATTGATCCTATAAGTGCAAAATATCTGAAAGGTTCATCAGTTGATTATGTTGAAAGTATTGAAGAGTCTGGATTTAAAATTCAAAATCCTAATGTAAAATCAAGTTGTGGATGCGGACATTCTTTCAAAGCCTGACAATTTAATAATGTCTAATATTGTTGGTAAAATATATAGAATATTATATGGTGTAGTGTTTGATAGACCTACTAATTTCGGGTGGATTGTCCCAGGTAAAATTGCCGCCTCAGGTCAACCTTATTCTGTAAATGAAGTTAAATTTCTATACAATGAAAAAATTCGATCAATTTTGTCACTAACTGAAGAACCTATTTCTAATAAATTACTTGACTTGTTTGATTTCGATTATATGCATATTTCGGTTCCTGATCATGATATGATAAAAAAAAGTGATCTACAAACCGCAATAGAATTTATGAATAATTCTGTCCTTCATCACAAAGCCATTCTTGTTCACTGTCATGCAGGCAAAGGTAGAACCGGTACGGTTTTAGCACGATATTTCAATTATTATGATGAAATGGATATTGCTGAATCTATTGTTTCTGTGAGAAATAATCGACATGGCTCTATAGAACCTAAGCAAGAAGAAGGACTGAAAAAATACTATATCGACGAAAATAATAGCAGGTTTTAAATTCTAATTTGATATATCTATTGATATTTTGAAAATATACACTAAGCGTGGAGATGATGGAGAAACCGATGTAATTGGAAATTCTCAGAAAATATCAAAATCTTCCTTACGTGTCTCCTCATATGGCGATATTGATGAATTGAATTCTTTTATTGGTCTCACTAGGAATAAATTGCTTAACAATAACGTATGTGATGATTTAAAACATATCAATGAATCTGTTATAACTGCATTCGCAGAAGTTCAAAACATATTATTTCAAATTGGAACTGAGCTTGCTACTGTTGATAACAAATCTTTGAATTATGAAATAAATTCAAAAAATGTCCATGACATTGAACAAATTATTGATCTTATGCAAAGCAAATTATCCCCATTACAGAATTTTATTATTCCTTATGGCGATAATGAAATAGTCTGTCTTTTACATGTATGTCGTTCAATTTGTCGCAGAGCAGAAAGATCAATAGTTTCCCTTCATGAAGCTGAGCAAATTAATACGTCTATATTGCAATATATTAATCGAATGTCTGATATGTTTTTTGTGATGGCTAGACTATACAATATTGACTGTGAATCTGGTCTATCTAAAGATGAATTATGGAAAAAATAACATATTACATTTTTCTTTCCAGTATCGTTATCTCTAATCTGTTATTAAATCCATTTTCTTTCAATATGTCGTTGCTGTGATGATCTTTTTCCTGGAAAGTGAATATTGTGTGTTCATTATAGTCTTTCGATATTTTTTCTATAATATCATTTACTAGTTCGCTTTTGTTGAAATGGATCAAATGTAGTGTTTTTCTAAAGTCATATTCTGTTGTGTTCATAATTATTACTTGACCTTGTTCTGCTCCTCTTGTTATGGAATAACCTAATGCCATTTTTGCAATATGTTCTATGATTTCATCATTAGAGTTCCAGAACCTCCACCATATAGGTATTAAATCTGAATTGTCATAGCTTTTCCTCAAAATCATCTTTATTTCATTTGGATTCATTACCTTTATTTCTCCAGATGAACTTTTTTCATTTGTTGCATTTTTTATCACATTTTTAATTTTTGGCTTCCAATACATTGTTTGATGAGATAATGAAGAAAAACTAAATTCTTCAAATAAATTTAATGCCGCTCTGTTATCTGTGTCTGTTAATAATTTTATACTGTGATAGTCTTGGGTTCTTTGAATTGCATCTTCTAATAGCATTCTTCCTATTCCATCTTTTCTGAATTCATTTTTTACTCTTAATGCTTCCATCCATGCTTGTTTATATTCAAAATACAAATGATATATGGAAATTGGAATTCTTTCATGTGTTCCAACAAAAAACTTTCCATTTTTGTCTTTTATCCAGTTTTTCCAAATTTTTGGTAAATAATCATTTGAATTAAACACACCTTCACAAATACCATTCACATATTTTTCGTCTGATTCGGTGCCTTCTCTTATGGAAATCTGCTTTTTCACAATTCTTATAATATTGTTGCTCTATAACAAACCTTATCTAATCTCATAAAACACAAGTTTTTATTATTTAGATTTATTCTTCTTATTTAGCCGAGGTGGCAGAGTGGTCTTCAGTAGAACACAATAATGCGCGGGCCTTGAGAGCCTGTGTCCCATCCGGGACTCGTGGGTTCGAATCCTACCCTCGGCGCTTTTGATTATCTAGTAGAAAGATTGACTTCTAATGAGACGTCTTCTGGAACTCTTAATTTCATTAATTGTCTCATTGTTCTATCGTCGGCATCTAGATCAATTAATCTTCTATGAACTCGAAGCTGCCAATGATCAAATGTAGAATTTCCCTGTCCTGATGGACCTTTTCTTGTTGTAACTTTTAGTTTTTTTGTAGGCAATGGTTGTGGCCCTTTTATTTTAACTCCAGTTCTTTTAGTTATCTCTTTAATATCCTGGCAAATTGTTTGCAGGTGTTCTAAATTACTACTTGTAAGTTTAACTCTTGCTGATTGTGTCATATTTTTCCCTTTTATATCTATGTATACATACCCCTATTTAGGATTTGTTTTTATGTCTTGTGATTGTTTGAAATACATTGAGGAAATTACATTCTTATGACTAAAGCCGTATTATTTGATCTAGATGGAACAATAATCGATTCAAATGAAGCAATTTTTAAAACTTATCAGGAAGTTGCACGTCAGATAGACAATCCAATTCCCAGCGATGACGATGTTAGAAAATTACTCGGTCAACCATCTCAATACAATTTGAACCATTTATTTGGTGATCACCCTAAAGCTAGGGATGTCTACAACAAAGTCGTTAAAATCACTCATGAAAATTTACAACCTCTCCCTAACGCTCGAAAAACTCTAATGGATATTAAATTACCTAAGGGCATTGTAACTTCTAAAAGATCTGATAATGCAAAAGAGATTCTTGGAGATTTGATTGAATTGTTTGATGTGATTGTAACTCCTGAACAAACTACTCTCCAAAAGCCTAATCCTGAACCTATTTATCTTGCATGTGAGAAGCTTGATGTTTCTTCTTCTGAAACTGTATATGTTGGAGATACTACTAGAGATTATCAAACTGCCTTGAATGCGGGAACTGGATTTATAGGTCTTGCACATAAGGGTTCTACTTACAGTGATTTTGAATCTATGGGATTGAAAACAATTGCCCATTCTTTTGAAGAAATCCTCGAATTATTAGAAGCATTGTAATAAACTAAGAAAATCATTTTATTTCTGTTTATCCTTATTTATTCTATGACATTTGAGGTAGTTTGTGACAAGTGTGGCAGTCTACTATATCATGGAATTGATATAAAACATCCTCGAGATATAATCAAAACTATGAAAGGCAAATGTAAAGATTGCGGTGTTAAATTATACACATCTAATTTTACTTTTACTGTTGTAAAAAAAGACTAGTTGTTCTTTAGACTTTTTACATAAACACATTTTTTATAATCAATTGATAATTCTGACTCTGAAGATTTATGGTCTAAAATTCTTATTTTTGAATCTCTTATTATTACAATTGGAATTCTTTCATCTGACTCGCCCATTAATATTTGTGCAGCTGACGATAAGTTGTCTGCTAATGCCTTTTTTGTTCGTTTGATAGATTTTCCAAATAAATCTTTTTTACCTCTTTCATCTATTACAGGTTTTAATCCTGCCACTCCTATTGCAATTCCTGTTGTGCCTATTCGAGTTGGTGCAATTCTGCTATCTGTAATTATAACTCCTGAATCTATCCTATGTTCCTTTTTTATCACATTCTTTATTTCCATTGCTCTTTCATTGGGATTCTCTGGATATACAACGGCATAATTTTTTGGAATATTGGATGTATCTACTCCTGAATTTGGCGTGATTACTTTATTCTTTATGGACATTACAAATCCTCTTTGTCCCGCCAGAACTTTTTCTGCTTCATTTGTTATTACTTCTGCTAAAGCTGTATTTATTGAATATTTTTTCCCAATTTTCTTTGCTTCTTCACTAATAGTAATTTCTTTTAAATTTATTAATCGACCATCTGCTATTGAGACATATTTACTTGAAATAACTAAAATGTCTCCTTTTTTTAATTTCACTTTGTTGGTTTTTAATACATTTGATAATTCACTCTTGAGATCAAATTTTTTGTTTTTTCTTTTTACTTTTATTGGTATTAATAACATGCGATTCACTTTACTAATATTCTATTCTTTTATTTGAACTATGAATTCTATTTCTACTGCACAATTTAACGGTAGAGCATTTACTCCAACTGCAGCTCTTGAATGTTTTCCATTCTCCCCAAAAATTTCAATCAAAAGTTCCGATGCGTAATTTATAACTTTTGGTTGATCAAAGAAATCATCTGCACTATTTACATATCCTGTTATTTTTATTATTCGTTCTATTTTATCTAAATCTCCTAGTTCATATTTCATTACACTTAATGCATTTATTGTACATAGTTTTGCAGCTTCGCCTCCTTGTTCTATAGTAACATCTCTTCCCAATTTTCCTTTGTATTCTATATTGCCATTTTTTATTGGTATTTGCCCTGAAATAAACAAAAGATTTTTAGCTCTTACCGACGGTAGATATTTTGCTACAGGTTTTTGAAGTTCTGGCAAATCTATTCCAATCTCTGAAATTCTTTTTTCGTAATTCACTATTAAAAATAATATTACTATAAATAATAAATTTTTTAAAATCAGAGCAATTGTTTAGAAATATTTATCCCTATCATTAACTAATTATTCTATAGGTTGTCAACCAAATGACTTTTGAATCAATTATAGCTTTAGTAGATTTTGAAGCAATTAGCACTGTATTGTCAGGATTGGGGTATTTTGGAGCACTACTGTCTGGTTTTTTGGGCACCGTTACAGTTTTTGTAGCATTCTTCCCATCTTTTCTTATAATTCCTTTGTTAGCAACTCAACTGAAACCTATACTTGTTGGAATATTAGGTGGGATTGGTGCAGGATTTGGACAATATTTGCATTATTACATAGGAGTTGGCGGGAGAAAAATTATATCATCTAAAAGAAAAAACCAAGTTGCCTCATGGCGATCTAGACTTGATCGATATGGCGTTGTTCTTATCTTTCTATTTGCAGCTACTCCTCTTACTCCTGATGATCTTATTTGGATACCTTTAGGTGTAATGAACTATCCAAAACTTAAAGCTCTTGCTGCCGGAATTCTTGGAAAAATTACACTTTATTTGATGTATTCTTTCACCGGCTGGTTCGGATTGGATCCTGTTCTATAATTTTGAATGCCGGGGGCGGGTCTTTCGATATAATATTTCGAACCCGCGACCTCCAGATTATGAGTTACGCCCTTTTTGTGGAGGCTGGCGCTCTAACCAGGCTGAGCTTTCGGGTAGTAATACCCCGGCCAATGGTTTGACTTCCCCAGCAATTCAAGTTTTAACTTTGTCGTTATAGTTTATTTATCTTGTTTTCTATAGTCTATTTCTAATTAGAATCTTTTTTTATGTTTATTTACTACCTTTATTTTTTAGGAATTTTAATGCTGAACCTGATATCCACGCTGCCATAATCACTGCTTCAACCATTTCGGGTATTGCTATGCCTGCTGGCCATCCTTCTGTGACTGGAACTTGAAATACTATTAGTATTGCAGTTGAAATTGATATCAACGCACTTATTCCTGCTATCGTTGTTATTATTCCAAATGTTCTTTCTTTCTTTAACATTCCTGATCCCATTATGATCAACCCAATTGGAGTAAATACAAAATATGTCATCGCAACTAATCTATGAATTGTAGGCCAATCTTCCGTAAATATTCCTACTAATGCTAAATTAATACCGCCTATTATTAGTGCAATAATTCCAATTTTATTTGTTGTGTTTTTTGTTAATAATCCATATAATCCATATGCATATATTGAACTCAATACTCCTGCTATTATCATACCTAAATTGAATGTCCATATTCCTGCTGCAGTTCCTCCAAAAGTATCAACACCCAAATCACTTAGAGCATTTTCTTGCCAAGAAAACCATGAAGATGAAAGAATAACTGATAACAACACTGCCCCAATTCCTATTATTGGACCTATTATTCCTGCATATAGCGCGTATTTTTCTTTCACAGTTAGTTATACGTTGATAAATAATTTAACTATTTTATGATATGATTTTCGTTCTATAATGTTCTGCTATTATAGAACTTACATTAATTTCACTTACTGGACTCTGGAGAGTATTTGTTCCTATTATTCTTTCAACTCCTTCTCCTTTTAT
>JAYZAG010000055.1:0-3328 GCA_036422215.1 Thermoproteota archaeon
AATCATTGTTTGAATGATCTCCGTCTGCATGATGTTTTTCATAGGTAAAAGGTTCCATGAATTTTCCACAAAATCTACATAATTTTTTTTGTTTTTTCAGCGTACTTTTTATACAATCTTTTGACCAATCCTTTTTTTTACTCTTTTCCGATTTATCCGTACGTGAAAACTCTTTCGATATTCCACTAAAGTCTAGGTCTATTCCCATGTGATTCACTATATGTATAACAAAACAACTAAAATCAGTTGCGGATAGCAGCGTTTAACAGCACTTTACGTCAGAATACCCCCAACCCTAGCAAACGATTACTAAGTTTATCGTGTACGATTTCTGTAGAACTTCATTATTCGCGGAAGTTGCCACTTGGAGATTCCTGTCCAGAAAAGGAAGAATATTACCACGTTGCTTACGAACATAGTCACTCCCTCGGACCAGACTCCTCCCATGATGTTCTGGTTGATTCTAAAGAAATACGTGCCAAGCATCAGTCCAAATGCTAAATGTACCCATCTTAGTATACTATTCCAATTTGCCATATTGAATTATTACGTTAAAATTATATTTAAAATGACAATAATATCTAACATCGTCATCGATATCGAGTGCGATATGCATTAAAAAAATGAATTGCTGACGCTATATCCTAAAAATCTAAATAAAATACTTAGACTATTCTAGAAACTTCGTGGTTTTCTGTGCTTTTGGAAACAATCTCTGCAGTAAACAGGTCTGTCTTCGTCTGGCTTGAATGGTACTTCACATTCTTTGCCACAGTCAGAGCATGTTGCTTTGTGCATTTCTCGTTCGTCTTTGAATGACATAATTATTACTCCTAATGATTCTAAATTAGGTCAGGCTAATAAACATATTCACGATTGTACTATTTTGATATTCAAAATCGGTTTACTATGCCTTTACAACCGTTTTCACTATCTTGGCAGCAATTGGAGTGATAAACAATGCTATTGGAAAAGAGACAATCATCCCAATTACAAAAGATCTCAGCCAAATTGTAATAAAGTCAGGCACTAAGCCAACTGACACATATGTCATTACCAGTGACATCAAAAAAGACATTGCAAATGCCATTATTCCTCCAAACAAGATATCTGCTTTATTCATTAACTAAGAAACACTCCACATTGGAAGCAAAATCTATGGAAATTCTCAACTTTTGTGTTGCAATTATGACAGAAAGATGCCTTTTCATCAGTGACTGGCTTTGGATTTCTCCTAACTTCGTTACGTTCTTTCATGATTTCAAGTTCTCTATTGAGAGATATTATCAATCGTTGATCTCCTAGTTTCTTTGCTATCTCTATTTTATTCATTACTTCGAGTTCATCTGGCTCATATTCTGTCAAATTAATAACTTACACCTACTTTATCCATGAAAATCAGTCGTGAAACAGGCACTAAAATATTACTAAAAAGTACCAAATTAAAGGCAGTAATACTGCTGTAACGAAAAGAAATACAACTAGCCATCCTGATATTGTTCTCACTAGTGGACTTCCTCTTTTTACAAATATTTCATAACTACCGCATTTTGGACAGGATTCTTCAAAAACAATCTCTGATTTTGGACCTTCCCCGGAGAATTCAAATTCACATTTTTGGCATTTTAGCATAGTTTTAGCATCTACGTTTATTATATAAAAAGAAACAGATAAAATATGAATCAAAAACGCGTTCTTGTAATTCAACATATTGACATTGAAACTCCTGGAATAATTCTTGATCTTATGTCGAATAAAGAAATATCTTTTGATTGCATAAAAATAGAAAATTACGAAGGAAACCTTCTAAATTATGATGGACTTCTAATTATGGGTGGCCCTATGAGTGTTAATGAAAAAGATCAATATTCATTTATTGAATCTGAAATAAATTTAGTTAAACATTATATTAAACTTAAAAAACCAATACTTGGAATCTGTTTAGGAAGTCAAATAATTGCTAGTGCATTGAACAGTAACATTTACAAAAATTCAAAACAAGAATTGGGTTGGCACAATATATCATTATTTCAAACTGAAGGAACTATATTTGAAAATCTTGACAATGATTTCCTAGCATTTCATTGGCATGGTGATATATTTAATCTACCGGATAGTTCAGTTAAATTAGCTTCAAGTAAAATTTCTAAAATTCAAGCTTTTGTATTTCAAAATAACTGTTATGGAATCTTGTTTCATCTTGAAATTACAAATGAAATAGTACAGAATATTGTTGATAATTTTGAATCAGATCTAATTTCTGAATCAATAGATAAATCAATTATTTTGTCAAACTTGGAAGATAACATTACAAAAGTCAATACTAATGGAAAAATTATATTTAATCGTTGGTTGGATTTAATTTAACAAAATTTAGGATACAACAAACAGCCTCCTTACCGAGGTGAGAGATTCACAAGAATCCCCTGTTAGCTGAAATCCAAAATGTATATGGTATTTATCTAATTTAAAGTTACCGGATAATCATAAAATCTAAATATCGACATCGATATCGATGTCGATATTACTAATTTATCTCAATATTTCATAGATGAGGAGTAAAATTGCACCTAAAAATATAATTCCTGCAATAATTATGGCTTTTTTGAATATGGGTTCTGATAACAACATTATGAATTATCAATTTTCTTTCATAAATGGTTATCTATTGTAAATTATTGTTATGTGCTGTATTTATTACATAATTTTTATACATATAATTATGACTGATGAATTCAATAATATTGATGAAATATCATTTCAACTTTCTATTGAAAAGGAAAAATTACGAAAATTAAATCATAGAGATTCTGTCTTTACAATAAATTATATAAATGAATCAAGAGACAATATAATAAAATTCGATCAAACATTGGGAAGAACTAAAAATTTAATAGTAAAAAAAATCAGATTCCTCCAAATAAAATATAATCAAATGAGTAATGATGTTTTATGAGTTTGTTTGAAGAAATTTTAGATAGTCGTACAATAAATCTTACTACTATCCGTAAATCTGGAACTTTAGTACATACTCCTGTTTGGGTGATTAAAGATGGAAATATTGGATACGTACGAACTTCTAAATCTGCAGGGAAAATTAAACGTTTAAAAAATAATCATAAAGCATTCATATCATCATGTACGAATTCTGGAAAAGTTACCGGAGATAAAATTGAAATTAAAGCTGAAGTATTAGAATTGAATAGTGAAGAATATGACAAAATATCAGATAAATTAAAAAAGAAATATAGTATTTTATATATTTTAACAAACATATTCCGAAGAGCTAGTTATAAAAATACTCAGATTATAATTCTAAAAGAAAAAT
>JAYZAG010000056.1:0-3603 GCA_036422215.1 Thermoproteota archaeon
ACTATTAGATCAACTGGTAAATTAGCTACAGTTACATCTTTTTCATAGACTAGTAGATTATGAGATTTGGTAACTCGCCCTATAACAGAAGAAGACAGATTATATTTATTAAAAATATTAATAATTTCAGATTCTTTTCCATTTTCAATTATGAAGACCATGCGCTCTTGCGATTCAGATATCATAATCTCATATGGTTCCATGTCATTTTCTCTGAGAGGGATTTTTGATAGATTAATGTCAAGTCCAGTCCCACCATTTGCAGCAATTTCAGATAACGCACATGCAAGTCCTCCCCCGCCACAGTCCTTTAATCCTTTAACAAATCCAGTAGAAATAACTTCAAAAGTAGCTTCCAATATTAATTTTTTAGTAAAAGGATCAGGAATCTGCACAGCAGAACGTTCAGAATTTGAATCTGGGCCTAGATCTTTCGATGCAAATGCAGAACCATGTATTCCATCTCTTCCTGTAAGACCACCAACAAGAACAATAGCATCGTCTGAATCTCTTGCTTCAGCAAAAACAAGATCCTTCTTTTTTCCTAAACCTATAGATACAACATCCACAAGACAATTTCTTTCGTATGATTCGTCAAAAGCCACTTCTCCGCCAACAGTTGGTATTCCAACACAGTTTCCATAATCGGCGATGCCTCGTACAACATTTTTCAAAAGCCATCTAGAATTACTACTTTTTTCTATGTTTCCAAATCTTAATGAATCTAGAACAGCAATTGGTCGAGTGCCCATGCTCAGTATATCACGAAGAACCCCTCCAACACCAGTAGCAGCTCCACCATAAGGATCAATTGCAGATGGGTGATTATGACTCTCGATGTGAATAGTTACAACTTGATTGTTATCAACATCTAAAACTCCAGCTTCATATCCTGGACCAAATAAAACTCTTTTTCCTTTAGATGGAATTAGTTTCAGAAATTTTTTTGATGATTTATAGCTACAATGTTCTGAATACTGTGCGTCAAGTATTGAGAGTTCAACAAAATTAGGTTCTCTAGATAATTTAGAATTTATAAATTCCAATTCTTCTTTTGTCAAAGACAGAGAATTAAGATCATTCATTTTTTTTAATAACCTCAATTGATCGTAGCATAGAACTAAAAAGTTGAAGTCCATGATCAGAATTAAAAGGACTAAGTATTTGTTCAGAAGCACGTTCAGGATGTGGCATTAATCCCATAACATTACCTGCTCTATTACATACTCCTGCAATATTTTCAACAGAACCATTTGGATTAGAATTGTCAGTAATATTTCCATCAGAATCAGTATACCTGAACACAATCTGATGATTATTATTCATATCATTCAATAGAGATTGATCTCCGAAAAATCTACCTTCGTGATGAGCAACGGGCATTTTAATGACAGAATTTTTTTCGAAAATTGATGTGAATATAGTAGAATTATTTTCAACTTTGAGGTTGACCCATTTACATGTGAATTTTGTACTAGAATTTGGAAGTAATGCACCAGGAAGTAACTCAGATTCCACCAACACTTGAAAGCCATTACAAATGCCAAGAACAGGTTTACCAGTATTAGCAAAATCTCGAATATTATTAATTATATTACTTTTTGCAGCAATGATTCCACTTCTCAGATGATCACCATAAGAAAATCCACCTGGAATTATTATTGCATCAAATTTTTCTAGGCCGTCGGAATTATACCAAAAAATTGATGCGTCCACTTTCAAAACATTTTGCAAGACATGTAGAGAGTCATAATCGCAATTAGTACCAGGAAACTGGATAATTGCGACTTTCATTTATTCTTCGATACCTCTTAGTGTTATAGTACTAACTAAAGGATTATAAATTCGTAAATCATCACATAATTTTTGGATTTGTTCTTTCGCCTCTTCTAAACTATTAGACTCTATTTCCACTTCTAGAATTTTACCAGTTCGTAATGATTTGACATCATTAAATCCAGCTCTAGAAATTAATTCGTTCATTATGGTTTCGCCTTCAGGATCTTTTATAGAGGACTTGTTTAATATTTGAACGGTGATTTTAAATAAACTCAATGCGCTCATGTTTTACTAACCTCATTACATTATTTATTTTTTAATTATTTAACCGTTACACATAATTTCAATCAATGAGAATTTGTCCGGAATAGACATATGTCTATTACTTGGGTTTGTGTTTTACAATAGGACCATATTTAGTATCTTCAATTATATATCCCATTTCCAATAATTTAGAACGTATGTCATCAGACTCCTCCCATTTCTTATCTAGTCTGAACTTTTCCCTAAGAGAAATTAATTCTTTGACTTGATCAGTTAACACTAATTGCTCCACACTAATAACTCCAAAAACAATGTCAATTTGTTCCAGAAACGATATAATTTCAGCTTTATTATCTGCAAGAATAGAATTTTCGTCAATAATACGATTAACATTGCGAATGAATTCAAAAATTTTCGAAATTGCCAAAGGAGTGTTAATGTCATCTTCTAGTGCATTATCAAAATCAGACTTGCATTGACTAGTTTCAAGACTGAGTTTTTCGTCGAGTCCATCAGAACATTGTAGATTATGGATTCTAAGATAGAATGCTTTCAATCTATTTACATTCTCAGTCGATTGTTTAAGACCGTCAAAAGTGAAATTTAATTGGCTTCTATAATGAGAAGATAACAGCAAGAATCTTATAGAAAGAGGATCAAATCCCATATTCATAATATCTCGAAGAGTGTAAAAATTTCCTGCTGATTTTGACATTTTTTTACCTTCAACAATCAGATGTTCAACATGAAGCCAATAATTAACAAATTTTTCTCCTGTAAGAGATTCAGATTGAGCAATTTCATTTTCATGATGTGGAAAAATAAGATCTTTTCCACCAATGTGAAGATCAAAATGCTTCCCTAACAGATCAGTCGACATTACTGAACATTCAATATGCCATCCAGGTCTTCCTTTTCCTAGTTCCGTTTCCCAAAAAACAGAACCGTCCTTGTCAGTCCAATTTTTCCATACTACAAAATCATTAATTTCTTCTTTTGAATATTCGTCATGAGAAACACGTGATCTTTTTGCGTCTATATTTAGATCAAGATCAGATAATTTGCCATAATCATGAAATTTTGATATTGAAAAATAATAAGAGCCGTCAGATTCATACACAAAATCATTTTCTTGTAGATTTTCAATAAAAGATACAATCTTAGGAATGTAGTCAGTAGCACGTGGATAATTTTCAGCCTTTTCTATATTTAGTATGTCGAGATCTTCAAAAAATGCGTCAGTGTATTTGGTAGTATAATCGGAAAGATTCACATTAGCATTTAATGAACCATGTATTGTTTTATCATCGACATCAGTTATATTCATAACCTGAAGTACATTATAGCCAAAATATTTTAGACATCTACGAAAAACGTCCTCAAATACAAATGTTCGAAAATTTCCAATATGAGTGAAATCATAAACAGTTGGACCACATGTATACATTTTGACAAGATTTTCGTCAATAGGAATAAAATCTTCTTTAGAATTGCGAAGAGTATTATATATTTTCAACATAGAATCAACTCATATATTCATACGTTACAATCAGTTTTATT
>JAYZAG010000057.1:0-4592 GCA_036422215.1 Thermoproteota archaeon
ATTGCCAAAAACATCTACTAAATTTGATCAAATAACACCAAGTGAGTTTTTTTATAGAAATAGGGATATTGATGGCTTTAGCAATACTGCTAAAGCATTGTACACTGCCACTCGTGAACTTGTTGAAAATTCACTTGATGCATGTGAGTCCTCATGAATATTACCCAAAATCAATGTTCGTTTAATTCCAACTTCTGACGATGACTCAAAAACAGATCCTAGAAATTATTTGTTAAGAGTCATTGATAATGGTCCTGGAATTGATTCTAAACAAGCACCTTATGCATTTGGTAGAGTTTTTTATGGTTCTAAATATTCATTAAGACAGGCTCGAGGAATGTTTGGAATGGGCGGTACTATGGCAGTTCTATATGGACAAATCACCACTAGTAAACCGGTTTCACTTATTACTTCAACAAACGGTAAGGATTTTCATAAATTTTCAATTTTAATAGACATCCAAAACAATTCTCCTATTGTTGTTGATAAAGATGTAATTCAACATGATGGTTCAAGTGGAACATCGATAGAAATTAAATTGGAAGGCGATGCATTACGTTCATCTTCAAAACTTCACGATTATTTCCGTCAAACAGCATTGGTCACTCCATATGCGGAGATATCATTTCTTGATCCTCATGGCCGATTTTGGTTTTATTCACAATCTACAAATCAAATGCCTAAACCTCCCGGTGAAACTAAACCTCACCCTCATGGATTTGATTTCGAAGCTATGAGACGCCTAATTGGCAGCTCTGATGACCAAACTCTTCAGAAACTACTTATGAATAATTTTCACCGTGTTGGACCAACTACTGCGTTAAATTTTTCAAAATTTGTTGGCATTGATTCCACTTCAAATCCGAAAGACTTGTCTAACTCTGAGATAGTTAACGTTGTTGATTATTTACATAAATTTGACTCTTTTCTCCCTCCTGATTCGAACTGTTTGTCTCCACTTGGTAGTGATATACTAAATGCAGGAATAATGAATGAACTTAACCCTGAATTCTCCACTATTACTATAAGGCCTCCATCTGCATATTCTGGATTTCCGTTTATTATAGAAGTAGGATTAGCTTATGGTGGAAAAGTCTCCCGCAATGGAATCTCCTTATTTCGTTTTGCTAATAGAATTCCTCTTTTGTATGATGAAGGAAGCGATGTTGCATGGCAAGTAGTAAAGGAAATCATTGATCGGAGAAATTATAAAATTCCTGATAATGCACCTCTTGCAATTATTACTCATATGTGTTCTACTAAAATACCCTACAAGAGTGTTGGTAAGGAATTTATTGGTGAACGTCCAGAAGTCGAACGTGAACTTAAGAATGGAGTTCGAGAAGTTATGCGACAGTTGCGTATGTATCTATCACGTAAAGGTTCTGCAGAAGCTGTTAAAAGAAGACAAAACATTTATCTTAAATATCTACCTTTGATTGCCGAGTTTTCCAAAGAGTTGTCAGGGGCAAAAAAATTACCCAAGTATGAATCTCTTATGAAACAATATTCTAATTCCGATAACACTAATGAGGAGGCTGACATAAATGCCTAAAAAACCTAAAAATAAGAATGAGAGAAATATAAACAAAGATGAAATTGAGAAGACCTTAAAGAAACTTGGCACAAATATATATGATGCTCTAGATGCTTCTCAGTTTCCAAATATCGAAATTCCTAGCAGGTCAGTTAAAAATATAATTTATGATAAAGAAACCAAACAATATATTCTTGGAGAGAATGCTGTAAATCGCTCTACTTCTAATATAAAACATATCCGACCATTCACACAGCTTACATGGCTGGCATTTTTTGCTAAGCAATTAATTAATAGCTCTAAATCGTCAACGTTGCGAGATGTATATTATTCATCTCAAGCATATGCTGTCGAGTATGATGATCAATCGCAGTCTGATTCAATAATTACTGATCTTGAAGCTGCAACTTCTTTTGCTCGTGAACAGTTTAACATATATCCTGAGGAGCGCTCTGCTATTTTTGGAGATCTTACTATAGAATACACTGTCCCCGGTTACGAAGGTAAAAAACTGAACCTTTCTTCTCACCCTGATGGTTATCTTATTGGCCCTAGTCTTAGTTCAGCTGAATTTGTTGACACATCTGCTGAAATGGTAATTGCTATAGAAAAAGGAGGACTGTTCAATCGTTTTGTTGAAGAGAATGTTCATTCTAGATTTAAATCTATAATTATTGATACTGCAGGTCAAGCTCCTCGAGCAACTCGTTACATGTTAAGACGACTTCATAGAGAACTCAACATTCCTGTTTATATTATGACTGATGGTGATGTCTATGGAGAACACATTGCCATGGTTATAGTTTCTGGATCTGCTGGTGCAGCTCATCTTAGGGATTTAACTGTACCTTCTGCTAAGTGGCTTGGAATATGGGGTTCTGATATTGCTAAATATAAATTGCCAACTATTCCTCTTACTGAGATAGACATTAAACGCCTTCATGAATTGAAGAAAGATCCTCGATACAAAAAAGGAATTTGGAATAAGGAATTAGATGTTTTCTTAAAAATTAAACAAAAATGTGAATTAGAAGCATTTAGTAAATACGGCTTAACTACTATTGTAGATAAATATCTTCCTGACAAACTTGAAATGGCTAAAAGTATGTAGTATTATGTCTACACTTCTAATTCTGCAGAACCGCCTGCACAATCAACCACACCTTTGACTCTTCGAATATGAGATTTACATACAAAACATTCTAGAAATCCTCTTTCTTCTTTTAAGACAGGACAATTCACTGCCTCTTTTTTTAACTTCGCTATTTTTTTAGCACTTATCACTCCTTTCATTGCATCCTTTATCTCTTTAGAAACTCTCTTTGGTTTTTGATCTGATGGAAGTTGATATATGTCTACTTTGAATTTTGTGTTGTCTGATTCCATATTCTTTATTGATTTTTTATCTTTATAAGATTACAACCAACGGCAAAAAAGATAAAATTCCTATTATTATGCAAAATATCCAAAATTGAATTTGTTTTGCCAATTTTAATATTAAATTTATTGTCAAAAGTCCTACTAAAAATGACGCTAATATCCCTACTAAAATATTTGTTATGGGCAATTTGTCAAAACCTTGGATTAGTATTAATCCTATTTGTGATGCTATTATCGTTGGTATACTCATTAAAAATGATATTCTTATTGATTTTGTAACATCAATTCCCCTCAAAAGTAAATATGAAACTGTTATTCCTGATCTTGATATTCCTGGCATTACTGAAAATGATTGAACGATTCCAATAAGTATTGCATCTCTAGTGCTGAGATCTTTTGTGTTACTAATTCTGTAAATTCGTGAAGTTTTTTGTATAATTCCTGAGATTATTAATGCAGTTCCAATTAGTGCTATTAGTATTTCTGTACTGAAATTCAATCTGCTTAAGTTACTATATATTATATATCCTAATATTCCTGTTACTAATGTTGAAATTATTAAAAATGTTCTAATGTTACTAACTAACTCATCTTTTTTATTGGCATTGTTTTTTATTATATTGTATAATTCATTTCTAAAATAAACTATCGCTGCTAATGTTGTTCCTATATGTAATATTATGGATAAATTAATTGCTGTTATGTATTCTAATTCAAAAAATTCTAATAACAATAAAGTTATATTGCCTTGACTTGATATTGGCAACCATTCTATAATTCCTTGTAAAATCCCCAAAAAAACAATTTCGAATAAGTTCATATTGTTTTCCCTTTAATATGCTTTGGAAAAATATACCCATCTGCAAAGGGCTTCTTTTTCGCATATTATGCATTTTCCATTTGTTTTTTCATCAAACCTTGCAATTAATCTAATATCTGCACCAGTTTCATTTTTTATTTTTTCTTCACATTCATTTCCTCCACACCAATACGTCTTTACAAATCCAAAATTAGAATTAATTAGACTCTTAAGTTCATTATATTCTAACACCTCTTTTGTCATTAACCTATTACGTTCTTTTGCTTTAGACAATAAATTATCTTGAATCGAATTTAGAGTATTTACTATTTCATCATTTATTGTCTCATCTTTTATTGAGATTTTCTCTCTGGTATCTCTCCTCACAACTGTAACTTCATTTTTCTGTATGTCTCTGGGTCCTATTTCTATTCTTATTGGTATGCCCTTCAATTCCCACTCATTAAACTTCCAGCCAGGCGTGTAATTGTCCCTATTATCGTATTCTACTCTTATTTTCTTATTCTTTAATTCATCTTTAATTTTCGACACTTTCTCATTTACTATTTTTCTATCTTCATCGTTGTAGTAAATTGGCACTATCACTACTTGTGTTGGAGCAATTCTTGGTGGTAAAACTAAACCTTTGTCATCTCCATGTGTCATTATTAGAGCGCCTATTAATCTCCATGAAACTCCCCAGGAAGTTTGCCATGCTGTATGTTCTTTTTTATCCTTTCCTAAATATTTTATTTCAAATGGCTTTGAAAAATTTTGACCTAGGTGATGAGATGTTCCCATTTGCAATGCCTTTCCATCAGGCATTATACTCTCTAATGTGTATGTATATTTTGCACCAACAAATTTTTCTTTATC
>JAYZAG010000058.1:0-8877 GCA_036422215.1 Thermoproteota archaeon
TGATGAAGAATATAGAGAAATCTGGAAATCCAAATGAATCAGTGACACAAGAAAAAGAAAAAGATAGAAAATTAGGATATATAAGTTAAAAGAATAAAAATAATAACATACATAAAAGAGGAAAAATTGAACAAATTAAAAAAAATAAATGATTTTGTATGGGAAGTGCCAAAAGAACATAAAAAAGAAATGCTTGTGCCAGCACGAATATTTTCAAGTGAACAACTGATTAACACATTAGATGAACATGTTATTGAGCAAATAACAAATGTTGCAACTTTACCAGGAATTCAGAAATATGCTTTTGCAATGCCTGATGCACATAGCGGATACGGTTTTCCAATAGGAGGAGTAGCAGCAATGGATTCAGAGTCAGGAGTTATCTCCCCAGGAGGAATAGGATTTGACATAAATTGTGGAATGAGACTAGTAACAACAAATCTGACAATAAAGGATGTAAAACCAAAACTAAAAGAATTAGTTGATGAGCTTTTCAAAAGAGTTCCAGCAGGAGTAGGAGGAGCAGGGTTCGTAAAACTGAATCAGAATGAATTTAAAGAAATAACAGAACTAGGATCAAAATGGTTTGTAGAAAAAGGATACGGATGGGAACAAGATTTGGAAAGAACTGAAGAAAATGGCCTAATGAAAGGAGCAAACTCAGAAAAAATAAGTCAGATGTCAATAAAGAGAGGGATGAAACAAATTGGTACATTAGGATCAGGAAATCATTATTTAGAGGTGCAAGTTGTTAAAAAGAATAACATAACAGACAACAAGTATGCAGAAAAAATTGGTCTATTTGAAGATCAAGTTGTAATAATGTTTCATTGTGGTAGTAGAGGTTTTGGACATCAAGTTGCGTCAGATTATTTAAAAAAATTTCTATCAGTAATGGAGACAAAGTACAAAATAAAAATATTAGATAGGGAATTAGCATGTGCTCCTTTCCAGTCAGAAGAAGGTCAAGATTATTTTCAAGCAATGAAATGTGCAATAAATATGTCATTTGCAAACAGACAAACCATATTACACAGAATTAGAGAGTCATTTGAAAAAATTATGCAAAAAGATTCCGAAAAATTAGGAATGTCTATGATATACGATGTGGCTCATAATACTGCAAAATTAGAAAGGCATACAATAGACAATAAAACTAGAGAGCTAATTGTTCATAGAAAAGGAGCAACAAGAGCATTTGGGCCAGGAAATGATGAAATTCCAAACATATTCAAAGACATAGGACAACCAGTTATATTAGGAGGAAGTATGGAAACAGGATCCTACCTTCTAGCAGGAACAAAAGAAGCACATGAGCAAACATTTGCAAGTACAGCTCACGGAAGTGGTAGAACTATGAGTAGAACTAAAGCAAAAAGAATGTTCAGAGGAGAAGATTTACAAAAAGATATGCTAAAAAGAGGAATTTATGTAAAATCAGTGTCTTTTGCAGGGTTAGCAGAAGAAGCAGGTAAAGCATACAAAGATATCGATGATGTTGTAGAAGCAACAGTAAAATCAGGAATATCAAAGAAAATAGTCAAACTAATACCAATAGGTAACGTAAAAGGTTAAAAATGCCATATAGATTTTTAGATGAAATAGCAATAGCTGATGCTGCAATTGAAATAGAATCAAAGGATTTGAAGGAATTATTCACGGATGCAGCTGAAGCATTGACATTAACAATGATATCAGACTTGAATTCCATAAATAAAACTAAAGAAATAATTATAAAAATAAAAGCAAAGGATCTCGAGTCATTATTGTTTGAATTTCTAGAGATGTTAATATATCATAAAGATGCAGACCAATTAATATTTTCAGATTATTCGATTACAATAGAAGAAGCAGAATATAGTTTAAAATGTGTTTGCTTAGGAGAGAAAATTGATTATAAAAAACATGATTTATCTGCAGATGTAAAAGCAATAACAATGCATAAATTCAAACTAGAAAAAACAGAGAAGGGTTGTAATGCATTCATTATATTAGATATTTAATCACAAAAGATTTTTTTTAACTATTTTATCTATGCCTGAACTAAAATGAATGGCCTTTTTTTGTTGTGAAAGTATTTCATGAGGCAATCCTAAATTTGAACCAGCGTCACGTAGTATCTTCTTTCTTATTTCTTTAGAACAATCAAATTTGAGAGTGCTTGGACAATTAATTGCAAATCCTACAACATCAAATGATGCGTAAGGAAGATGCAAATCCACAAAAGGTGAAGTTATTTTTTCATCTCTTTCAAAATTTATACGGTATGCATTCTTTATGTCATTCATCATCATAGTATTGTATGATAATGAGCCTTCATTGCAAAAAGTGTTAAAATATCTCATATATCCTCCAAATAATTCATCGGCAAATTGACCTACAAAAAGATCAGAATATCCTTCAGATTTAGCTCTTGATGCAGAAAAGAAGAATCCTAAAGCAATACTAATGTCAAGAGGCTTGTTCGATTCAATTATAGATTGTATTGGTTTAATATTATCAATAATTTGATCTTTAGTTGGTTCTACTTCAATGATATCCAGACCAAGAGATTTCGCAAAATTGGTTGTGTTTGAATAATCATATGAGCCTGAAAGCCTAACATTTATTCCTATTACTTTTTTATATTTCATAGCAATATTTGCAATAATAGAACTATCAAGACCTCCTGAAAACGAAATTGCTATTTTATTAGATCTTTGAATTTTTCTTTTAACTGAATCATCAAGGAGAGTAGCTAATAGTTCAGAGTCAGTTTCATCATTAGATTTCAGCTCATCGAATGAGAATTTAGCAAGAGTAATGTCATCATCTAGAATAAATATACGGCCAGGCTCCACATTAGAAAAGTTTTCAGAAAATAATTTAATAGGTTTTATTTCAGTAGATATAAAAACCGAATTATTTTCAGTTGATATATAAAGTGGTTTTAAACCAAAAGGATCTCTACCAACAATTGTGCCAAAATTACTTTCAAGTATAAAACTATATGCTCCATCTAAATGTAATAATTCATTAGCAATAACTTTTAGTTCTTCTAAATCTTCGGCATTTTTCAATCTGTTGAAAATTTCAATTTCTCCTTCATATAAACATCCATGTAGAAATCCTGTGAAAGCAGTCTTAGAATTATCTTTCAGATACCCAACAAATAAATCTCCATCAACAGATTCATACTTGGATGAATATTCTTCTACAGATTCATTAGAAGTATAACAAACAATTTCCGTCTTTTGTCTATGGGAAATAGTTTGAAAAATACCGTCAATTTGTACTTTATGTGGGGATTTTACAGCAAATATAAAGTTCACGCTATTAATTTCATACAATTTCAGGTCAGTTGATTCTTAATATTTTCAGCTATAGATAATCCTATGGTTGGTACTTGAGATAAATCCGAAATCGATGTTTGATTTATTTTTTCGAGTGTTGTATAACCATTTTTGAAAAGGTTTCTAGAACGAACCCTTCCTATGGATTTAAGTTTTACAATTGGAACAAGTTCTGATTTAATTCCATTTTCTATTCTTTTTTGTAACAATTCTAGATCATTAGATAAATCAAATCTTTTAATGATCTTACATATTTCAAACAATGAATAAGACATCCAGACTGCACTCTCAATGGCTCGGTGCAAATCACCCGGTTGAATATCTACATTTGAGAGAATGTCTTTTTCAGACATTTCGCCTATCCAATAGTTCATCAGAATAGTAGTTCTAACAGGACCAAGAAAATTAGATAGAAGGTATTCAGATTCTATATTTTGTTGATAGAATTGGCTTTTATTTTGTAAAACAAAAGAAACACAATTATCAAAATCTTTATTCCTTATTGTAAATTTTGGATAAAAATCAGGAGAAGAAGTAATAAGATATAGAATTCCTATGGTTTTAAAATCAACATTATTCATTTTCAATAGTTCATTTCTAAAATAAACCCCAGTTTCAGGAGAAATGTATAATTGAGAGATTCTACGTCCAAATTTAGTTGATACATATTTCCCTTGTTTGAAGGATATTAATTCCTCAGAGTTAAGAAAATCAATAGACATGGAAATAGCTTTAGAAATTTCTTCAGTGGATGTTTGTTTAAATGCAAGTGTTTTAGTGAATAGATTTTCAATATTAGTTAATGAAATTCCAGGGGTCGAAGAAATTAATGCTAATAGATGAGAATTAAAGTTAGATGTTTTTAATAATTGTGATTCGATTGGTTCAGGTTCACCATATATGTAATAATCTCTAACATTAGATGCTTCGAAATCAGAGGCTGCAATAAGTACAGTTTCCCCTTTATCATCATAATTTGGTCGGCCTGCACGTCCACACATTTGTTTGTATTCGAGAATATCAATTGGCTTTCTGGATGATGTAAGTGGATCATATCTAAACAAACTAGAAATTACAACTCTCCGAGCAGGAAGATTTACACCGGCAGCTAGAGTAGGCGTAGATACTAATATTTTTATTAATTTTGATTTGAATCCATCCTCAACTATTTTTCTATGTGAATGTTTTAATCCTGCATGATGAAATGCCACACCATCAATAATAAAACGAGATAGTTTTTCACTTAGTTCTCTAGGTTCACCTGAATCTTTGATTTTTTTAGATATTTCAGATAATTCAGAATCTTTATGTTCTTTAGGCATAATTTTAGAAATTTTCTGTGTAAGGCTAACTGCACGTCTACGGTTTTCTGCAAAAACTAAAGCTTGGCCACCATCATTAATTGAATCAATGGAAATATCAACTGAGGAATCCATACTGCCTTCTGTTATCTTTCTTATATTTCCACTTTCAAATTCGATTTGATTATAAGAATAAATTCCTTCATCCAGATCAACTGGTCTCCAGTTAGAAATAACACGTTTAGCATTTAGCCAATCAGAAATCTCTTTAGAATTTGTTATAGTTGCACTTAAACCAATAATTTGTGCAGGATTGTGATTAAGTATGTTAGCAATGATCATTTCTAGAGTAGAACCACGATTAACATTCCCCAAACCATGAATTTCATCGATCACAAATAATCCAATTTCATTGAACCAAGATAATCCATGTCTTATTAAAGAGTCAAATTTCTCATAAGTTAGAATTAAAAAATCAGATCGATTTAATTTTTCTCCAGACGAGTCAAAATCACCGGTTGATATTCGAACATTAATTTTCTGTCCATTTGATTTTGTAATAGTTTGAAGATTTTTGAAATCTTCATATTTTTCATATGCCAATGCCCTAAGTGGGCAAAGATATACAACTTTTTTGTTATTCATTAGAACTTTTCCCGCAGCTATTTTGGCAATAAGAGTTTTGCCACTAGCAGTTGGTGTACAAACAAGAAGATTCTGTCCATCCAATAGTCCTTTCTCTATACTCGATTCCTGGGAAGGATATAATTCAGAATATCCATCAGAGATTAAAAGTTCTTTTAAATTAGAGTCTATTTCTAGGGAAGATATGTGCAAGCTCTATAATGGAAATCAAATTCTTCTATAAAATCCTTGGCTAGACTCGTAAATTACTCCACTATCACTTAATTGTTGTAACATTTTCTTTGCTTCATCAATTTCAAATTTGCCACTGTTTGCAAGTTCTTGTACAAATTTTGTACCTTCAACTTCATTTTTATTGTCGCCTTGAAGTTTTCTGAATATGTCCAGTGCTGCATCCAATTTCTGTCTCTTAGTTCCTGAATATCCAGATAATGTTCCAAAATCAATTCCATCATCACCTGTTGGATCAATAGCAGAAGTAAGCAAAGCCCGGTGCATGAGATTTATGCCTTGAATAGCATCATCCTCAGTAACTTTGTCATGTAATAGAGCCCGAGCCCTAGATGTTGAAAGTCGGACAAGACCTTCTAATTGTCTAGGAGTGGGAGGTAACATGTTTTCATTTTTTTGTTGTCTAATTTTTAGATAAAAATCTCGAATTTTACTACGAGCTTCCACAGTCAACTCAGGGTTTATTTTTTTAGCATAAATTATGTATTTTTTTAATAAATCTGATTCAATAGGAGGTTTAATATCAGATCTTCCACTCGAATGAAGTTCCAATATGTGAGTTGCCAAAGTTTCATCTTTTGTTCTATCAGGTATGTCAGTAATAACAAAAATCAGATCAAATCTAGTTAAAAGAGGGATTGGAAGGTTAAGATTTTCATAAAATGTTTTATATTTATCATATTTCCCAAGAATTGGATTTGCGGCGGCCAAGATAGAAGTTCTTGCATTAAGAGTGGCAACAATCCCTCCTTTAGCAACACTAACAGTTTGTTGTTCCATAGCTTCATGTAAAGCAGAACGATCTTCAGTTCTCATTTTATCAAATTCATCTATAGATGCCAAACCTTGATCAGCAAGGACGATCGCACCTGCTTCAAGTGTCATTACTCCGCTGTTTCTTTCCCTTACAACAGCAGCAGTTAATCCAGCAGCAGTTGAACCTCTTCCAGAAGTATACAGACCACGAGGTGCAATACGAGAAGCATATTTCAGTAATTCACTTTTAGCAGTTCCAGGATCACCAACTAACAAAACATTAAGATCTCCACGAATGCTCATTCCATCATCAGTATAACGTGTAGGAGAACCTAGAAGCATTGATAAAATTGCTTCTTTCTCAGTTTCATAACCATGAACAGAAGGTGCAATAGAATTAATTAATTGCAAATATCCGTTTGGGGATTTTGCAATAGAACGAATTTGAGCTTCATCCTCTTTGCTTATGGTTATATCTTCAGGACCTTTTCCTAATAACTCAATATAATTTGCATCGATTCTAGAATAAAACAGTCTTTGTTTTACAACGGCTTCAGGTTTTATAGGTTCAGTTTTTAAGATTCCAGTTAAAGAAATCCTATCACCAGGTCGAATCTTGTTTACTAAATCTGAATTAAGATATACATCAAATGACTGAGGTAGTTGTCCAGGAGGCAATTCTTCTGGAAGTTCCTGTACTCTTACCACCTGATGATCGATAAATTCACTCTCACGTTCAATTAGTTCAAATGATTTGGTGTCATTACAAGAATGGCATTGAGATGGTTTAATTAATAAAGTTGAATTCTGAATAATTTCATTCATATGGCCATTTTTACATTGAAAAGTTGCAATAACAGTTAAAGGTTGTAACTCAGAAGCACGTACAATAATTCCAACGACAGATATAAGAGTGAATAAATTATCACTAGTAAGATTTCGAAGAGGAACATTCTCAGAAAGAGAACGAATTCTAACTTTGAAATCTTTTTTTATTGAGTCAGCGTGCTCAGGGTTCTCTTCAGAAATAAAGTTAAGTGCCGCTTTATCAAAATTAACAAGTGTGTCTTCAGGATTATTTTTCAGTTTATTTGCTAAATCATTATTGAATAATAACAAATCTTCAAAGTCAACTACTAATGACCTAGCTCCAAGTGCAATTAATCGAGATGTTTCGCCTGCATACTTTTTCTTTTTGAATGTTTTGAGAAAAGTTTCAAATTGTTCTAATTCAGCAGCTTCAGTTGTTTCAATCATTAGAATCACCAATTAACAAATTTCTCCACTGGGCAATTGTGGATTTTATATCGTTGAACAAAAATTGTTCTTCAGGAGTAAGTTTTATAGTTAGATCTTCAGGATGGGTAGAAAGAGATGCTAAAGAAACAATTTTTTTGATTCTTATATTAACTAAATCAAGAGCAGAGTTATATAATTTATCGTGTTCATTCTTAAATTCAGGATTCTTTTTAAGATTAGTTTTAGAATTGGTAAGAAAAGCATTTAGTTTGAAATAAAAATCATTTTTAATTTCAGAAAGTGCAGGAGTTTTTTGTATTCGTTCTCGATTGATCAATCGAAAAATTTCAACATCTAAAGAATCTTCATTAAATTCTACAAGATTACGTTCTTGTAATACAGAAGCTACCCAAACAGGTAGATCTACTGTATCACCTGATGAAACATTTGGGATTGAATAATCTTCAATTTGGATTTGATCAAGATTCTCTTTAGCAGTAACCTTTACGATAGAAAGTTTGAATTTATACTGTATATCATTCAAATGTTTAGCTATTTCTTTATGAGTAGCGTCATCACTCATATTACTGTTATTGATAAATTTGCCTTTAAGAATAGCTTGTCAATCTTTATCGTTCCCTAACACAAATAAAATGAATTTATACTCTAAACAACCATCAAATAAATAGAAATTGTCAATAGTTCGAGAGATAATGTGGGTTGAAAAATACCGTCCATCTAATTTCAGTGATTTATGTGGTCAAGAATCAATAGTGGAAAGATTAGAAAAATTTGTAGAAAATCCAAAAGAAATACCTCATTTATTGCTAGCAGGACCTCCAGGCGTAGGAAAAACAACAGCTGCTATGATAACATGTAAAAAAATATTAGGAGAAAACTGGAAAGATTTTACACTAGAATTAAATGCGTCAGATGAACGTGGAATAAATACAGTAAGAGACAAAATAAAAACATTTGCAAAGCATATCGATTTTAGAAATAAGATTCCATACAGAATAATAATTCTTGATGAAGCAGATGAAATGACAAATGATGCGCAAACGGCATTGAGAAGGATAATGGAATCTTCATCAAAAACTACAAGATTTATATTAATTTGTAATTATAGTTCTAGAATAATAGAACCAATTCAAAGTAGATGTTCTATTTTCCGTTTTAATAGAATTGATAATGAAAGTATACAAAAACATTTAAAAAAAATATGTAAATTAGAAAAAATAAAATTTTCAGAAGAAGCACTAGAAAAGATTACAGATGCGGTGAATGGGGATTTGCGACATTCAATGAATTTATACTCTAAACAACCATCAAATAAATAGAAATTGTCAATAGTTCGAGAGATAATGTGGGTT
>JAYZAG010000059.1:0-2854 GCA_036422215.1 Thermoproteota archaeon
AGATTTTCAATAAAAGATACAATCTTAGGAATGTAGTCAGTAGCACGTGGATAATTTTCAGCCTTTTCTATATTTAGTATTTTGAGATCGTCAAAAAATGCGTCAGTGTATTTTTTAGTATAATCGGAAAGATTCATATTAGCATTTAATGAACCGCGTATTGTTTTATCATCGACGTCAGTTATATTCATAACCTGAAGTATATTATAGCCAAAATATTTGAGACATCGACGAAAAACATCCTCAAATACAAATGTTCGAAAATTTCCAATATGGGTGAAATCATAAACAGTTGGACCACATGTATACATTTTGACAAGATTTTCATCAATAGGGGTAAAATCTTCTTTAGAATTACGAAGCGTGTTATATATTTTCAACATAGAATCAACTCATATATTCATACGTTACAATCAGTTTTATTCAGTTTACAGATCATACATTATTTATATGAGGAAATGATTAATTAATTTGAGGAAGAAAATGACAGGCGATCGTATTTATTGTAACTAAATTCTCCTTAGAACATACTAAATACTTTAATATACAATTAACGGGATTATTTACTAGAAAAAAAATTGATTTAGCTAAAATGCCGTTGTCAAACTTATTAAACATAATACCATTTGTGCTCAATATAGGTAAAAACAAGTGAATTCATATGACAATTGACAAAAAAGCAAAAATGAACAAAATAACACGCAATGATAAAATTTTGATTGCTACTCTAGATCATGGTTTAACTATTGGACCAGTAGACGGTCTAAAAAACATAGATGAGACTATAAATAATGCACAAAAAGGAGGAGCGTCAGCAATTCTAACGCACAAAGGTATAATGAAGAATCTTAAAACATCAGTCAATATTGGAAAAATAGTTCACTTATCAGCAAGTACAAATTTATCGGTTTTCCAAGATGAAAAAGTAATAGTGGGAAATGTTGAGAATGCGATAAAATTAGGGGCTGATGCAATATCAATTCACATAAACATTGGATCAGATTATGATCAAGATATGCTTGTAGATTTTGGTCAAATATCCGACGAATGTGATAATTCAAATATTCCACTAATAGCAATGATGTATCCTCGAGGCGAAAAGATAACAGATCCATATGACACTAAAACAGTTTCACATGTAGCAAGAATAGGAGCAGAATTAGGTGCAGATATTGTAAAAACAGTATACACAGGCAGTGTAGAAACATTTAGAGAAGTAGTGGAAAGTTGTCCTGTTCCAATAATCAGAGCAGGAGGATCAAAAGTAGAAACAGATAAAGATCTGTTGAAAATGGTTAGTGATTCAATGGAAGCAGGTGCTGTTGGAGTCTCATTTGGAAGAAATATCTTTGAACATAAAACACAAGAAAAAATAACTAGGGCAATAGCATCGATAATATTCGAGAAAAAATCAGTAGAACAAGCAATGAGTGTGATATAGAAATGGGAGACAAAGACAAAACAATCATAATAGAACCGAAAGTGTCAGAAAAAGATTTCGAAAAAGTAATTCAGAAATTGAATGAAACAGGAATAAATGCATTATTTTTGCCAAAATATTCTGATAAAAAGGAATTGGATGATTTTGAAATATATTCATTTGAGAAGGATGCAGATGTAGTAGTAATAGAATCAGAAAAATGGGAAGGAGCAGACAAAACATCTAATAGATTGAGTTATTGGACTACTCTACATAGTAATTCAGATATAGACAATATTGCAGAAATTGCAAAGGATAATGTTGAATCAGTAATAGTTGAATTTGAGAAAAATGCAGAATGGAAAATAATTCCGTTAGAAAATTTGATTGCAGAATTGCATAACGTGAACACAAAAATATATACAGTGATCAACGATCCATCAGAAATCAAAATGATGTTTACAATTTTAGAATTAGGAGTGGATGGAGTAGTGCTAAGAATAAATAATTTAGAAGACATGGATAAAATAAATACTGATCTTGAAGAATTAGTAAAGACCAATCTACAAATTGCAGAAGTAATAGAAATTAAAGAAGTTGGAATGGGAGAAAGAGCATGTGTAGATACTGCATCAATGTTAAAACAAGGAGAAGGATTACTTGTTGGAAATCAAGCAAATTTTATGTTTCTATTGCATAACGAATCAGCAGGATCAGGATTTACTTCGCCAAGACCATTCAGAGTTAATGCAGGTGCGATACAATGTTATACATTACTACCAAATAATAAAACTAAATATTTATCAGAATTAGAGAGTGGTACAGAAGTCATGATCATTAGTCATAAAGGAGTAGTGAGAAATGCAATAGTTGGAAGAATAAAAATCGAAAGTAGACCACTAATACTTGTAAAAGCAAAAACAGACGATACAGTTGGAGGAGTTTTAGTACAAAATGCAGAAACAATAGCATTTGTTAAAGAAGACGGTAAGCCTATCTCCACGACATCGATGAAAGTTGGTGATAAAATTTTAGTAAAAACTGAATCAAGCAAAGGAAGACATTTTGGAATGGAGGTAGAAGAATTCATAATTGAAAAATAACACACAAATAAATTTCAACATAAAACCAAAAATTTGTGTAAGTGTGGCAGAGTCGAGCCTATTATTAACAAAAAAAAGTGCAAAAAGAGCAATAGATGATGGGGCAGATTTAGTAGAATTAAGATTAGATTTTTTATCGAGTATAGAACCAACTAGAATAAAAAAAGAATTTGAAAAAATCAGCGAAAAAGTAATCTTGACTGTAAGAAGAAAAGATGAAGGAGGAAAATTCAGATGGTCAGAAACAAAAAGAATAGAACTGATAGAACAATTAGAAGATATGAATAATTCACTTATTGATATAGAATTACGAACAATTTTGGAAAATAAA
>JAYZAG010000060.1:0-9474 GCA_036422215.1 Thermoproteota archaeon
CCTATGTCTATTATATTGTTTTTGTCATTTATTGGCAATAACTCAAAATATTTCCATATATTTTTTTCTCTATTTTCAAATGTGTTCTTACTCACGTTTAATTTATCATAATTATATTCTACTTCAAGTGGCCCAAAACAATTTTCACAAATGTATCTAAATTCAGGAGTATATTCTTCACTGCATTCTCTACACTTTAGAGATTTTATTCTATCCATTTCATTATTTTATGAATCTTTTCTTGAATAAATATATTCGTGTTAGGATTATTCATATATGAATAATATTATAAATTATTATTACTATATTCTTCAAGTATTTTTCTAATCTCTTCAGTTTCAATTACTTTTATTGCTTCATCATAAAAATCTTTTACATTATCATTACTTGGTAATATTTTTGAATATTCTACTGATTGTAATCCCATTTCAAATTTATCTATATCATGAACTGTTTTAGATTGTTTTGTTTCATTTCTTTGATATTCTTTCCATATTTCATTATATTCGTTTTTTAGTTTTTTTGGTAAAGTATCAAGTAATTCTTTCATTGCATTATTTTCTTCTATTTCTTTACTGTCATTTTCACCTGGTATGTAATCACCTATTATTGATTCTGCCAAGTCATGAATTAATGCCATTTTTACCATTCTATTTGTATTTAATTCTAAATAATCCCCAATGACCATACTGAGTATTGCAGTCGAATATGAATGATCTGCTACTGATTCAGGATTTTTCATATCTAATTTTATTTCCCATCCTCTTCTTTTGATCTTTTTTAAATTTTGAATTGCTGATATTATATCTGTAAGTTCTTTTTTATTCATTTGAACCACTTATCTAAAGTTTGATTTCTAGTTTTTATCGAATCTTCGAATTTTTTTAAGGAGTTTTGTATTCGGTCATGTGAAAAACCTTTTTCATCACACAAAAATTCTACTAACTTGTCTTTTTTTATATTGTTCCACTTAATATCTCCAGGTTCAGTGATTTTTGGTTTTAAAAATATTTCTCTAATTTGTTCATATTCTATTTCTTGTATTTTTTCCTTTAATTCATTTATGTGTTCTAATTTTCCATATTTTTTTATATATTTTACTGCAGTTACGGGACCAATTCCTCGTATTCCATTTGGATTAAAATCCGTACCTATTAATATTCCTATATCGATTAATTGTTCTCTTGATAAGTTGTTTTCTTCTAGCAATTTTTTTAATTCAATAACTTCAGGATCTACGTTCACATAAACATTCTTTCTTGGCACCTTTCTTCTTCCTGATATTGTAAGATTTCTTATTAAATTTGGAGCGCCGAATAATATTGAATCATAATCTTGGCTTGCGGTGTAATCTGACTTTCCAATTTTTGTGAAATGTGCAGCTGTTGCTTCAGCTTCAGAAGGTGCTTCAACCCATGGAATTCCTAATAAGTCTAATAGTTTTTTTGAATCATCTATCATGTAATCTTCAATTCTTGAAATCATTTGAGCATATTTTTTTGCAGTTTCTTCATCCTTTTCTTCAACTGCTTTTTCATATTTTATTTTTGCATCTTTTTTAATTTCTTTTCTTCTTTCTATTTCTTTTTTCTTTAGTTCTGGTGGTTTTCCATCAAAAATAAAAATTGGTTTTATGTTTGCATTTAATAGATTAATGTTTCTATAGAATAAACCAGTTAAATGACTTGTAATTTCACCATCTCTGTTTTTCAGAGGTTCTCCCATTGGTCCACGTATTGTAGCAAGAAATTGATATAATGTATTGAATGCATCTATTGATATAGTTTTATTATTTAGCTCTTTTAATTCAATTTTTTTACCATTTGTAAATTGCTTTAATTTTACACCCATTTATTGTTATCACTAATTGTAAAATGTTTTTTCCATGTTTTTCGGCAATGCTTTATTTATGTCATTTTGTAAATTTTTATACCATTCTTCAACCTTTTGATCTATTGATGGAGTAACTATTTTCAATGCATTAGTAAAGTCGTTTTTTAATATTTTTGTATTATTTTTCATTGCAGAAATTGCTGCTTGTCTACATAGCGATTTCAAATCTGCCCCACTATAACCTTTAGTTAATAATGCTAATTCTTCAATTGAAATTTTCTGTATGGGCATTTTATTTGTTAATATTTTTAATATTGATATTCTGGATTTTTCGTCAGGAGGACCAACATATAATAAATGATCAAATCTTCCAGGTCGCATTAGTGACATATCTAATAAATCAGGCCTATTAGTCGTTCCTATTACGAACACGTCCTGTGTATTTTCACTTGAATCCATTTCGGTTAATAATTGACTTAGAACCTTTTCAGTTGAATTAAATGAATTATCTTCGAATGATCTAGCTTTTGTTATTGAATCTATTTCATCTATTAATATTATGCAAGGGGTTGCACTTTTTGCCTTTCTAAATATCTCTCTTATTGCTAATTCTGACTCGCCAACCCACTTTGATAATATTTCAGGACCTTTTATTGTAATGAAATTTGCCTCACTTTTATTTGCGGTTGCTCTTGCCAGTAGTGTTTTTCCACACCCAGGAGGTCCATACAATAATATACCTTTTGGAGGGTCTATTCCTAACTTTGTAAATTTTTCGGGTTCCTTTATTGACCAAATTATGTTTTCTTCTATCGCATTTTTTATTTCTTCCATTCCACCAACTGTTTCCCAACTTGTTGTGGTATTTTCAATGTAAAACTCGCGTAATGCAGATGGAACTATTGATTTTTTTGCGATTTTAAAATCTAGATTTTCTACTTCTAAAGAATCTAATAATTCTGCCGAAATGTGTTCTTTTTCTAGGTCCATTTGAGGAAGATTTCGCCTTAAGGATTGTAATGCAGCTTCTCTTACATGCGCTCTTAGATCCGCACCTGTAAATCCATGGAGTTCTTCTGACATATTTTTCAAATTAACGTCTTTTGCTAATGGCATTCCTCTAGTATGAATTAAAAGAATTTCATGTCTGTCATCTTTATTTGGCACTCCTATTTCTATTTCACGATCAAATCTTCCAGGTCTTCGCAGTGCAGGATCTATACTCTCAGGTCTATTTGTAGCTCCTATTATTACTACGTTTCCTCTATCTGACAACCCATCCATTATAGCTAATAATTGCGCAACTACTCTTTTTTCTACATCCCCGAACACTTCTTCTCTTTTTGGCGCTATTGCGTCAATTTCATCTAAAAATATTATACTTGGAGCGTTATTTTTTGCTTCTCTAAATATTTCTCTAAGTTTTGATTCTGTTTCTCCATAATATTTGCTCATTATTTCAGGACCACTTATGCTATAGAAGAATGCTTCTGATTCTGCAGCTATTCCTCTTGCCAGTAGTGTTTTTCCACACCCAGGAGGTCCATACAATAATATACCTTTTGGAGGGTCTATTCCTAACTTTGTAAATATTTCAGGATGCCTTAGTGGTATTTCCACTATTTCTCTTAATTTTCGAACCTCATCATTTAATCCCCCTATTTCTTCCCACGTTACATGAGGAGATATTTCTTTTTCATTGAGCGATTCTGAAGTAATTTTGAGCTTGGTATTTTTTTCAATTTTTGTTATTTTTGACGGTGCTGATTTTATTATCTTAAATTGAATTGAATTTCCTAATATTATGATGTTTATTATGTCTTCTTTAACTATTGGCATTGATTTCATTCTTGATTTTATGAAATCTGAAAAATCATTATCTATTTTTAATTTTGTTCCAATTGGCGATATAGTTATTGTTTTTGCATTTAATGGATCAATTTTTTTAATTTGAACATAATCATCTATTACCACTTTTGCATTTTTTCTAGTTTGCCCATCAATTCTTATTGATTCAGAATCTTCATTGTTTGAATCAGATTGCCATATTGTTTCTGCCGTTGTTCTTTTTCCTTTAATTTCAATTATATCTCCTGATTTTAATCCCAAACTTATCATTTTTTTTCTGCCAATTCTGGCTCTTGCTTTTCCTACATCTCTTTGTTTTGCTTCTGATACTTTTAATGAATGTGATTCATGATTGTTGTTTTTCAAACTATTATTATATTGAATAAATTGAATAAAAATATAATCCTTATAACTTTCTGCGTTATTATTTCAAATATTGACTGAAAGTACTAAAACAGACGAAAATCACTCCTTATCTGTTGAGGACAAATTAGGTCTATTGGATTTTGATTGGGATGAAAATCAGTTTATTACTGTTGATCATGATTTATGTGTAAAATGTAACGATAAACCATGTCTTTATGTGTGCCCATCAAAAGTTTACCAGTTAAATGACGATAAAATTGTGTATAATATAGAAGGTTGTATAGAATTAGGCATGTGCACAGTCGTATGCGATAAGATTGGAAATGGGGCAATTACATGGAATTATCCCAGAGGAGGAAAAGGTGTCTCTTTTAATTATGGCTAGTTTATTTATGGTAGAAATTTTCCAAGTTGAATTAAATTATGTCTGATCCAACATTAAAATTAGATTCACTTGAAGGACTAGAACCTCAAATAAAGCAACGTCTTAATCAGATTGGAATATACACTATTCTTGATTTAACTGTTAAAGGTCCTAGTGAATTAGTGAGTCGTGCAGATTTTACTTTTGATGAGGCTATGGTATTATGTAATAAAGCACGTTCTGTTCTAGTTGAAAAAGGTATTCTTGACGAAGATTTTGTTACGGCTAGGAAAATTCACAATGATAGAAAAAAATTAAATCGTTTAGTAACTGGGAGTTTGAATCTAGATGATTTATTTATGGGTGGTATTGAAACTCGAGCTGTTACTGAATTCTATGGTGAATTTGGGACTGGTAAAACTCAAATTTGTCATACTCTGTGTGTCACTGCTCAAGATCCCATTGAAGATGGTGGGTTTGACAGTTCTATAATATATATTGATACTGAAAATACTTTTAGACCTGAAAGAATTGTTAGTATTGCAAATTCGCGTGGAAAAGATTATAATAAGGTTTTAGACAATATAATTGTCGCTAAGGCCTATAATGCGGGACACCAAGAATTGATTATGAGTGAACTCAATAATACTCTTGATAAACACAATTCAAAACTTTTAATTATTGATTCATGCATTGCGCATTATCGATCTGAATTTATTGGACGTGGAACTCTAGCTGAAAGACAACAAAGAATAAGTAAATTCATGCATTCGTTAGTTCGTATCGCTGACACTCGTAACATTGCAATTGTTATCACTAACCAAGTCCATTCTACTCCTGATACTATTTTAGGGGATCCAACTAAACCTATTGGCGGTCATGTTGTTGCACATACTGTCACTTATCGTGTCAAATTACGTAAAGCAGGAAAAACTCGTATCGCTCGAATGATAGACAGCCCATACCATGCAGAACGAGAAGCAATATTTGTTCTTAATGAGAAAGGAATTGATGATCCAGAACAGTTAAATCTATAAATTACAAAGATTTATCAAATATTAATATAAATTAGGAGATAATACAATGAAATTTTTACACATTCTGACATTTTTGCTACTGTTTACACCTATTTTCTTAAACATTCCTACTATCCAAGCTCAAGATAGTTTTGAGGAGGAAGTACGTATTACTGCTGCTGGACCTATGGCATTCTGGGAAATAGAACTTTCAGGAGTTAATTTAACTTCATACATTAGTCTAGAAGATATTAATTTGAATGGACTCAATGAATTTACTATAATTACTTCTAAAAATGATTATCTTGTTCCACAAATTGATATATTCCAATCAAATGGATATGACATTATTCCTGAACATTTAGTAGATCATGGAATTACTCTACAAATTGACTCTAGTTCTAATTTTGTTAGTAATTCATTAATTGCAGAACTTGAAACTTTTCTAGATGCAATGTTCATTCCTTATACACATACTGATGCAAATGGTAAATCTGTTAACTTGTATTATTCTAGTACTGATTTTAATAGAGTTGCTAGGGTGCCTTTCTTTGAAATATTTGCTAATTCTAATGAAGGATTTAATGCTCTAATAACAACTGATAATATAATTGACAATCTTCTACCAATTGTAACTCTACACGGTGAAAATATTGGAAATGAAATTGTTTATAGTTTAACCATTAGTGGTTTTACCGATGGTTCATCTGATAAAAACTCTTTAAATCTAGATCTTGTATTCCCAAATAACCAACATGCTGACACTAATATTAAATCATCTGAACTTTCTGATAATTCAGTTATCTCTATAAATAATTATGGAAGCTATATTCAATTTTCATCAATTGACTATTTCCAAAATATGTCTGATGTAATAATAAATTATGATACTGAGCATTATTCTAATGAGTTCAAAAGCTCTTTAGAAATAGTTTTGAGCTCAGGGGCAGCACTCAATCATACTAATTATAAAATAATGCCTCCACCTCCATCTCTAAAAATTACGAGAGAGATTGATTCAGGTGTATTTTCACAAGGTGATGAAATAGAATATAGAGTCACTTTTGAACATATTTCTACAGATTCTGCCGATCTGGTTTCAGTTCCTATTCAAAATATATATTATGATGAAGATTGGTGGAGTCCACATTTAACTTTATTACAAAGTACTCAAAATGAAACATCTTTAAAGCTTTATCCTGATGAATCTGCAACAATTGTGAATCGATTTTCAGTTAATACTGGTCTTCCTGTAACTATACAAACAAATTCAGAAAATAGTATTTTTGAATATGAATATGTTGTTGACGATGAGGAATTTACTGATTCTTCTAACACTCTTATTTCTTCAGTATCTGCGAACGATATTGTACTGTCTCTTAACGATCGAAAACCAGTTTTATTCATGACTGCAAGTCTTCCAGAAGATTTTAGTCCTTTGATTTCAAAGAACAACAATATTAATGCCACCATTGAAATTCAGAATGTTGGAATTGGAAGCATTTTTTCTGGAAACCTGTATTTTGGGGAAGAGTTAGTTAAATCCATACCTGCTATAACTCCAAATTCTAAAGTTACTTATCACGATGTTATTGAACCACATCATTTCAAAATACAATCTACTAACCATCAATGGACATTAGAATGGGACGATTCTCACACTATTACCTCTAATTCAATTACTTTGATAGATGATGTATCGATGTCAATTCTTCCAATGATGCCTAATTTTGAAGTTCGAAAGTTTGTCAATCCCGTTAAAGATGACGATTCTTCATTTGTTACTGAATTAATTATGAAAAATAACGGCCCGTTTAACTTAACTAATATAAAAGTTGAAGATAATGAACCGCTAAATTCCGTTTATGTAAAAGGAAATATTTCAAAATCTAATAATGGACTATCCACATCAATTGAAAGCCTGGCTGTATCTAATCTCACCGCAATTGAATATACTTCATCTATTTCCAATATTCAGAATATAATATCCACACCTGCTCAAATTCAATATGAATATGGAGGCAATACTTTCATCCAACTCTCAAATTCTATTGTTAAACCAATTGCAATAATCCTTGAAAAACAAATTGATCATAATAGTGGGGTTGTAGGGTTTGATTTTACTGTTAATTGGGAATTGAGAAATCCAAGTCTTAATACAATATATGCTGTTGATGTTAATGGACAAGATTCAGAATTCATTCATCCTGACATACAAGGTATTGATGGTCAATATTATGAAAGTATAAGTCCCGGAGAATCTGTTACAAAAGATTATGTCATATCTAGTAGAAAGAGTCATAACACAACTGTTGCCCCTGCTCAAGCTAGTTTCATATTAGCAGGTAGAAATGTTGACATTAATTCAGATAATTTCATACTGGAAATTGTTGACACACCAAAAATTTCATTTTCAGTACTAGATAACAAACCTCTTGTTGAAAATCAAGAATTCGATCTTATAATTGAAATATCTAATCCATCTAAATATATTTTGGACAATGTTGAACTCTCTAGTGCTAATTTTACAAATCTAGAATTCATTAATGAAATCGAACTTTCGAAAATTTCAACAATTGGAGCTAATGATAAAATTCAACTCCACGCTAAATTAAAACCCATTCAGGCTGATACTGAAGTTATGTTCGATCCAACAATAACTTATATATTCAGAGAGCAAAACATTGATGTTTTCTTCCAAGAATACAAAAATATTGCTAACGAAAATATAATAAATAGATATGTTCCTACAACATTTCTCGGAATTATTTTTGTTTTAGCTACTATTATTATTGCGCAAAGAAATCTTAAAAAATAAAATAATTTCTATTACATCTTTAACAATTGTTTGATCAAGTCTCTATATTCTACTTTTTCAACTTTTGAACCTGGTGGAGGTATTTCATATATTAAAGGGATTGGATTTTTATTTCGTATTTCGGTTAACTCTTCTCTAATATCTTTTGATACATCTTCACTCATTAATATTAGGCCTATTTCATCATCTTTAGTTATCTGTTTTACTGTATTCAAAGCACCATTTGAGTCATTTACTTCTTTTCCTATTACTCCGGATAACATAAAACAAGTAGTAAATGCTTTGTTTCCCACTGCAAGAATTTTCATATTCAAAATTAAAAAACATTTACTCTTAAGTTTATCTAATTCTGTTTCAATTATGTTAAAATATATAAGTCTCTTTATTTCGAATAGTAGTAATATATAATGGGAATATCTAATTTAGACAAAATTTCACTCGTTGCTCCAAGGTCTGAAATTCATCATTTGTTACGTGAATTATCAGATTTCAAGCTTTTTCATGTAGATAAGCCAGAAAATAATGACTATGATCCACAATTACAAGAGTTATCAAATAGAAGTTTTAAATTATATATCTATTCTCGTGATTTAATAAATAAATTAGATATTCAAACTGATTCAGGAATCATTGAAATCTTAAAAAAAGGATATAATGTCACTAAAGCAACATTTAAGCTTAACAATTGGGAGGAACTTGTAGATAATCTTGAATTAAGTTCTAAAGAACTTTCTGATAGTTTTACTAAAGATCTAGAATCTCTTACTGATATAGAATCCAATATAGAATCAAATACTGATCTATTAGCAACACTTGGAATTCTATCAAGTCTAAATATAGATTTCAAAGATTTATCACTATTAAAAAATATTAGAATTCTTCCATTTATATCTGACACTAAATCTATTACTGAAATCACAAAAAGCATTAGTGATTTAGGTATATTGCAAACCACATCTCTGTCCGATGATAAGAGTCTTGTTCTTATTGCAACGAGACTATCCAATATTGATAAAGTTGATAAAATATTACGTGCATTTAATTGTGAAAAGTTTTCAATTCCTGATAACCTACCTCAGAACCCAATTGACGCATTCAAAACAGTTGATGGAAATCTAAAACAACTTCAAACTGATAAACAAACTCTTCAAGATAAGATTCAAAAAAATAAGAATAGCCTTCAACAAAAAATAATTTCATTGTATGAAGCTTCATATGTTGGTTATTCA
>JAYZAG010000061.1:0-13662 GCA_036422215.1 Thermoproteota archaeon
ATAAATTATGCATCTTGTCGGTTCAGAAATTTTGAAATCCTAATAAAAATTTAGAGTGTAGCTTTTCAGCCTTAAAATACGCGGTTTTTTTACCTATGAATTAAATAATGGTCCAAGCTTAACAAAAAAAAATTTATTTTGGTCTAAAAATGATCTTCTCAAAAAATTAAAAACCTTAATATTCGCTTGACAACAAACGCTTATATCATAAAATGATGACTGGTATTTGGGCGCTGAAACGAATACCAATAGATGTACGAAAGGAGATCTTGATGGCAACCAAGAAAAAAGCGGCTAAGAAAAAAACTACGAAGAAAAAAGCTGCTAAGAAAAAAACTACGAAGAAAAAAGCTACAAAGAAAAAAGCTACAAAGAAAAAAGCTACAAAGAAAAAGGCTACAAAGAAAAAGGCTACAAAGAAAAAGGCTACAAAGAAAAAGGCTACAAAGAAACGAAAAAGATAATCATACTTAACAAGTTTAATTTATCTTACGGTGAACAAACCCTCCCCCTTTTTTTATTTTCTCCTACTTATTTCTATTTATTTTATGTATTGATTTTCCTAATGCATCTTCAATAGCTTCTTTAATTGCTTCTGATAGAGTTGGATGAGGATGAATTGTATTTTCAAGTGTAACATCTTTAGTACCTGTTTCTATTGCTAGACTACCTTCACTTATTAATTCAGATGCTTCATTTCCTACTATGTGAATGCCCATTATCTTACCTGATTCTTCCTCTATTATCGCCTTCACTAATCCATCATATTGATTAGATGTCAATGCTCTTCCGTTTGCACTAAAGGGAAATCTACCAATTTTCACGTTTATTCCTCTATTTATTGCCTCTTTTTCTGATATTCCTATTACTGCTACCTCTGGCTCTGTGAAGATTGCATATGGGACACTATGTTTACCATATTTATTCCCAAGTTCGTTATTTGTTGCTTCTGCTGCTATTATTCCTTGTACAGAGGCTTTATGTGCTAACCAAGGAGGTCCAGTAACATCTCCAATTGCATATATGTTTTCTATATTTGTTTTCATAGATTCATTAACTTTGATATATGAATTTTTGTCTAGCTCTAATGATAATTTCTCAACTCCTAATCCTTCTATGTTTGGTTCTCTTCCAACAGCAACTAATATTTTTGAGATTTCTATTTTATGTTCTTCTTCATTTTGAGTAACTATCACTTCCACTTTTTCCTCTAGCTTATTTATTTCATTAATTTTTGATTCCAATAATATTTTCATACCAAGTTTTTTCATTGCTCTGTGAACTATTTCTGTTATTTCCTGATCTATTCCAGGTAAAATAGAATCAGTTATTTCTACTATGGTCACTTGCGTTCCTAGTTTTGCATAGAGAGTACCAATTTCCAAACCTATTGCTCCTGCTCCTACTATTAATAAACTATCTGGAGGTTTTTGTAATTCTAGTATGTCTTTAGAATTAAGAATAAGTTTCCCATCAACTTCTAATTTTTCTAATTTCTTTGGTTTAGATCCAGTTGCAATTATTATGTTATTTGATTTTAGATTTATTTTTTCATCTTTTTGTTCTATTATTATTTCTCTTTCTGAAATTATCTCTGCTTTACCATATATTATTTCTACACCATTGGATTGACATAGTAATTTTATTCCATTGTTTAATTTTTTCACTACATTCATTTTCCATTGTTGTGTTTTCGCGAAATCTAACTGTAAATCTGTAACTGTTATTCCCATGTTTTTAGCTTTTCCTATTCTATCAAAAATTTTACTAACTTCTATCAGTGCTTTTGAAGGTATACAACCATAATTCAGACATTCTCCGCCTAAACTATCTTTTTCAATCAATACAACTTTTTTACCAATTTGTGCAGCTCTAATTGCAGCAACATATCCGCCTGGTCCCGCTCCAATAACAACTACATCCGCTTCTATCATGGTAATTTTCACGATAATTATAGTAATTAGTTTTTTTATAACTTTAATAGATAAATAATTGAAATTAAGTAATTTCAAGTGCGGAAGCATGGGCGCGTCGTCTAGCCTGAGTTTTTACAACTCCTAGAATGGTTAGGACATCGCCTTGACATGGCGAAGGTCCCCGGTTCAAATCCGGGCGTGCCCATTAATTTTTATATATATGATGCAGTTATTTTTGAAAATTGTTTTAGTCTTTTTTCTGGGTCTCCTTCTTCATATTTCACTAATGACAAAAAATATTCACAGCCTGCTTTTTTATATTCGTCGATATGTTCATGAACTACTTTCTCACCAACGTCCATATGATCATAAAAGCATAATGTTATTGATGAATTTTTTGATTTGATATATTTTGCTAATTCTGAGTACTGTTCTGATGAAATACCAACAGGTATCCATGCACTTCCATATTTTAACATCAGATTAATCATTCTCATACCTTTAGAACCAAACCACATTTGTGGATATGGTTTCTGAATTGGTTTTGGATCTAAAATCGCACCTTCTACGTTATAGAATTTACCTTTGAAATTAACTGTATCTTCACTCCATAGTTTTTTCATTATTTTCAAACCCTCTTCTGTTTTATCCACTCTTTTTTTCTCTTCGTCCCATTGACTATATCCATCAAATTCCGGCTTGTGCCATCCTGCTCCAACTCCTAACACAACTCTTCCATCTGATATGTGATCTACACTTGCAACCATTTTTGCTAATATAGAGGGTGGTCTAAACGGAATAGGAGTTACACATGTTCCTATTTTTACTTTTTTTGTTATTCCTGATATAAAAGACAATAATGTCCAAGCATCTATTGTTCTATTCATATTTGTTCCATATCTTTCTGGCAACATGTAATGATCCCAAACTAGAATAGAATCATAATTATACTCTTCAACTTTTTCCACTATTTTTGTTATTTTTTGTTTCCACGATTTTCCTATAGTTATGGGTAACACTATTCCAAATTTCATCAATATTTCAACTCATGTTTTACTATGGAACATAGAATTTATGTTATTTTTTTGAAAGTATTTCTGATGATATTCTTCCGCAGTGTAAAATTCATCAAATTCCTTTATTTCTGTTACAATAGGGTTTTTGTATATGTTTTTTGATGACCTTTTTTCCTTTGATTCTAATGATACCTTCTTTTGCTCTAAATTATGATAGTAAATAGCTGTTCTGTACTGTGTACCTACATCTAATCCTTGACGGTTCAATGTTGTTGGGTCGTGAATTTTCCAGAAAACTTCTAGCAACTTATCATATGAAATCAATTTTTCATCATATTCTATCATAATTGCTTCAGCATGACCTGTTTCTCCACTACACACCATTTCATATGTGGGGCTTGGAATATTTCCTCCAGTGTAACCTACTTTTGTGGAAATGACTCCTTCTATTTTTGAGAATTCTTCTTCCACTCCCCAAAAACATCCTGCTGCAAATGTAGCTTTCATATCTTACAGTTCTGTATATTCTGCATACTTAATTAAAAATATAGTTAAAGACATAATTAGTTGAACACATATACCATCATTATGGAAGATACTTCTTTTGACTATGTTGAATCTAGTGATGATTCCAATAATAATTCTAGCTCTACTAAACCAATATTATTTATTGCATTTCTTTTTATTGGCATTCTTGTTGGCGGTGGTATAACTTATTTTGTGTTCCCTCAATCTTCTGATCAATCACTTTCTGTTGATGATGAAACTACTGATAACACAAGTCGTGAAGTATATTTAGCACAAGAGGAAATTAAAGCGCTTAAAAATATTGTTACAGATCTACAAAACAGTGTAAATTCTAAAATTAATGAAGTTGAGAATAAAAATACAGAAATTAATGACTTGAATGCACAAATTTCTAGCCTTTCTTCTGATCTGAATGTTTTAGAAGATAAAATTTCAGATTCTGATAGCAAAATTAGTTCATTAGAAATAGAACTAGAGAACTCAAACCAACAATCTGTTGAAGTAGTTGATGATAATGTTGACATGGGTGATGATGTTGAAGTAGTTGATGATAATGTTGACATGGGTGATGATGTTGAAATTGACGTTGACATGGGTGATGATGTTGAAATTGACGATGAAGAAGAAATTGCGGAAGTCAATTATTTAATTGAAATTGAATCCGTAGATTTTGTTGACATGTTTGGAAACCCATTATCTTCATATGGTGCAGGTGATATAATTGTAGTTGAAAGTACAGTTATAAATATTCATACTGAAAAAGTAACATTTGCTGTAAAAGTCGTAATTAGAGAATCTACAACTAATAATGTTGTTTATTCTCAAGGTGTGACAAACCTAGAACTTGAGCCAGGTGGTTCTTTCAAACCTGGAATCAGTTGGATCCCTCAACATACTGGTAATTATATAATAGAGGTACATGCTGTAAACGATCTTTTGAACCTAACACCTGTTGGAGCAACTAACTCGGAAAATATAGAAATTACTTGATTCACTAGTTATGATTTTTATAATAATAAATCATTTGTTGATATAATGAGTGTAGTAACTAAAGAGATCACAATAAAAACTAAACACGAAAATCAGATGATTGATTTATCTGATGATATTAATAAAGAAATTAAATCTTCCGGACTTAAAGATGGGATTGTAACTGTATTTACTAGACATTCCACTGGTGCTATTACAACAATTGAATACGAACCAGGACTCGAAAAAGATTTTCCTGCTATGTTAAAACGTATTGCTCCTGATGATATTTTTTATGAACATGAAAACACTTGGCACGATGGTAATGGACGTTCACATGTAAAGGCATCTTTAATCGGCCCAAGTATTACGGTTCCATTTAAAGATCAAAAACTCTTACTTGGACAATGGCAACATATAATATTTCTAGAATGTAATATTGAAGGCCGTGATAGACAACTTGTTTTTCAAATTATTGGAAAATAAAAGTTTAATCTATTAAATTTCTTATTTTTTCTGCAGCTTTTTCTGGGAGTACTCGGTTTATATATAAACCAGTTGACCTATCTAAATTATTTTCGTTAGTTATTCTTGGATATATTTCAAAATGCCAGTGTATTTGTTTTGATGCTTTTTTTTCAGGAGATGTGTGTATAACTAAATTTATTGAAGGATTATCTAATAATTTTGAAAATGCAGATAAAACTTTTGTAAATATATATGATAGTTCACCTATGTCTTTCTGTGAAATCTTCAGAAAACTAGTTTGATGCTTTATTGGAAAAATACAGCATTCGTATTCTGTAATTGAAGCGTAGGGTGAAAATGCTACGAAATTATTTGTAGCAGCAATAAATCTCTCACCATTTCTTTCTTTCTTGATGGTTTCGCACATTTTACACACCCCTTCACGCCTAATTGATCTTTGTACTATGTTTGCTTCTTCTTCAATAATCTTTGGCAGAATCGGCAAACTTATCATTTCTATATGTGGATGTTCTTTTGACGTTCCCGACAGTTCACCTTTATTTAAAGAAATTACAACATATGAAACATTTTTTTGTGCATAAATCCACCTTGCTTTATCTTGTATTGTAGTAAAAACATTTACCCATTGTTCATTGTCCATATCTGCTAGATCGACTATATGATCGGGTGTTATTACAATTGTATAATGATATCCAAATGATGGTTCGTGGTATAAAGGCACTTCACCATATCCTATTTCACTATTTTTTTTACTTTTTTCAGGCTTTACCAATGGATCTTTGTTTATGAAAGCCCTTACTGACCAATCATCTACATAATTATCTATTTCATCATTTAATTTTGATAAAACTCCTTTTTTGCTTTTTATTACTAGATCTGCAGTATTTGTTTTAGATTCATTTCCAGGACATAGTTCACAATTTTTCTTATTGTATTTGGATTTAGTAGATTTTTTTATTGTAGTAATCTTCTTATCAGTAAACAAGACTTTCCTTCTGCTAAAATCACTCTCTCTTATTTCTGACAATTACATTCTAATAGTTTTTCTTTAATAAATAATTACTGTAACTTATCTATTCAATTTCTAACATGCTGTAAATTGCTTTTTTTGCTTTAATTTCTATATTTTTAGGAACTTTTACAGAGTAAACATTATTGGTTAAAGAATTGTATACTTTATCTAAATCTATCATTTTCATATATTCACAGACAGCTTCTTCTTCTACAGGATAAAATTTCTTATCTGGGTTGTGTTTTTTCAATTGATATAGCATGCCTGTTTCAGTTCCCACAATAAACTGTTCGGATTTTGATTTCTTTGCATATTTTATCATTGCATCTGTAGATAGAATCTCTCCCTTGAAACTCTCTGTCTTATTTCTTGTTTTAAGATATAATAGATTCGTCATACACCCACATTCAGGATGTATTAGCAGTTCCGCGTCAGGCTTTTCAATTTTCAAATTTTCTATTAAATCAGGACTAATTTTGGAATGTACATGACATTCACCTGGCCATATATGTAATCTTCTTCCTGTTTTTTCTTCCAAGTATGCCCCTAAGAATAAGTCAGGTAGAAACAATATTTCTTTATTCTTGGGTATTGCCTCAATTATTTTTACAGCATTCGCCGAAGTACAACAATAATCACTCTCTGCTTTTATTTCTGCTGTAGTGTTGATGTAAGATACAACCACTGCACCAGGGTTCTTTTTTTTCCAATCCCTTAATTGTTCTACATTAATTGTTGCTGCTAGAGAACAACCCGCATCAAGATCAGGAATTAAAACTTCTTTCTCTGGACACAGTATTGATGCAGTTTCTGCCATAAACTTTACACCACAAAATATAATTTTTTTTGAATCTATTTTGGATGCTTCTTTTGCTAATCCTAATGAATCACCAACGTAATCTGATATGTCTTGGATTTCAGGAATTTGATAATTATGTGCTAGTATAGTCACATCTTTTTGTTTTTTAAGATGTATTATCTTGTTGGCAATATGTTCTTTTTTTGTTTCATATGAACTTTGAATCATAGTTACTTCACAAATATTCTCATTTCCAGAGAATTCTTATTTAAAGAAGGTTTTATATGTTTGGATAATTAATGAAAACAAAAACCACTTACATTAATGAATTACTCAATTTTTATCTTGAAGATCTAGGAGATGGAGATATAACTACTGAATCTATCATAGAAAATGATATATTAAAAACCGCTAAAATCATCTCCAAAGAAAATGGGATTCTTGCTGGCATTGAAGAAATCTCTACTTTATGTGTTCAACGTAATTTGGAAATCAAATGGAATTTTTCTGATGGTGATGAAATAAAACCATCTGATATATTATGTAATATATCAGGGAAAATAAAATCAATTTTATCTGTTGAACGTGTGATCTTGAATTTATTAGGTCATATGTGTGGAGTAGCAACAATTACTCATGAAGCAATACAACTTGCTAAACTAGAAAATAATGATATCATAATAGCTGGAACACGTAAAACTCTCCCTGGGTTACGATACTTTGAAAAAAAAGCTATTGTAATAGCAGGCGGAAATTCACACCGATATAATCTTGGTGATATGATTTTGATAAAGGAAAATCATCTGAAACTTTCTAAAAATATTAACTCAACAATTCAAAAAATAAAATCAGCTCTGCCTGATCACTCTATTGAAATAGAAATCCAGAATCAATCTGACCTCATCACTGCGGTAAATGCAGGTGCTGATACTGTTCTACTTGATAATATGAATCCTGAACAAATACAATCTTGCATTGAACTTCTTACTTCTAAAGATCTTCGTAAAAATATTATCTTAGAGGCTTCTGGCAATATTACTCTTGGCAATATACGATCTTATGCTAAAACTGGAGTCGACATTATCTCAATGGGAGTCTTGACACACTCTAGTAAAACTCTAGATCTTAGTTTAATCGTTGAATGATTTTAATCTGTTTTATTTCTGGAAACTATTTTTAATACTGAATATCCAATAATTCCTACCGATACTGCAGATGATATCAAAATATTTGATATTGAAATTAATATTGGGATTTCAAATAAAACTGCTAAATAAATTCCAACAACTGTTCCTACTATAATTATTTGTAAAACAACTGCAGTAATCCATGCATATTTGATCTTTAGTGATCCAACTTTCCATGCTACATATGCAGCTACTAAATTCGCAAATCCTCCTCCTATTATGTCAACAAATCCTAATCCTCCAAATACATTTGCCACTATTGTCCCTAATGTTAAACCAATTATGGCAGGCATTCCAAAAATAATCGACAGAGGCAGCATTGCATCTGCAATTCTTATTTGTATTGGTAAGAAGCTTATTGGTGCTAACCCAATTACCAAAGCTGAATATAATGCACTTATTATTGCTATTAATGATATTTCTTTATTATTCATTTTTACATCTCGCTTACCGGGATTTGCGGAACGGTTGTAGATGTCTCCATTCACCCGCACATTAAAAATGAATAATGTGTGATAAAAACTTTGTTTAGTTATCTTCTATTCTTGGAGCAAGATAGAAAGCAAGTTTACCTCCTGCCTCTCCCAAGTTAAATTCTAGTTTTAATGGCATATTGTCCGAAAATTCCATTGTTATGTCTTCTGATGTATTTCCTATTGCTTTTACTATGTTAATTAAATATTGTAAACCATACGTTGATCTACTTTTTTCCTTGATTTCCAATTCTGTTATTTCGTCTTTATTTTCTTCAAATGTAACAACCGCTTCTCCTGCATCACTCTTTCCTATGAAATCAACTTTTCCATTTTCAGCTTCTATTACTATGTGATCTGCAACAACATTTATGTCACTTAATACATCTTGGAGAGCTTTTTCCTTTATTTTTATATGTGTATTTAATGATAAATTTGGTACAGGTGCAGGTGAGTAAGAACTCTCTATTAAATGAATTTTAAAATCTCTTTTGTAACCGTTTTTCAATTCTATTATTAGATATTCATCATCCGATGTAATAGACACTGAATCTTTTTGATTGGCTCTTTTTATTAATTTGGTGAATTCTTCTACCCTAACAGTCAATTGATATTCTTTGTCGCATTGATATTTGTCAAACGACGCGTTTGATAAATTTAGATCTACTAATGCTACATGAGATGGGTCCATCGCCCTAAACGAAAATCCTTCTGGTGTAGCATTGAAAGTTGCTTCTTCTACTAATGTAGCTATAGTGTTAGCAATTATTTTCCATAAATCTGATTTTTCTGTTTTTGCAATAAATACCAAAATATTTCACTTCATTATATTATTAATTATGAATATTCTCTCCAAGTCTGAGCACATTTTGTACATCTATAGAACTGAGTTGGTGGTTCATCTCCACTTCTTGTTTGTAATAACCACCAGACCGCTTTGTTATTTTTACATTTTGGACATTCAATTTCTATAGTTGGCATGGTTTTTGTATCATCATCTTCTCTGATGTCTATTTTTGGATCTTTTTCTTCTGTTTTTATAACTGTTTTAGACAAACCACTTTCATATTTTTCTTCTGAAACTGTTCCACATGCATTACACTGACTTGTTGTAATTCTGTTTCCACAATCTTTACAAAATTTCATTATTAAAACCACTTTTTGGAATTATTTCTTTGAAATTGCTGAATCTATGTCCTTGTTAAGTTTTTTTAGTTGTTTTGATGTCTTTGTTATGGCATCAATTACTATTTCTTTTGAATTTTCCTTTTTAGTCTCAAATTTCATTGTGAATTTACTAATTAAAGGGTGAGGCTTTATCACTCCTGAAAATACACCATTTGAATCTTTGAGAAATTCATGTCTTATAATGTAACCTAATGAGACATCTGCATTTTTTACTTCAACTGTTATTGTATTTGTGTCTTCTGAGATTATCGTTTCCAATTCTATAATATATATGAATATTACCAGTATTCAAAGCTTATCATTGTTTTAATTATGTTTTGATAGACTATGATCTTTATGCTCTTGGATATGATCCTAAAACTTTTACAAATTTGCACATTTCTGCTAATGAATCATATAGTTCTTTGCAATAATTGTCCTCTATATGACCTTCAAAATCAACAAAGAAATTATAATCCCATGCTTTTTCCCTTGTTGGTCTTGATTGTATTTTTGTAAGATTTATGTTTCTATTAGCAAATTCTTCTAGTGCTCTATACAAAGATCCAGCTCTATCTGATGTTGAAAATACTATTGACGTTTTATCTTTACCCGTTTTTGTTGGATTTTTTTCACCGAGATAAAAGAATCGTGTATAGTTATCTTCATTGTCTCCTATTTTATCATCTATTACTTCCATATCGTATTGTTCTGCAGCTTTGCGACTAGCTATAGCAACTCCATTTTTTATTCCTTTTTCTTTTATTAGTTTAACACTACCTGCGGTATCATAGGATGGTATTACTTTTTTATTCAGTTTTTTAATATATTTTCTACATTGACCCAATGCTTGCGGGTGCGAGTAAATTGATTCTACTTCATTAATATTAACTCCTTTATGTCCTATTAGACAATGTTTTATTCTAAGATTAATTTCACCGTTGATTTTTGCATCTGATTCTAGGAGCAAGTCATATGCTTCATTCACGCTACCTTCAATTGAATTCTCTATAGGTATTATTGCATTGACGATCTCATTATTCTTTAATGCAGAAAATAGATCTTCTAGTGTTTTATATGGTATTGGATTGGAATTAGGAATGCAATTATTTGTCGCTTCTTCACTATATGAACCTTTTTCACCTTGGAAACCTACATTTTTCTCATTTTGTGACAATTAATTTAGTATACCTCTGTAATCCAGTTTTTGTATTCTTCATCTTTTCCTTTAACTATATCTAAATAAGTACTTCTAATTTTGGATGTTACTGATCCCATTTTACCATCTGAAATTTTTCTATTATCTACTTCTACAATTGATGTAACTTCTGCAGCGGTACCTGTAAAAAATACTTCATCTGCTTGATACAGTTCAAATCTATTTATGTCTCTTTCTTCCACCTTGTATCCTAACCCTTTACTTATTTTTATTACAGTATCTCTTGTTATTCCCATCAAAATTGATGAAGATGATCCAGGTGTTGATATCTTACCGTCCTTCACAATGAAAATATTTTCTCCAGTCCCTTCACTAACAAAGTCCCTTTTATCCAATAGAATTGCATCATCAAATCCTGACTTTAGCGCATCTAATTTCGCTATAACTGAATTCAAATAATTTCCACATGCTTTTGCTTGCGGTGGCATTGAATCATCTGAAATCCTTTTCCAGTTAGATATGCAGACTCTTATTTCTGGATTTGCGAAATAATCTCCAAATGGAAATGCAGCTATTCCAACTCTAACTGGAAATCCAGTACAATTTAGACCTATTCCTCCATATCCTACAAATATTAACGGTCTTATGTATGAAGATTCTTTCAATTCATTATTCTTTAACAATTTTAATGTAGCATTCTCTAATTCTTCTGCTGAAAACTTATGTTCTAGATAATACATTTTTGCTGATTCCATTAATCTTTTCATATGATCCTTCAAACGGAATACTAAAAGATTATTGTCAACAGCATACGCTCTTATTCCTTCAAAAACACCAGTACCGTAATGCATTGCATGAGTAAGAATTGGTACTTTAGCCTCATTCCATTCAATTAATTCTCCATCTAACCAGATGTATTTTTGTTCCTCTATTGCCATTATCTATTTACCTCTGTATTTTGTTTGAACCTACTTAGTATACGGTTTACCACGTATATATTATGTTGCTAGTTATTTCTTCTCGAATTCACTTGATAGAGTTCTTATGTCTGTAAATCCACATTCTATGCATTTTACTCTTGTATTCATTGGAACGATTTCTCCTCCGCATACTGAACATTTTGTTTCTGTTACGCCATCTTCAAGTAATTTCACCTCAAGGAAGATTATCCCCTTGTTGTTTTTTACAACTGTTGCAATAACTATGTCATCTGGAATCATTTTGATTCTGGTTGTTTGTCTTCCTTTTGGCAAGAGAATTAATCCTGAATATCCCGATTTTATTTTTATTGAATTTACTTCTATTATGTTTACATTAATCATACTCGACTGAACTGTTGCAACTCTTCCTATAATTTTATCTCCTGTGTCAGGTACTTGTTCTGACTCTACAAGAGGACTTATTTCAATCGTATTATTCTCCTTGTCAAATGTTGCTATTCCGACAGTGGAAGCCCTAACTACACCTGAAGTAACATATGTTCCTTTTCCACCTATGTATTCCTCAATAACTGCTAATTCTTCTCCAGGCAATACTTTTTTTTGGTTTTCCATGAGATTGATATTTTTTCACTAGTTATAATTTTATTGTTTTATTTTTATAACCAATTAGGTTTCATCAGAAACTCGCCTGGTTCTCTACCGTCTAACACATTCAATAATGCTTCTGCCTGAGGGACTGATAATACCGGTTTATCAAAAGTATATCCATCAGTAGAAATTCTGGGACATGAAGTTTGGATAAATGCGTCAATTGTTCTCAACATTGACACTCTGTCACTTGTTACTTCACGCATAGCTATTAGTCTAACACTCTTACCTCTTTTTTCTAATTCTGTTTTTAATGACAGTGTTTGTTTCATCATATATTGCCCTTCTTTTAACCCAACTATCAAACCAAATTTGTCTGCATCTCTAGCTTTATAGACTGAAAGTATTGCTCTCTTTTTACGTTCTTCTGATATTTCCTGTATGTTTATTATCTCTTCTGAATATGGATCTAGAATAAAAGTTGGTTTGTCAGATACCAATGAAACGCTTATAGCATGAAAATTACTTCTTCCTAAGACTACAAATGCATCAACATCTTCTTTTATTGAATCTACTGGGTAAAATTCACAACCAAATATCTGACCATCTCTTAATTGACCTTTTCCTTTCCCTATTTCAGCTGAAATACCATTTTCTTCATACAAATCTTTAACGTTTTGAATAGACTCTATGTATTGACTAAATGTAACTAAACCTATTTTTTTATATTTTTTCAATTGTAATACTGATTTCTTTACTACATTTTCGAACCCAATATCATCAAACGCATCAATCATTATTGTTCTATCTCCTAACTTTTCAAATGATATGGTGTGACCTATGTTAAATGCAATATCTGCCCCTATAATTTTTGAATCATTATTTGTCGTATCACAGCTTCCATAACAGCTATCTCCCATGATGAATGTATCTATATTGAACTCGCGCTGTATTTCTTCCGCCAAATCTTCGACTTTGTTTATAAGTCCATCCGGCGCACTTAGTGTTATTCTTTTTGGATCTTTTTCTCTTATTTCAGCAAAAATCCTTGTTTTGTCTATGTTTATCATTTTATATTATATGTTAATATGAAGATGTACTTGAATTTTTCAGCATACCACAAAATCATATTCTAAAGCAATGGTTATTTATTACATAATATATTCTGAAAATATATGTCGATAAACACAACAAATTCCACATTTCAGAAGTTAATCATGCTTCCCGGACCAACTAATGTGCCTATTGAGGTAACTCAGGCAATGGTCGCCCCTAGCATTGGTCATAGAACTAAAGATTTTAGTTCCATGATGGAAGAAATGATTCGTAAGGGAAAAATTCTATTTGAATGTGAAGAAGATATTATTCATTTATCTGCTTCTGGTACTGCTGCAGTCGAAGCAAGTATAACTAACATT
>JAYZAG010000062.1:0-20405 GCA_036422215.1 Thermoproteota archaeon
GTGGTTTTTATTTGAAAGGTAGACAGAAACAAACATTATTCGATACTTGGATGTATCCGTTATTGTATACATTGACTGGTATAGATAAGAGATTTTGCAGGTTTACACAATATGTAGTGGCATGGAATTGAATTGCCAAAATTCTATTTGCAGACATTTTAGGACTTCTACAAGCTCTGCCTTTGATGCAGCTTCATGTGAAATTGTAAATAGATATTTGACCATTCTGTATCTAAATAAGAAAACATATAATTAATACCATTATTAATAAGAATGAAATGAAGGGTTCAAACTATAGAATTAGGAGCGGAATGCCTTTAACTAGGAAGGAATATACTTCATCTCCTAACACTCGAATAGCCAGATTCAACACTGGTAATGCCAAAAATGACTATGATGTTCATGTTTATTTAACTTCTACAGAGGTTTCACAAATACGAGATAATGCAATTGAGGCAGCTAGAGTCGCTGCTAATAAAAAAATGTCTGTCGTTGGTGAAACTGAATATCAGCTTAATGTAAGAGTCTATCCTCATGTAATTTTGAGTGAAAATAAAATGATTGCAACTGCAGGTGCAGACAGATTGCAAGAAGGTATGAGAAGAGCATATGGTAAACCAAGTGGCTTAGCTAGCCGAGTCAAAATTGGACAAAAGATACTTGAAATAAGAACATTCAAAATCCATATAGACGCTGCTAAAAAGGCCGTAAAATCAGCTGGCTCTAAACTTCCTATGCCAAGTAAAGTATTAATCGAAGACGTAGTTAAACCTACAAAATAATTCTAATTATTTTTGAAAATTCAGTTTATTTCTATACACTAAATTTTAGTCTATTTTGATTTTTTTCTCTGTTTCTGATTTTTCTAGTTCAATTTCTAATTCTAGAATACCGTTTGTGAATTTTGAAGTGGTTTTATTTGCATTTAGTTTTTTACCTGTAGAAACATCTTTGTTGTATTTTCTTTCCCCATTTTCTGCTTTGATTTTTACTATACCTTGGTTTTCTGTTATTTCTATATTCTCTTTCTTGACACCAGGCATTTCTGCAATTATTTTTATTTTACCACTATTTTCATCGTTTATGATATCAATTTGTGGATCTCTGTATTCTGAATCATTATTTACATATGATTCTTCTGAATTTCGTACGTTTCCAAATTCTTTTATTACCGGCTTTCCATCTGATCCAATTGTCATTGAATATCCATAGTAATGTGGACCATTTATTCTAAAGTCAGAGTCTAAATTGTTTTGGAAAACACCTTGCAAGTTTTCTATTTCATTAAACACGCTTTGAAATATTTTATCTATATTGTTTTGTTTGTTCCATTTCATATACATCTATCTCAGTTACTAACATAATGTTAGTAACTGATATATATAAACTTTATGTCTCACTGTAAAAATACTTTAAATTTATTGAAAACTTATTTTCTAATTCTTTCATTGCTTCTTTTATTTCTTTTTCTCTTATGTTCAATATTTCTGAAAGATCAGTAACGTCTAATCTATTTGAGGAGGTTAATATTGAATATAATATTCTTCTTGTCAAATCTTCTTCTAACGTTTCTCTAATTACTTCATGGACTTTTTGTGTAGCTTGTTGTTTCAATCTTAATAATTCCATTTTCTCTTCCTCAAGCTGTTCTATTCTTGCATTTATTGTTCTAATTATGGAATTAACTTCGTTAACTACTATGTTCATTTCGCTTTTGTTTTCAATATTTTTAGATTTCTGAATTAATTTTCTGAAATTTCTCTTGTTATCACTTTTTACTACGTTTTCTTCATCTAAATTCTTTAAATCCATATGCATACTATCTTCTGTAATTCCTACACTAAGGTAAACCGGTTTACTTAATCTGAAATATTTTCTATCAGGTGCTGCAAAATTACTTTTGGCTCTAAATGAACTTACTAAACCATATTCCTCGAGTAATGCTAAGTGTTTCAATACAGCTTGTTGACTTACTCCAAGTTCCTTTGATAATTGAATAAAATATTTCGGTTCATTTGATAATATAGCAATTATTTTCCGTCTTGTTTCATTTCCAAGTAAATTAAGTAAAGTACCCGCATCTTCATCCATATGAAACATTGTTTGTATTTACTTCTAATAAAATATAAGCGTTCTAAACTTTTGTTAGTAACCTATAGTTAGGCAGCTTTCTCTCTTTTCTAGTCTTTCCAAGAACTTACGAGATTAACTGTTTTGCATACTGAACAAATTTTGTCTGAACTAGGAAAATTACAAATTTCACATTTTTGAAGTTGTTTTTCTGAAATGTTTTCAGTGTTATCTAGAATTTTATTAATTGATCTCATTGTATTTAGCTTGATTCCTGGATGTTTTTTCTCCATATCAACTAATATTTGTCTTATTTCTGTTCTAATACTCTCATTTGAATGAGGACAATCTATACTCTGAATTGGTATTTTGTTAACAAAAGCATAATATACTATTTCTTCTTCATAAATTTCCATCAATGGTTTTATTCGTTTGAAATCAAAACCATCTTTTTTTTCTAAATTATGATTTGATTGTTTAATTCTCTTTATGTCTCCACTAAATAAATTCATTAAAAATGTCTGCAAGGTATCATCTAAATTGTGACCTGTGGCTATTACATCTGCATTAATTTTTTTTGCGCCAATTTCAATTGCTCTTCGACGAAATGTCCCACACATCGTACATGATGTAGTTTTATCTTTTCTAATATCCATAATCTGATCTAATGAATCATTAAATAATTCTTCAAATGAAAGAACTATTTGTTGAATACCCATTTCGTTACATGCATTTCTTGAAAATGAAATTGATTCTTCTCTGTATGTTTCTATACCTTCGTCTATTGTTATTGCACATATTTCGGATCCTTGCCTTTCTGACATTTTATTCAATATATCTAATAATACTAAACTGTCTTTTCCACCCGATACAGCCACTGCTATTTTTTCACCATATTTTAACATTTTATGTTTTGATATAGTTTTTTTTGTTTTTTCTATTATTGAATTTGAAAAACATTTATTGCAATGAGCTTCTCCTGAATATTTTCTAAAATATGTTGCTTTTTCATTACATTTTATACATGATTTTGTCATACTATAATTCACTATATGAATACTAGATATTATAGTGTTAAAAGTCCTGATATCAGAAATGTTCCAACCAGATTTCCTATCAATAATAATCCAATTAATACATTCACCAAATATCTGATTATTTTTCTTTTCTTTGGATCTGAAATCTTTTCTAACAGTGCAGCAAAAAATTGGTCACCGTCTAGGGGATATAATGGTAACATATTGAATATACTAATATGCCATGAAAGAAACCAAAACCAAAACAAAAATAATGTCACACTTCTAGAAAATTCTAGTGATATGGGAAATTTTGATGGATATTGAGATGTTCCTAAATGCTTTATTCCAATCATACCTTTTGACGGATCGTCTTCTGAGGGAGATGTTATAATGTTAATGTTTCTCTGTTCTCCATTTCTAATAATTCCTATTTCAACAGATTCCCCAACCCCAAACTCTATTTCTTGCAAATCTTGTGGAGATCTTATTCTTTTACCATTTATTTCTGTAATTATATCATCTTCTAGTAATCCTAAATTCCCTTCTTCTAAATCTTGATCTACATCAAATATTGGCAGACCAATTGATGGCTTGTAAAAAACATCTCTTACAGGTAACGGTAGAAAAGCACCAAAAAATGGTGTTGTTATTAATAATGCTGCAACAAAAATAGATGAAACCAGATTCGCTGACGAACCAGCACCAATTAATCTAAGCTTTGAAACACTCTTTGCTTTTTTAAATTCATCTTCATTTGGTTCTACGAATCCTGCTATTAGCACTCCTAATATTGCAAATCCTCCTGACTCCACTTTTATTTTTTCTAATACTGATATTACTCCATGTGCTCCTTCGTGTAAAATTAATATTAATGGCACTGCTAGGAAAAAATAAAGTAATATGTCTGGACTTTTTAAAGTTACAAACGGTATTAGTATTGTAACACCCAAAAAATCATCTTGACTATTGAACAAATTAATTATGTTGTTCGTTAAAAACGCTATAGATCCTATTAACAATATTATGCCTAATATCACACTCAAGTCTGCATAAATATTCCAGAATTTTTTTCTACTAGATAATTTAACAAGATACTTTTCAATTTTGTGATATTTCCATATTATGTATAATGGTTTAGTTTCAAATCCTGCTTTTTTTGCTTTGTTTGTTCTTCCCACTAATGTCACTATTGTCCAAAATATTACAAATCCAATAATTAGTACTTGATTTGATACCAAATTATATAGAGGAGATAAATTAATTGCTAATTAATACTTGTCTTTTATTATAAAATGATTGTTTTTTCTACGTTTGATGATGAAGAGAAGGTTGAAGTAATTGTACGCAATGCAATAGATCAAAAATTTGCTGCATGTGCTAATGTACTTCCTTTACGATCTATATATCCTTGGAAAGGAAAAATTGAAGATGTGAATGAACTTCTTGTTATTTTCAAAACAACTTCTTCTAAAGAACCTGATCTCATTAATTTCCTTGAACAATGTCATCCATATGACACTCCTGAAATAATAAGCATTAAACCAAATAGTATTAACTCAAAATATCTTGATTGGTTAAATCAAACCCTGTTATAATCTTAAATTTCAATCTGAGAGTGGATATCTTAGGAAACCTATTATTCCTCCCAAAGATTCAACCTGTTTTCCAGCGTCAGTTGTTTCATCCACCATGAGAGTCTTCCCTTTGTATTTGTCTACATAATTCAAAATTTCAATTATTTCCTCCTCTTCGCCATGTTCAAATATATTATTAGACACCAAAATTGATTCTATTGCACCAGTTTTACCTGCTTTCAATGTTTCCTTTAACGTGAATACCAATCTTTTATCATCGGTTGCAATTCTTTTGTTCGTTTCATGAATCAATTCTTCTGCTTTTGCTATGTTTGTTTCATTCAACAATTCTCTTAATTTTGGAGATCTTAGTGACGTGTACACACCATCTTCTCCTGACAGATCTATTCCATCTAAAACACTTGTTTTTTTATAAATTTCATTATATTTCTCCAATTTGTTAAAAATCTTCTTTTTGATTTCTCCAGGTCCAACAATTATTATTTTTTTTGCAAATTTGGAATTTTCTATTGTTTTGTTTACTATCGTGTCGATATATTGATTCATAGAAGTTTTGTTACTGTACATTTTACCTGTAATCCCTGATTCCTCTTTTTCTAGAATCTTCAAACTTGTGTCTATAACCATGCCTAAACAAGCCTCTCTCATATCTACTGCTATGATCAATATTCTATCAATTTCTTTTGCGCTTTTCTTTATTAGATTAATTTGGAATGATTGCAATTTTTTCTTTTTCAACGAAAACATATATCCTTCTGAAATCATAATTGAATGAAAACTTCCTTTTGTAATGGATTCATCCGAAGTATCTATTATTTTACCGCGAGCTTTTAGTCTGTTTAGTGTATTATCTAGAGTTATATTTTCTACTTCCACACTTAGATTTACGTTAATTCTTTCTCCTTTATCAGGTCTTGAAAACTCTTTGTTGTCTTTGATCACTCTTTTTGTGCGTGAAGAAATTATATCTCCTTTTTCAATAATTCTACGAAGTGTCCAAAGATCTTGATTACTTTCTGGTTTTAGTGTTGTTTTATTGTCTCTGATATTCAGATTTTTTATTAGCATATCGCTATTTTAACGCAAGTTCATGAAACGTTACTAACTTTAATTCTTCTGGAGTATTTTTTACATCGCTACCGGTTTTGTTTCCAATGATGTATTTTATTCCTGCTTTGTTTGATATGTCCACTAATCTTTGAGTTATTATGCCATCAAATACAATGTATTTTGAATTAGTAGATGATTCTATTCCTTTCACTAATCCACTTACAGGCACTCTGAGATTTTCATTCAAATCTCCATCTAATATTATTCCTTCTAAACTTCCGTTTATATCATTGAATATATCCGCTGTTTTCTTTGTTATGTCTTCTGGTAAATTAACAGATGGTTCTATTTTTTCTGTAGACTCATTAACACCAAAATCGTCAGAACTCTTTTCCAAGTCTAAAATATCTAGTATTTCTACAGGTGTCAAGTCTTCTACTTCTTTTCCATCTGGAGCTCTTGCCACTCTATCAAGTTTGGTAACTTGTTGAAGTTCTCTTAAAATAAGATCTCCTCCTCTATCTCCATCTAAAAATGCTGTTACTTTATCTTTACTTTTGACTATGTCTATTATTGTATCTGGAATATTCGTTCCTTCTACAGCAATTACGTTTTCAATTCCTGCTCTTAAATGGAGAAGTACATCAGCTCGTCCTTCTACTATTATAATTTCTTTGGATTTGTCTACTCCTGGTCCAGCTGGCAATTTGTCTCTTCCATATTCGATTATCTTTGATCTTTTTGCAGATTCTGACACTTCTTTTACTATATTTTCGCCTTCACTTGCTGTTTTTGATGACCAATCTCTCATTATTTCTTTCGCTCGATCTACAATTTGTTGCCTTCTTACTGATCTTACATCATCTAGTGATTCCAATTTAAAATGTGATTGACATGGACCAACTTTTTCTATTGATTCAACAGCACCTGCTACTAATGATGTAGTAGATATATCTGTACTCATTGGGATAGTTACTTTTCCTGATGTTTTACCATTTTTTGAACTGCTATTTATTTCAATTCGTCCAACTTTATAGTTTTTCTGAAGTTCATTTAGATTCATTTCAGGTCCAAATATACCTTCAGTTTGACCAAATATGGCCCCTATAACATCAGCTTTGTCTACTATTCCATCTATTTCGAATGTTAATCTTACGTGATACTTTACTATACTTTGATCCGTCAAATACCATTACACCTCTATTTATTATATTCATTTTATAACACATTAGGTAAGATACACCAATAATTTAAGTTTTCTACTCAATTTCCACGCTGCGAAAGCATTATTGCCATTAGATCTCTCATTCTTACTTCCAATCCAAATCTTTCTTCCTCTGATTTCATGGTTCTGTATAAATTCCATAATATTCCTGAATATTTCAGCATTGAAAACACTGAAATTTTATCATCCATTTTTAATTTAATTATTTTGTATATGTCAGTATATGAGCTGAATTTTTCTAATACTCTTTGCTCATATGCTTCAATATCGTTAAGATTTTCTTTCAACATTTCTGCACAATGCAAACTTGGAATTATTCCTTCTCCCATTAATGGAAAAACTGTTCCTATTGCTTCTCCTACGCCAACTACATTACCTTTACTAAATGGTTTACATAATTGCGGAGCAGATAGTCTTATTGGTCTACCAACTTTTTTAATTATTTTACCTTTGTACTTTTCCATAAATGACTCTAGAGCTTCATTATGCTTACGATGATAATCTCCAGCTCCTATATGTCCGATGTTATTTTGTAAGGGAAAGAACCATAAATATCCACTATTTGTATCGAATGGTCTTACATAGAAATCATCAAATGGAATCTTATCATATTCCACCTTATATTCAACACAAGGAACTAGTAGTTGCTCGTTAATTTTTGGCAACATGATTCTCTGAAGACTTGTCGCATCAATAACTAAATCATATTTGTCAAAAGGGAAGTCATTTGGCGTTACACGAACACCATATTTTGCATTCTTTTTTCTACATAAATCTAATTCTAATCCATGTTTGTCATATGTTACTAATCCTTTACATGGAACCTTTCTTAGTTTTCCTTTTAATTCTAGGTTTATTTCTTTCCCTGTAAAAAATATATACTTGTTGAAGTCAAAGTCTATGTTTGACAGTATCTTTGTCATTTCATTTTTTGATGCACCCCATGCACATATAGCATCAAATCCTCCTTCTTTCTGCATTTCGTAACCTGTGACATCATGTTCATCACTTAATGTATTTAATAAATAAGAACCTGCTACTCCTAATCCAATTATTGCAATTTTCAATGTGGTTCAGTTCTACTATTAAATACCTGATATAAATCTACTTTTCTACTATGGAAATAAATAGTATTATTATAACATTATTAGTTGTTGGCCATGTCCGATGAAGAATTATTAAAGAAAGCAAATCTTCCTGCTAAAAAAGCAAATAAATGGCACGAATTCTATAAAGGAAAAATTGAATCAGTTCCTAAATGTTCTATAAATTCATATGATGATTTTGCGGTTTGGTATACTCCGGGCGTTGCTGAACCATGCAAAGAAATATCAAATAATACTGCAAAGGTGTATGATCATACTAACAAAGGTAATAATATAGCAATTATTAGTGATGGTTCTAGAGTATTAGGACTTGGTGATATAGGACCTCATGCAGGATTACCAGTAATGGAAGGTAAATCTCTTTTATTCAAATATCTCGGTGGAGTTGATGCAACTCCAATTATGTTAAATACAAAAGACAAAGATGAAATAATTAAAATATGTAAAAATATCTCACCTTCTTTTGGAGGTATTAATCTTGAGGATATTGCAAGTCCAAAATGTTTTGAAATCCTTGATGAGTTACGTTCTTCTTTAGAAATACCCGTTTGGCATGATGATCAACAAGGAACAGCATTAGTAATTCTTGCGGGTTTGTTTAATGCACTTGAACTTGCAGATAAGTCAATAAAAGATTCAAAAATTTCGTTAATAGGAAGTGGGGCAGCGAATATTGCTCTTTATAGATTGTTAAAACATGCAGGTGCTAATCCTAATAATCTTATTGTTGTTGATAGTAAAGGTATAATAAATAAAAATCGAACAGATTTAGCTTCACATCCACTTAAAGTGAACATAATGAATGAAACAAATGTAGATCAAAGAAATGGAAAAATACAGGAATCGTTGGTTGATGTTGATATATGCATAGCTCTATCACTGCCTGGACCTGGAATAATAAAACCTTCATGGATTGAAAAAATGAATAAAAATGCTATAGTTTTTGCATGTGCTAATCCCATTCCTGAAATTTGGCCATGGGAGGCTAAAGATGCTGGTGCAAAAATTGTTGCTACTGGAAGGTCTGATCTTCCAAATCAGGCTAATAATTCACTGGGATTTCCTGGCATATTCCGTGGAGCTTTAGATATACGCGCAAAGACAATTACTGATGGGATGTGTATAGCTGCATCTAAAGAACTTGCTTCATTCGCTAAGGATAAAGGAATATCTGATGATCGTATTCTCCCAACTATGGAAGATAGTGAAGTATTTGCCCGTGAAGCTGTGGCTGTGGCTGAACAAGCCATGAAAGAGGATGTTGCTGGAATAAACAAGACTAAAACTGAGATTTTTGACAATGCAATTGAAATCATAAATCGATCACAAAACATTCATAAAACCATGCTCTCTTCTGGATTTATTAAAAATCCTCCTGAATAGCTATCTTTTCTCTAATTCTGTTTTTAACGATTTTAAAAATTTATTTTTATTCTTAATAGGTATTCTTAATCCAACTGCTTTTGAATGACCTCCTCCACTACCATTAAGTTCTTTAGCAATCTTTGGAATTATTTTTCCTAAATTATATTTTGAATTATAACTTCCTCTCATCGACATTTCTATTGAATTTGTTTCTTTATTAATTCTATATGCAAATGCTACGGGAACTGAAAATTCTCCCACTAACAAATTTGCTACTAGCCCGAGTGTTGCGTTCTCTACTTCCATAAAAGCAAACTTTCCCATCTTTTTACCTTCTTTGGGAATTTTTTTCATTAATTCATTCATCTTGTTTGCTTGTTTTGCTGCATATTTCGGAACGCCATTTATTTCATGTGGTAATTTAAATTTCTCTAAATCATTAATTATTTTTTTTGAAAATGATATTCTAGCGTCTCTATATGCCATTGCATATGCCAACATTGTCGATTCCAACAAAATTAATTGCCTATCATAATTTCCAATTAATTCTCTAGCTATTGGTTTATCATCTAAATAATCAGTTACTGCTGCATAACACGCTATTAACGCTGCTTTTTTTGGTAGTTGTTTTTTGAAATGCGTATATGTTAATACTCCTGCACATTCATTTGTTGAATGAATTAAATTAATTCCAACTTTTTTCATTCGTTTTTTTGAGTAACTACTTAATGGATGATGATCGATATAAGTGAATTTTCCTTCTTTGCAAATTCTTTCTGCTTGATTTATAAATTCGTTAATAGTTCTATTATTCATTCCTAGATCACAAACTATTACTTCTGATTTTCCATCTATGTTCTTTAATACATCTATTAGACGATCATAATTTACTAGATATGATTCTGCACCTGTAGCCATCTTTGTTAGCGTTGCTGAGCTAATTCCATCAACATCTTTACTATGCGCAATGCAAATCGTTTTTAATTTTTTCTTCAACATTCATATTAGCTGATGTCAATAAATTATATAGGTTGTTGAATTTGGAGAAAAGTAAAGTCAAAATTAGTGATTTAGATGAAACTTGTGATATAAATTATCTCAAGGTTATTGTTTTGTCACCTATGAAAAGACGAATAATAACCACTAAGGCAGGTGAATCAATTAATCTTTCTGAAATATTAGTTGGAGATGAATCTTCTGATATTGTAATTAAAGCATGGCGAAATTATTCTAAACTTTTTGAAAATGTAAATGTTGGCGATATGTTGGAACTGCATAAATTTCAGTTTCTATCTGATGATTATGGTAACTGTCTTAATGTGAAATCATACTCATCTTTAAATAATTTAAAATAATCTGTCTTATTTTTTCCAAAACCCTCTTGTTCTTAGGTAATTTCTTTCGGCATTAATTATCAGTCTATATAAATCATCTTCTGAAAAACTCTTCTTTAAGATCCTAGCAGCAGTATCTGTACCTATTCCATGTCCTGCTAAAACTATCATGGATTTTTTCCCAAAATTTTGAATTAATGATGATGTTTTCCAATGTCTTTTAAATTCCTTTGTTTCTTCTGCTGTCAATTCTTTTTTATTAATTTTTTTCTTTATTATTTTTAACAGATCTTTATTTGTTCTATATGTAGAAGTAATAATTCTGGATCTACACATCGGACAAATTATTTTTTCTTCCACATCTTTGATTTTTATAACTGATTCCCATTTACTACATGTCATACAAACTAATCTTTGTTGAGAATCATTAATCCTATCTTTTACTAAATTTATCATACCTGGTTCTATATCTGTTGGTAATGCTGAGAATTTTCCAGAACTTTCTGCAATGGGTTTAGATAATAGAGAGAATTTATTACTTGTGAAATGATTTACTGTGATTTGTTTTTTCTTTATTAGTGACAGTATTTTTTTCGTACCTTTCACGTCATATTTTTCTACAAATAATTCTCTCTTTACTTCTTTCATAAGTGGAGTATTTCTATATCTACTCTGAATCAGTCGCGATGCTCTTCTGTCATACTTTGCTCTTGTTTCTATTATTCCAAATTTTTTCGCTATGTACCATGTTTTCCAATTTAATGGATGTGTACCATTTATTCCAATTTCTAATATATCTTCTATATTAAAATCACTAGTTAGTGACTCTGTTATGTCTTTTTCATTAATTATTGCTTCCGATGACAAAAAAATTCTATATGCATCGTAATTCGCTTCAACAAATTCTCCTACTTTTGAAGATAATATTGATGATAGTAATGTTGATAATGTTTGATTTATTTTGCTTCCAAAACATAAATGTAATACGAGATTTTTTCTGTCAATATTTGATTCTATTACTATATTTTTACTATCAGGCATAATTGGTAAACTTTGAAGACTTTGTTTTAGATATGACACTATATCATTATTTACATCATTCGTTTGCACTGTCTTTTTACGAAGTTCTCCAACTATTTCAGCTGTTCTGTAATCAACTGGAATTAATTCTCCTATCCAATGTGGTATTATCCTTGTTTTTTCAAATATTGGTTCAACATATACGACTCCTTTTTCATCATCTATTGCTACTGTTTGCCATGGATTTCCTCTTAATATGAATGGTTTAGCTCTTTCTTTACCATATTCAGGTCTTATTTCACCAACGAACATTTGATCTAATCTTCCAACCGTTTTTTTCTTTGTATTATCTATCACTCTATATTGAACTAGATCTGGTATTGTAGACAAATTTTCAAAATAATAACTGTATAGCTTCCTTCCTCCACTGGACACCTTTGTTCCATTAAATCTTATCACGCCATGTCTATCAAGTAAAAAAACAATATCTTCCAACTCTGTCATTTCAAGATCTTTAAAAGGGAAAGCTGATGAAATTATATCTCTAATCTTATCGATATTCATTGAATAATTCTGCAACATCATTGCTGCAATATGATTAGCTATTACATCAAGCGAATTTTCATGAAAGTCTATATCTTCTAAGTCGTGTTCTTCAACTCTCTGCATCAATGCCTCAGCCTCTAATATATCATCTTCTTTGTTACTAACTATCATCCCTCTTGCTGTTTTTCCTATTTGATGTCTACTCCTTCCTATTCTTTGAATTAACTTTACTGCCTGTCTTGGTGATCCAAACTGTATCACAAGGTCCACAGATCCAATATCTATTCCTAGCTCTAATGACGATGTACACACTACTATTTTTGCTTCTGATGTTCTTAGCATATGTTCTGTATTTTCTCGTAATTCTTTTGCTAATGACCCATGGTGTATATCTATTGGAAAATTAGGATTTCTTTCTTTTAGTATTGAACCTAGAGATTCTGCTTCCACTCTTGTGTTTGTAAACAATAATGCATTTTCGTCTTTTTCTAAATTATCTTTGGCATATTTAATTATGTAATCACACACATCAACTAAAGTCCCCTTTATGAAATTGTATTTTATATCGTAATTTCTAATTGATTTATCTATTAAAATTGCACATTCTTTATTTTTTCCTACTAAAAACTTTCCTGCTTTTTTAGGTTCTGATAATGTGGCTGATAATCCTACTCGTATGGGATTCTCTTCTGATATTTCATCTAATCTTTCTAATGACAAAGTTAAATGAGTGCCACGTTCATTAGAAATTAATTCATGAAATTCATCAATTACTACCCATTTTACTTTGTGAATGTTTTCTCTCATTTTTTTATTTATTAAAATTATTGCTAATGTTTCTGGAGTAGTAATTAATATATTTGGAGGATTTTCGGCCATTTTTGTTCTTTCAGTTCGTGTTGTATCTCCATGTCTAATCTCTGCCGTTAGACCATTGCCTTCTGCATATTCTTGTATTCTTCTAAAAATATCTCTATTCAGTGCTTTTAGCGGAGTCACATATATGACATTTATTCCTTTTTTTGGTTGATCTGTTCTTGCAATAGAGTTTATGATAGGTATTATTGCAGCTTCTGTTTTTCCTGTACCAGTTGCAGATATAATTAATGCATTTTTTTGTCGTAATATAACTGGTATTGCTTTACGCTGTATCTCTGTTAGTTTTTTGTATCCTATTCTTGAAAAATTATCAATTATGTTTTGTTCTAGATGTTGAATATTTAACATGAAACTATTTTTTTACTGTCTTTTTTTAGATATTTCGTATTCGTATAATACAATAACAGTAATTGAAACGATGAACAATATAGCTACTAACGGATCTATAAACGCAAAATATTCAGTAATACTCAATGTTATTAGAAATTAGATATTATGATTTAACTTTTACTGATATATTCTTACTCAAAATAATCTTTCACTAGTGAATTACATATAAGTGAATTTATTTTATTATAATCTTAAATGACATCTGAAACTTCTTTATTCATTAATGTCAATAGTACTAGTCAGTTAGTGAATTCTGTATATGAAAAAATGCGTTCTAATATAACGAAATTCAGAAATTCAAATTCTAAGCCCCTTACTTTAACTGAGAAAATTATTCTAGGCCATATTTCTGATATTGACAATCACCTCACTAATCTTGATTCTAATTATGTTAGACTAAAACCTGATCGTGTTGCACTGCAAGATGTAACTGGTCAGATGACAATTCTTCAGTTCTTACAAACTGGATTAGATGTAACTAAAATTCCAACAACTCTTCATTGTGATCATCTAATTCGTGCTGAAGTAGAAAGTAAAACAGATATGAAAAATTCTCTCACTGAGAATAATGAAGTGTATAAATTTCTAGAGTCATCATCAAAAAAATTAGGAATAGGTTTTTGGAAACCAGGTGCAGGAATAATTCATCAAATAGTTCTTGAGAATTACGCATTTCCTGGAGGTTTTATAATTGGGACAGATTCTCACACACCTAACTGTGGTGGACTGGGCATGATTGGTATAGGAGTTGGTGGTCTTGATGCAGCTGAAGTTATGGGAGGGTTGGAATTTGAAGTTGTGAATCCTAAACGAATTGGAATATATCTTAGTGGAAAACTTAACGGATGGACTTCTCCTAAAGATATAATTCTTTTCATCGCTTCAACATTAGGAGTTTCTGGTGCTACCAATTCAGTTCTAGAATATTTTGGTCCAGGTACATCTTCTATAAGTTGTACTGGTAAAGCCACAATTACTAATATGGGCGCTGAACTTGGCGCAACATCATCCGTTTTTCCATATGATTCTCGAATGGAACAATATCTCATCGCTACTAATAGAAATGACTTGTCCGCTCTTGCAAATGATAATCTTGATCTTTTATGTGTAGATAAAGAAATAGAATCAAACCCTGCAAAATATTTTGATAATCTAGTCGAAATCAATCTTGATGAATTAGAACCACATATTGTTGGACCACATAGACCTGATTTAGGTAGGCCAATATCAAAATTTGCCGAAGAAATAAGTGAGAAAGGATATGTTGATGATATATCTGTTGCATTGATTGGAAGTTGTACTAATTCCTCTTATGAAGATATGGATAAGGCATCATCTATTGCTCAACAAGCTAGAAAATATGGTCTTAAAACTCAGGTCCCTATTCTTATCACTCCAGGTTCTGAACAAATTAGAGCTACAATAGAACGGGATGGTCAAATTAGCGCTTTACAAGCCATTGGTGCTGATGTTCTCGCCAATGCGTGTGGTCCATGTATTGGGCAATGGAAACGACCTGAAATTAAAAAAGATCAACCTAATTCTATAATTACATCATTTAATAGAAATTTTCCAGGTAGAAATGATGGAAGTCATTCTACAATGAATTTTATTGCTAGTCCTGAGATAGTTATAGCATTTGCTCTGGGGGGAAAACTATCCTTTAATCCACTTAAGGATTATTTGACTAGTCCTGACGGTTCGAAATTCAAACTTGAACCTCCTGTCGAATGTTCTGAATTGCCCAAATCTGGATTTGCTGATATAGAAGGCGTTTATATTCCGCCTCCAGTTAATCATACAGACATCAATATTACTGTTGATGATCATAGTGAAAGATTAAAAATATTACAACCATTTGAAAAATGGAATGGTTCTGATATTTCTGATTGTAAAATTCTAATAAAAACTAAAGGTCAATGTACCACTGATCAGATATCTCCAGCAGGTAAATGGCTTTTCTATCGTGGACATATTGATAATATTAGTAGAAATCTTCTACTTGGCGCTGTAAATTATTATAATGATAAAGTAGGTGTTGCTAAAAACTTTGTCACAAAAGATGTAGAAGAAATTCCCAAAGTTGCTAAATATTATAAAGAAAATAAAATACCTTGGGTTATTATTGGTGATGATAATTATGGAGAAGGAAGCAGTAGAGAACATGCGGCTATGACTCCAAGACACCTTGGTTGTGTAGCAGTCATTGCTAAAAGCTTTGCTAGAATTCATGAAACTAATCTTAAGAAACAAGGAGTACTTGCATTAACATTTGAAAATCCTCAAGACTATTACAAAATTCTTGAAGATGATGTGGTTACTATATCTGGATTAGAGAACTTTGGTACAAACTCTTCAATAACCTGTGAAATTTTACATTCTGATGGAGGCAAAGAAAAAACATCCCTTCGACATTCATATAATGATCACCAAACTAATTGGTTTATTTCTGGTTCTGCACTAAACACTATTGATTTAATATAATTCTGTTATGTGAGATTAAGAAACTCTCTCATTTTTTTGACCATAAACTCTCTGTGTTCTGTATTTGAGAGATCTACTCTATGTTCATTCATTACCTTTATTTCCATGTCATTTTGCCATTCATTCCAACAATCAATACATGTATTGTTCATAATTTCTTGTCTTAAATTCCCTTGATATATCAAATCATTGGGTTGTTCTGCTTCTTTTTCACATTTTTTACACTGAATCATTTTGTAATATGTATAATATCCATGACTCGATTATTATTCCTTTTGTCTAATCTGTGTTAAAGCATATCAGTGATGTAAAACTATAACATATATTGTGGTTTCCAAAAATCGTAAATTTAAGGATGTTTTAGGACTTTTTGGCACAGGCGTGACTGTAGTAACTACAAAACATAAAAAACAATTTTATGGCATTACTGTTAATGCTTTTAGTTCAGTTTCCCTTGAACCTCCCCTTGTTCTAGTTTGCATTGATAGTAAAACTACTTCTTACAAATTCATAGACAAGAGTAAAATATATGCTGTAAATATTCTTTCTTCAAAACAGCGTAAATTATCTGATCTATTTTCTAAATCTGAGGATAAAACAAAATTATTTGATGAACTAGATTATTTTATTGATTCTACTGGCGCTCCTATACTTAGTAATTCACTTGGTTATGTTGATTGCAAAGTGATAAAAAAATATCGTTCTGGTGATCATCACATATTCATTGGCAGAGTACAAAGTTTGAATGTGTTTAAACAACGAAAACCTCTTTTATATTATAGAGGTAAATACAATTCATTCAAATAGATCTACAATGAAACGTATAGCTGTTTGTGGTAGCAATATTACAGATTCAAGCCATGTAATAAAAATATCAGAAGAAATTGGCGAGGAAATAGCTAAACGTAATGACATTCTTGTTTGTGGTGGATTAGGCGGGGTAATGGAAGCAGCTTCCCGTGGATGTAAAAAACTAAATGGAGTTACTGTTGGTATTCTACCTTCATCAGATAAATCTTCTGCTAATGATTATATTGATATTCCACTTCCAACTTCACTTGGTAAATTTAGAAATTTTTTGATCGTTAATTCTGTTGATGGGGTCATAGCAATAGAAGGAAAATGGGGTACTTTGTCTGAAATTTCTATGTCTTTGAACTTGGGTATTGCCACTATTCTGATACGTAATACAGGAGGGGTAGTAGACTGGCTCTGTAAAAATCCTATAATGTTCGACAAAAAGTCATATTTGATAGCAGATAGTGCTCAGAAAGCCATTGATTTGCTCTATTCTTCTCTAGAGAAATGAATTTATATTGTTTTTATTTGCCATCAGTATTATATTGACTCTCTTCAACAACCAACATAAATATTAGAAATTGTATTTTTAATTATATGAAATCACTCCATATAATTTCTACTAATCTATTTTTGTTTTTAGTTATTTTATCTCTGGTTTTTCAAATTCCCTTTTCTTCTGCTCAAGTTAGCCCTGCAATTATATCTGATTTTGTTATCAAAGATCCTAATGGTAATGATGTTACTGATCAGAATCTTCTTGCGGGTGGTGTTTATGAAATATCATTTTCGATCACAGTAGGAGCAAATCTTAATGATCGTATATTACTCAATACTGATTTTGATGAATATGGTGATAGATATTGGAGTTTGGAAAATAATTATGCCGGAGTTGATACTGAATCATGGCAACCAGGTTCAAGTACTGTTTCATTCTCTGCTAGAGAGGGTGTTGGCACCTTCACTCTTGAAGGAAAAGTTCCTGATTATTATACTGAACAACTAGATGAGGAAACCGGACGAATTGTACACACCCTCACTGATCTCAATATATTAATAATTTCTATTGATTCTACTCGTGATGTTGTCGATACTAGAGTTTATACAATTACTGATCAAACTATAATTGAATATCAAAATCTAAAAAATTCCAAGGAATTAATTTTATCTGAAAATTCTATTCATCCTAAATATTATGAATTAGCTTTAAGTGTTATTTCAGAATCTGACGCTCTTACTGAAATAGGTTATTATGATGATGCTATTAGTTTGTTACACACAATTCCTGATTCTGATTTTCCATCTCCTCCTGAAAGAGCTAATTTATTTTTAGCAACTTCTGCATTATTTGCAATTCTATCTATTGTTCTTGCTGTATTTGCTTATCGCGGTAAAATGAATTCTGATTTTACAAAGAATGAAATCGACGAAGAATCTAAAAAGATCGATCTTTTACTCGTTAAAGTGAACAGAATTGACAGTGCATTAGCTGATGAACTTGAAAATATTAAAAAGGCATTGGACGATCTTTAATCATGAAGGTAACATAAATGGCTAAATATTCTAGCGCTATACAAATTGTTGGTTTAGGTGGGACCGGTACTAATGTTATTGAGGCATTTATCCGAAATAAGGAAGCATTAATACCATTACTTCAAGAAGACAAGGTTAGAGTATCTCTTTTGGCCATTGATGTAGCAGATCATGACATTATAAGCCTTGAATCAGCATACAAAAATTTAGTTAAGGATCTAGAAAAGAAAAATATATCTTCAGATAAGATTCAACTAGTTGCAAAATCTGTAAAATTTCCCACTCCTGAAACAATGTTTGAATTTATTCAGAATTATCCTAATTTTCTTGAAAGCGACGGTATTAAACCACCGAGTAATTATACCCCTTGGCTTTCTTCATCATTAGAAATCCCTCCATTAGCAGGCGGAGTAGGTAGGAAAAGAGCCCTTTCCAAAGCTATTTATGGATTAAATTATCATCATCTCAAATTAGTTGATAATTTTATGGACATCTTTAAACAACAAGTCTTTTCATCAACTATTCAACAACACGTTTTTATGATCTATGGAATTGGCGGTGGAACTGGAAGTGGAATTGCTTTAGATTTAGCTCGACATTTACGAACTAAATTAGGCAGCAGTATTCCTATAATTGGTTTAGGAATATTACCTTGTGATGGGGATGATCCTCCCGCTAAAGGTGTTTCTTCTTATTCCGCTATATTAGAACACGGTGCAGTTTTAGATAGAAGTTCCAATCAAGAAATGATGAAGGAATATGGAGATGGCTATCAAAATCCATTTTCTGCATTCTTAATGATGCCTTTAAGCCCTGCTTATGGTAGCAATGAAGCAGGATTGGTAGAGGCCAAAAAAATAGTCGATAACGCAATTGTTGATATTCTGTATAAATCATTGAATTTTGATCTTGCTGATCTTTTAAGCAATATTGGTTCTAGTGTAGACTCGGGCAGTAACTGGGTAAATGTCATTTCTACTCTTAAAGTATCCTATCCAATTGAAGAATTCAGGGAAGCTACATTAATCTATTTAAATAAATTAGAAAAACTCAGAGATCTACGAAACGAAAAACAAGAAATTTCAAGAGGTTCGAAAGACACCGATATAGGCTTACTCCATGTTTTGAATGCATCATACACTGAACTTGTAGATGTCTATAAACGTATGCAAATACAAAAAAAGCTATATAATGAATCAACATTTGAGAAAGATCTAGATGCTTATGTTACTGAAGGTACTGCCATTGAATCTAAAATTAAAGAGAACTTAACAGGGGGAGACAAAACTCTTAACAACCAGATTAAAGAGTTAGAAAACTTTGCAAAATCAATTGCTGTAAATTCTGAACCAGGTTCTACTGAATATACCATAAGAACTCTTACACTTGATATTCTCAATTCATGTAAGGATATTTCTAAAAACCATAAGGAATTTGCTAATGGTATTGAAGAAACATGTAATGAGTTAGAGTCAACATTACCAAGTTCACAAAATCTGAAAACTAGACAAAAACAAATAATAAAAGATATTATTGTTTTTGGAAAAATTGTTTCTGACTATATTGAAGGTGTAAAACATTATGTGAGATCTAAATATCTTGCTCAAAAATTACTTAACGATCTTTCAAAGACTGGCGATACTGAATCTAAAAAACAGATTGATAGAGTAAACAAACAATCTGCTGAACTTATCAATAATAGAAGATTTGCAAATTCATTATGTACTTTAAGTGTAGAAGATGAGCTTAAGAACGTCGCTGAAATGTTAGTTGATACTCGAAACCTTAAGAAAAGCTTAATCGAAAATCTCGAAAAACTGAAGACTGAACATAATAATTATGAAGAAACTATCAAAAATATATAAAATCAAATATTAAAAATCGACTCACAAACTAAAGGTATAAAACTTGGATTTTTAGGTTCTAAAAGGAAGAAATTTGAATCTCAACTGAATAAACTTCGTCATGAACTTCGTATTATTAAAGACGAA
>JAYZAG010000063.1:0-3514 GCA_036422215.1 Thermoproteota archaeon
CTTTACCAGTTTCACCATTGAATTTCAGAAGATTATTTTGAGAAAGGCATACATTTTCCAAATGTAATTCCACGGATTTAGAACCTCTAAGGCCGGTTTTAGGAATAGGGTTCCCAACGGTAAAACCATCAGTATCACGATCGATAATAAATGCATCTAGACCCAAATGACGAGCTTTAGGTTCAAGATCAGAAGTACGAGCAAAAACAAGAAATACATCTGCAATATCTCCATTGGTACAGAAAGTTTTGTCCCCATTAAGAATCCAATTGTCTCCATCTAATGTAGCTCTAGTCTGTATCCCTGCAACATCAGAACCTGCACTAGATTCAGTCATAGCATGTGCGCCAATCTTGTCTCCAGAAGCCAAAGGTTTAAGATATTTTTGCTTTTGTTCATCCGTGCCAAAAGCATACAAAGGCATAGCAATTAATGTGTGAGCAACAGGAATTGTTGATACTGCACAACTCACACGTGCTAATTCTTCAATTACAATAGCCATAGAAAGATAATCATAGCCGGCTCCACCATATTCAGATGGATAAGGAACGCCAAAAGATCCCAATTCAGAAAGTTGGCGAATAAGATCGTCAGGTATTTTATCATCTTTATCGATTTTGTCTGCAATTGGTTTTATTTTATCTTCAGCAAATTCCCTGAATAGATTTTGTATGTCATAATGTGATTCATCTAAATTAATAACACAATCAGACAGGCTTGGAGACAGTATAGTCATAAGCATTATTCTAATTATAAGTATTATTAAAGAAGTTTTCTAAAACAGACAATATTATAAATACAATCAATTCAGAATTTCACGTATGGTCAGAGTGAAAGTTCAAAGAATAAGTAGTGTATCAGATCCTGAAACTGGAAAACCAGGTAAACAAATTGAACTAGTTGAAGTAAGAAATAGAAAAGAGAACAATGTAAAAGGGATGATGGGAGGTTCTGAAGAAGGAGTTATGATAAAAGATATAATGTCACAATTTCAATCAATGGGATTTCTACCATTAAGTAAAGGAGGAATGATACTACCAAAAATGACATTGTTTCTGACGGAAGCAGAATATGATTTATTAGCAGTTAGATTTGAAGTGAATGATGTGTTTGACATGATTATAAAAGACGGAGCATTCATGTTGAAAAGATCTGTAGAAGGAACATAGTACAAGGTATTATTACAATGATAAAAAAAGATCAGAGTTTAAAACAAGATGGTTTACGTTTATTAGCATTTTTATTCATTGTATTAGGCGGAATAGGAACTATGATAATGACAATTATTCAATTTCAAGAAAATGCCACAGTTGGAAGCATTATGATCATTCCAACATTAGGATTAGTAGTAATAGGAATAGTTCTCACATATTTAATCAAAAATGGATTTACAAATGATTAGACTACAAGCGGGATTAGTCTAGTCTGGTTAAGATATCAGCTTCCCAAGTTGATGATCTCGGGTTCAAATCCCGGATCCCGCATAATAACTATTCAGAATGTTCATCAGATTTATTTTTATCAATGATATTGGAAATGTAGTTATCAGCGCGTGTGTCGCTTTCAGATTTAGATATGTCAAAAACTTTTATTGAGATCAATTTCCAATTCCAATCAAGCTTATCAGTAGGCAATATTTCGGCTAGCCATTTAGATTGTTCTTCATTTTTTAAGTGACATTGCTTTTCATCACAGTCATGGGAAAGAACAATAGTAGCAATTTTATGTCCCATATGATTAATAGAGTTTAATTAAAGATAAAAGTTTAATCCAATCAAAATAAAATTTCTAAAATTATGAAAATTAAAATATAAAGTAAATATAGAAAAGAATGCTATAATGAGTGAAAATAATTCAAAAGAACAATTAATATCAAAATTGACAAAAGAAAGACCTCCTGCAGCTCTTCTACAACATATTGCAGTAAAAGAGAGATCTAGTCATGGAGAAGGAGTGTTCAACACTCTTAATAAAATGAGTCTAAAGGCACTAACTGTGTCATATAATGCACTTATGAATTCAGAATATCAAACAAATTCAGAAACAATGATTTACAGGACCGCACATATAATTTCAAAAGAACTCAACAACAAAGAATTAAAAATTCATCATCATGATCAGGCAATAGGTCTAATAGAAATAGTATTTTTCCAAGAAGGAGATATAAAGTGTGTTGCAGAAACTTCAAAAGATTCGCCTGTAGAAAACTTGAATTCTTTTCTAGAAAGAATTAGAACAATAAAAGCAAACAATCCAAATTTAAATAAAGCTTATTTCATAACAAAAAATGAAATAGATAAAGAAATTTTTCAAGATATGATAGAGAAAAAACAATTGTCACCAAGAGGAGAAATAATAACATCAAAAAAAGGCAGATTAGGTAGCATGTTCAGTAAAGAAAAACCAGTTATCCTAAATGTTAAACAGATTATAAACATAGAACTAAATAATTTGTTCCCAATATAATAAATACGAAACAAAAAGCATGAAAACATTAATACTTTCAAATAAAGAAATTAATAAATTAATTACAATTAAAGAATCATTACCATTAGTAAGAAAAGCATTCATAAAAAAAATAAATAAAAAAACACAGATGCCGCCAAAATCATATCTCGTATTTGATAAATACAATGGGGATTTACGTACAATGCCATCATATATAGAAGGGGAAAAAATTGCAGTAGTAAAAGTAGTAAATTCACATGGTGATAATTCAAAAAAAAACTTACCAACAGTAATTGGAACAATAATTTTAATTGATGTTAGAACAGGATTTCCACTGTCTATAATGGATGGGAACATAATTACATCCTTAAGAACTTCCGCGGCAAGTGCAATAGCAACTAAATATCTTGCAAAAAAAGATGCTAAGACATTAGGATTTGTAGGTGCGGGAATACAAGCAGAGAGTCAAATAGAGGCTTTAACAGGAAATATGAAAGTAGAAAAAATATCAATATACGACATAGATCATAACAAAGCCAAGAAATTTATAGAAAGAATGAGAAAGAAATCAGAAATAGACATAGAATTCAATTCATTAGAAGATACTGTAAAAAATAATGATATTTTAGTAACTACAACCCCAGTTAGAAAACCAATAGTAAAAGATAGATGGATAAAAGATGGTACACATATAAATGCAATAGGAGCTGATGGTCCTGGAAAGCAAGAACTTGAATCATCAACATTAAAACGATCTAAGATAATCATAGATGATTACGAACAAGCAATACATGGAGGAGAGGTGAATGTACCTCTGAAAAGAAATATAATAAAAATTAACGATATTCATGGAGAGATAGGAGAAATAATAGCGAAAAAGAAATCAGGGCGTACTAATCCTAATGAAATAACAATATTTGATTCCACAGGACTTGCAATACAAGATGCGGCATTAGCTGCGGAAATTTACAAGAGGGCAGAGGTACAAAACGTTGGAAAATTTATTAAATTATTCAACACATGAACACTTATTCATTATCTTTAAGTATCTGAAATGCATAATATA
>JAYZAG010000064.1:0-18541 GCA_036422215.1 Thermoproteota archaeon
ATATAGGATCAGAAGCTTTGAAGTCTAATTGAAAAATTCCATTAGGATTTAGAACATTGAAATATTCTATAGAACCAAATTCTCCTTCAATTAGTGTTTTTTCCCGACCATGAATAAATAGACCATATTCTCTAGTATGATCATGAGGATTTATTATGAACTTTCCTGACTGTAATCTTTGAGTATTAAACAGTTCAGTATTAGAACTGGCATCGTTACCTGGTCCAACAACTATAATTCTAGACGTATAAATATAATCAGTAACAACACCCCATCTGAAAGATCTAGTAAACCCTCCTGGTTGACGTCCATCAGGAATTGGAATAACTCCAAGTTCATCAAAGTCAAGTTGTCTGCTTAAACTTCCAGTATGAGCTATTAATCTAACAACAGTAAGTTCGAAAATGTCATTATTACTACAGCATTCAGGTCCAATTAGTCTAGGAGTTATTTCAAACTTATATCCAGGATGTAATCTTTCTCGTTCTCCTTCGTCAATTGTTATATTACCAACAACTTCGCCATTCTTTTCAATAATAACCATCAACACAGCATTAGAATTAGCGGGACTGTCATCTAAATTACCATTTGCGTTAATCCATAGAACATCTTCAGGACCAACAATAATCTCAGGATTTCCAAATGGAATTTTGTTTCCATTATTAAATGAAAAATATCCGATCGAATCACCTGTCCAATCATATGCACGAAGTACTAGCTCATTGCATCTTAAGAGTCGACAAACTTCGCCAGCTGCTGCGTCCTCAGATGACATGCCACGGTTGGTGTTATTCAAGACAATATCTCCCTTCCCAAAAGTAAAAGGTAATGCAGGTGTAAGAATAAGAAATAGCATAAAAAGAGTGAAATATGTTTTCGTGTTGAAATGCATCCACTTATCACCTATTGATTATCAGAATTATAATTCTTAGATCTGCGAGTATTCACTATTCTCAAACCAAAGAATAAGAAGATAGAAGATTCTGCAAATATCAAAGTCGTTAGAGCATAATCAGACATTACAATCGTCTGAATTCCAAGTTCAACAGTTTCAGATGCGCCAACATACATAATTTCATCAAAAGTTTCTCGTTCATCCATTAAATGTTTTATAGTATAATCTGAATCTTCTAAAAGAAGTGTGTGACCCTCTAAAATAGGAAATGAATATTCGCCATACTGATTAGATATGGTCACAGTTCCGTCATTTACGGCCTTACCAATTTCATCTTCTAGAGTTATGAAAACAACACGCATATTGACATTGAATTGAGCTCTCTGAGGGAATTCAATTTTATTTATAGGTTGAAAATGATATGCGTCATCCTCTTCAGACTTTGCAATTTCAAGAGTCTCATAGTCTTGGATTTTGAACCCATTAATTGATAATTCTTCGATTTGTAATTTTGTATCAAAACTGTCAGCTAGGATATACATAGTTCCTTCAGAAGAAATGCTAGTTTTTACATCTTGATCAAAACGAATAGCGAAATCAGTTATTTGTTGACGGTTCTCATCATTGAATATATCAATCTTAGCCAAAGGAGTCTCAATTTCTTTAACTACAATTCTCGTAGTTATTCCATTAATAAAATCAGTTGCAGCAACTACAACGTTAGGAGGGAGTCGATCTTTTTCAGGATGTAAATGACTTCGTTCTTCATTTTTTAGACCAAAAGTTAATGTGCTACTAACAGAATCAGTAAAGTCTATCATTTTATAAGGGGGGCTTTCCCACGCACCAACCTTGTCCATTACAAAAATAGGAATATACATGTTAAAACGTTCTGGACGATCACGAGTGTAAATATGTATCCAATGAAGTCCGTACTGAAGAGGTGAGTCACCATTTTTTGTCATAGAATAAAGTCTTGGGATTTCTATATCGACAAGATTAGATTTACTGTCAATCATAACAGTCGTTTTACTAACTGATCCATTTCTAGAAAATGACAAATCAGTTACCTCATTATCCGAGCTCACACCATAATGACGTGGACTTTCCAAAACAAAAGATAGATAGTTTGCCAGTGGGCCAGAATCAGAAAATTGTAAATTAAGTTGAAGTGTACTGTCTGGATGAACAACATTAAAATATTCTATAGATCCAAAACCACCTTCCATTAATATTGGTTCTCTAGCATTATGAAACATAGCATAACGCTTTGTTCGATCATTAGGAGTTAATATAAACTTTCCATTATTGATGTCACTTTTGGTAGAGAAATCAAACTCATTCGAGTCTCCAATTACTATTACTGTAGCGTGAAAAGTTTCTTGATGTTCATCTTTATATGTCCATCTAGGAAAGCCTCCATCTAGATCTCCACATCGGACACGTCTATCTCTCTCTTCATCTTCCAATGGACCATCAGGATCAAGATCAATATCATCAGAGACTTGTATCTCCTCACCATCTTCGTTTATAATACAAACACCAAGACGTGACTGGTTTCGAGCACCTGCACCCCACTGCAAAACAGATTCCATATAGTGAATGTCTAACTCAAATACATTGACACGATCACAACATTCCGGTTTAGCCAATAGAGTAGAAGATAGTTCTTCAGTAATTCCAGAAGAAATTCTTAAATTATCATTAAACTCGCCATTTAAAGTAAAATTAATTTGGAGAATCTCAACAGCTTCAATCCAAATCACATCGTCAGGGCCAATTACTATAGTGGCTCCTTCAAGAGGTATTCTTGTATCAGCAAGGGCACCCTGTGGACCTAGTCTGAAAAATCCAACAACTCCCTCAGTTTCACTAACAATTGCAACTTGTCCTAATGCAAATGGTAGTCCAGGAGGTAAGACAAGAAACAATAAAACTACAAAAATGATTTTATGATTCATTCTCGTCTCATCACAATAACATAAACAAATAATACAAATACTGCAACAATCATAGGCGGAACAACTGTAACCCATGATGCATAATTTTCAGCAAATCTTAATGAAACTAAATAACTTGGCAAAAGGAGTACGGAGCTCGAAAGAGTCAAAACGGCAACTGCTAGTCGCAAAGAACTACCCATCTTAGCATCCCCAGTAGGATTCTCTTTGAGTTCAGATACACGAACTTGAGCAGCTAAAGCAGAAAATGTTACAGCAGGAATTGCCAGAGCCATAGATAATTTGACAAATTCATAGAGAGGCAAAAACAAAGGTCTAGACGGATAACCAAGTATGACAGCTGCGCCTGCTATTTGATCAAAAGCGAGTAATAACGAAAAACCTTCGCCAGAATATGAACCCGCTAATGAACCCGCATATATCATCATACTAAGTAAATATCCCATTGTGAAATAACTTACTTTTCCTGCAGCGCCGACCCTTTTACCTATGATTACCTGATATAGGCAACCAACGCAAGCCAAAATTAGATATAACATAAATGTTCCAGTGAATTCAAAAGGATTACCTGTTTGCATAAGAGGAATTAAAGGATAAAGAATAGGTGCAACAAGGAGAAATATCTCAATGAGTGCTTGTGCAAAAATTGACTTAATTGATGAAAGTAAACCTATTGAACGAAATACTAGATAAACAAAAATCAAAAGCATTGCCATAATAGAAGATAGAGATCCTAAAAACTTCATAAATGCATCTAGAACAACAGGGTTGAGAAGCATTATCAGAATTGGAATGGCAGCAATTGCAGAAATATATGTTCTTAATTCTCTAAATACTCCCACTAGACCACACCTCAATTTCTTTAATTGCATTTTGTATATTTGCTTTATTAGTAACAATAGTTTTGATGCCTTTGGAAGTTGATTCCTTCTGAAGAATTTCAGCAGAAGACTGATTTTCATCATTATGAACTATTATCAATAAGAGATCTTTTACTGCTTTTATTCGTGCCATATAATTACTAAATAATTTATCGTCAAGTCTACTAGATATAACAATTAGAGTTCTACCAAATTCAGCAGAGAATTGTTTTTGAGTGCTAGATAGGGTAGAAGATAAAAATTTATCAGAAGAGGGTACTGCGAGTGCCAGATTACGTAAAACATTATCGAGATGTTCTTCTCCTTTTGAAGGTTTTATGATGTTACGAGTTCTATTGTCAAAAAATATCAAACCGGTTCTAGTTCCTTCTTTAGTAAAATTATAGGTAATAGAAGCAGCTAAATCAGCAGCTACATCAAGATTAATATCGTCTTCGTTAGGCAATCCCATATCCTGACCTACGTCAAGAACAATAGAAATAGCAGGTCCCATTTCTCCTGCAGTTATTCTTGATTTTGGTTTGTGATCAGGAGATTTTGCCATTGCCTTCCAAGCAATTATTTTATAGTCATCACCAGGTTGATATTCCCTAATTCCCCATATTTCGCTACTTCTACCTCGTTTTATAGAAGATGTAACGCCTAGAGCAGAGGAAGTTGCAGTATTAGTTAATGTTCCAAATGGATATACATGTGGAAGAACTAATATTTCAGTTTCATTATCAAATTCTAGTTTTCTTCCTGATAACATTAACCAATCTTTGACGTTAACAACGGTATTAGAAAGTTTGTGAACTCCACGTTTATCAGCTTTAATTGCAAATGTTGATTCAAAGTTTTGACCTGGAGTGAAAACAGAAGTTCCAGTGTTCACAACTAGATTAAGACTTCGGCATTCGAAAGAAACATTTGCTGTAGCAGGAAATCGACCATCATATTTCAGACTAATAGTAGTATTGAGATCTGCGGGAGGACTAACCTTAGTACGATCAATTGTTCTGTCAACTTCAAATTTATCAAATGGTCTAAGCATGTGGAATAATATTAAATTTATTCCAACAGCCAAAACTACGCTAAGTAGAGCAATTGCAACATCAGGAAGCAAAGTTGCACCACCGAGAAACAATATGATTATGAAAGTTAGCATTAATTTATTATGAGGTTCCATTCTGGATCATCAAGAAGGTACTGCAACATTATTAATACATTCAGTGAGAATCTTTTTGATATATGGTACTGTCCAGTTTTCTTCCGTTTCTGAGGCTTCGAAAAGTGCATCTTGTCTAAGAATTAAACGATGATTGAGTACATCCAAAGATACGGCCTTAACGTCGTCTGGAATAACATAGTTTCTTCCCTCAGTAACAGCAGCATATCCTTTTGCTGCATAAAGTAGAGCTACTGCAGAACGTGGACTTCCTCCAAGTACAACTTTAGGTATTTCATTTGTGCTTCGAACTATATCAGCAATATAACTAAGAACATTTGGGTTTGCTTTTACACCAGTATGGATCAGATTCTTTGCATTCAACAATGTGGACTTTTCTATCTTTGAAGATGTTGAAGTGTCAGATTGTTTGCTGCGATTCAATATTTCTACTTCTTCTGATTCGTCAGGATATTTCATAACTAATCTAAACAAGAAACGATCAAGTTGCGCTTCAGGTAAGGGATAAGTTCCTTCTAATTCAAGAGCATTCTTAGTAGCAATAACCATAAACGGTTCATCTAACTTAGAAGTTACACCATCAGCACTAACCTGTTTTTCTTGCATACATTCTAGTAAAGCAGATTGAGATTTTGGAGGTGAGCGATTTATTTCATCTACAACTATGATATTGCCAAAAATTGGACCTTCTCTGAATTCAAATTCTCTGCTCTTAGGATTATATATTCTAGTACCCGTAATATCAGCAGGCATAAGATCAGCAGTTGATTGAATTCTACTTGTTGACAAATCGAGAGATTTAGAAAATAGATTAGAGACTAGTGTTTTACCTGTTCCTGGAAAACCTTCAATAAGTACATGTCCACCTACTAAAAGAGAGATTACTAAAGAACGTGCTACATCCTCTGAACCCACTAGATGATTTTGGATCTCTCCAGTAATTTTATCAGAGAGTTCCTTTATTTCATTTAGATTGTTTTTTTCTTCAGTCATTCATTACACCATTCAAGATTCAATTGATTCATTTATTATAGTTTTGATTGAGCTGAGATCAGAAGGGTCTTCTTCCGAAGTTGAACTATATTGATCAGATTTAACAATCATTCTATGATTTAGAGTATCAAATGCTATAGCTTTAACATCTTCAACAGTTACATTATCACGGCCTTCGACCACTGCTGCATAACCTTTTGATGCATTCAATAATGCAACAGATGCAGTGGGACTAGCACCAAGAGATACGTTTGTGAGATTTCTAGTTCTTCTAACTAGTTTTGCGATAAGACTAACAACAGAATTATCAACTTCCACATTAGCTAATAATTTTTTAGCTTGTACCAAAGCAGATTGTGAAACGGCAGATTCGATTTCAGGTACATTGCCTATTTTGCTAGACAGAACCTTAAGTTCATCTGCTTTGCTTGGATAATCGAGTATAAGTCGAAACATGAAACGATCAAGTTGAGTAGGAGACAAAGTAAATGTTCCTTCAATTTCAATAGGGTTTTTCGTAGCAACAACCATGAATGGATCGTCTAATATGGACGTTTTACCATCAACAGTAACTTGATTCTCTTGCATTGCTTCTAATAATGCTGCTTGAGTTCTAGGTGGTGCTCGATTTATCTCATCTACGAGTACAATATTAGCAAAAATGGGGCCAGGAATAAAATCGAATTCAAGAGTTTTAGCATTATATATTCTTGTACCAGTTATATCTCCAGGCATCATATCAGGAGTAGATTGGACACGGTTAGTTTTTAATCCAAATGCTGTAGCAAAAGAAGTGGCTAAAAGAGTTTTAGCAGTTCCAGGAAGTCCTTCAAGAAGAACATGGCCATTAGATAGAATAGAAATGGTTAACGATTGGATTAATTTATCATTACCAATAATTACTTTGCCAACTTCAGTAGAAATAGCATTAGAAAGATCCTTCACATCAGTAATTTTATTTATTGATTCAATCATTCTACATATTACACCGCCTTTATAGCTCTCTCCAACATATTTTGGACATTATCAAACTCAGATAGATCTCCATCTTGATTAGAAGAATCATCCTTTACAACGATTCTATGATTCAAGACATCAAGAGCTACAGCTTTAACATCTTCAACAGTTACATTATCACGGCCTTCGACCACTGCTGCATAACCTTTTGATGCATTCAATAATGCAACAGATGCAGTGGGACTAGCACCAAGAGAGATTTGATTCATATTACGAGTTTGAGATACTAAATCAACAATGAATTCTAGTGCGTCTTTTTTAACTTCCACATTACGAACAAGATTTCTTCCAGAAATAAGTGCCTTTGGTTTAACTATAGGATCAATATTCACAGTTTCACCTCGTTCGTTTTTATTATTTAGAATTTCAACCCATGCCTTATGAGGAGGATAATTCATTATCAATCTAGACATAAAACGATCAAGTTGAGCTGCAGGTAATGGAAACGTTCCTTCAAATTCAATAGGGTTTTTAGTTGCGATTATCATGAATGGATCGTCTAATTTGGACGTTTTACCATCAACAGTAACTTGGCTCTCTTGCATGCATTCTAGTAAAGCAGATTGAGATTTAGGTGGTGCTCGATTTATTTCATCTACGAGTACAAGATTAGCAAAAATGGGGCCAGGAATAAAATCGAATTCAAGATTTTTTGTGTTAAAAATGTGAGAGCCTGTAATATCACTTGGCATTAAATCAGGTGTAGACTGAATTCTTCTGAAAGATAGACTCAAACAATCTGAAAAAATTTTGGCTAGATATGTTTTAGCAGTGCCAGGTACACCCTCTAGTAGAATATGGCCACCCGCAAATAAACCAATTAAAAGAGATTGCAACACATGATCCCAGCCGACAACGTATTTAGTGACTTCTGTATCAATGGTTTCTTTAATTTTTTTTAGATCATTTAAATTATTTATATCTTCGATCAAGTTTTACCCTCCTCAGTGATGAACTCTTTCTAGTCTGGACTGTCTTAGATGTCCATTGTTTATATAGTTTAAAATCAGAATCTTCAAGATCGTGATATCCATACATGTGACCCTCAATTGATTGAAGGATTTGTCCCAACAAGCTTGTTCGATCAGGGTACTTTGAAGTTAGATGTCCGATTATCTCTCTGAAAGTGGTAGAAGTTTTATATTCAAATGCACCTCCCACAGAAGCAAGACGAAGACTTTCCAACAACGACAAAAATCTTTTATCATAATCTCTTTCAGTAATCATAATTATTTCATCTGATTCTTCAACTTTTAGGAAGTTACTTCTCAATACTAGAAACTCAACAAAAATTAAGAAAGTTGCAGAAGCAAGAATAATATTTACAAATGGTTTAAGAGTCAATATGACATAGGAAATGTTTTCATTCATTTGATTCAACCTCAGCTTCCTGAACTGATTCATCTAGTTCAGCATTATTCAAGAGTCTAACATTTCTATATTCATCTATCCTGACTTCTATTCTTCCTAGTTCAATAGAAATATCAAGTCCTTCATTTACTGCATCTTTCCATTCAACTAAAATGCCCTGAGGAACTACAAATTTGTTTGTCCATGCAGAGAAAGGTGCTATTTCTTCATCACTATCTAATTTACAGCCGCTAGCTTCTCGAGCTGCTGCCGCAGCACCAGCATATGCTACTGCTCCTTCTGCAACTTCAACACATTTTAGATTCATTTCTCTAGAATCCATAGTCATTCCATGGACCTTAAGAGCAGAATCAAGTTGATTAAGAAAATTGGCTTCAATAATATCTCCTTCAGTGACTACCCAATCTTCCGTAAGAGAAAATATACGTAATGAATCGAGAGTCTCAGCAGCAATAATTTGGCTTATTACAAGAGTTGCATTCTTATCAATATAAATAGTGTCAGAAAAACTTTGACCTACTTTGATATCATAATTACCCGTATCCAATAGAACTTCAGCAACACCACTGGCATTAGTGGTAGCAAATGCTACTTGTTCAGTAGTAGGACCATTGGCACTCCATCCATAGAAGTAAACATCAATTGAATATCCAGGAGTAGATTCAATTTCATCACCCATAGTTTTCACATTGAATGCCTCAATAGAAAGAGTGTGTTCAGGAAGAGGTTCAGCAGGAGGTTCTGGATCAGGCCAACTAGTTACTACAAATGAAGATATTCCAACAGAAATTGCAAATAAGATTACTTGAATAATTACACTAAAACTTGACGAGCTGCTTTTCAATGAATCCCCCTTTCCCTCTATCTAAAACTGAAGACATACACACTTAATATGTTTTTAGCGAAAAATTCACTGACATTCAAAAAGATTTATTTACCTTACGAAATAATAAATTATCGATTTTAAGAGAATATACCGAGGAGTATAATTGTAATGAATAATAATGAATACGCGAAACAGAATAGTTTACATGGAACAACTACAGTAGGAATAACTTGCAAAGATGGAATAGTTTTGTGTGCAGACACAAGAGCTGTTCTAGGAAGTTATTACATAGCTCATAGAAATGTAAAGAAAATCTCAAAAATTGAAAATCATTTTGCATTGACAGTTGCTGGAGGAGTTGCAGATGCTCAAAATATAATAGATCAACTCAAGTATAATTCTTCAATATATAAATTAGAAAATAAACAAAAGATTCCAGTACAAACTGCAGCAAGGCTTGTTTCAAATGTATTTTTTAATGCAAGAATGTTTCCATATATGGCAGCAATAATTGTTGGTGGAGTAGATAACAACGGGCCAGCAATATACAATGTGGATTTATTCGGAACATTAACAAAAGAGAAATTTCTTTCAACTGGAAGTGGATCACCTGTCGCATATGGAGTATTAGAAAATGAATATTCAGAAAACATAGAAATAAAAGAAGGAATAGGAATGGCAGTAAGAGCAGTCATATCTGCAATTAGAAGAAATGCAGGAACGGGAGATGGATTCGATATAATTACAATAGATAAAACAGAATTCAAAAATTTTAGTGTTGAAGAAAAAGAAAAAATTCTGTTAGAAGCTACCGGTAGAAAAACAATTGGATGAACCTCGAAATAAAAATGAAAATATAATGGGAGATGTTCTTAGTAAAATTCCCAAGGATGCAGAAATATCTAACATTTTATATGAAGGTCCAAGGATTGCTTTATACAGTAAGAATCTTAAATTCATGAGAGAAAATTCTCAGATTGTAAACGATATTGTAAGTACAGTAAAAAGAAGAGTTGTTATTAGATCTGACAAATCAATAAGAAAAAAAGAAGGAGAAGCACAGACAATAATTTCATCAAAGTTACCAAAAGAATTAGAAATTACAAATATGTTTTTTGATAATGCATTAGGAGAAGTTATAGTGGAAACGTCAGAACCGAATAAACTAATCAATAATGAAGATAATCCGATCGAACAAATCTCTGATGAGATAGGATGGGTTATTAGAGTAAAGAAAGCATCCCCAATAGAATCACGTAGTATTCAGAACATATATCGAGTGTTAAAGGATTCAGAGAAGACCAGAGAGAAATTCTACGTAGAAGTTGGAGAAAAGATTTTTAGAAAGAGATTGAGTAATTCTCCACAAATAAGCATTACATCGTTAGGAGGGTTTAATCAAGTAGGACGATCATGTGTTCTATTAACAACACAAGAAAGTAGAATAATTCTAGATTGTGGAATTCTGCCTAATGCAAAAAATCCATGGGATGCATATCCAAGATTTGATTGGGCAGATGTAGATATGAGTAAAATAGATGCAGTAATAATAGGTCATGCTCATCTGGATCATTCAGGTTATTTGCCAGTATTATTCAAATATGGTTACGAAGGTCCAGTATATTGTACTGAACCAACATTAGCACTAATGACATTATTGCATAATGATTATGTTAAAATTGCAGGAATAGAGGGAAAAAATGTACTTTATGAAGGTAAAGATGTTAGAAAAATGATTGAGCATGTAATCCCTGTTTTCTACAATCAAGTGACAGATATTTCACCAGACGTGAAAATGATGCTTAGTAATGCAGGACACATACTTGGTTCAGCAACTGTTCATTTACATATAGGAGAAGGTGCGCACAACATATTATACACTGGAGATTTTAAATTTGGGAGAACTGCTTTGCTAGATTCAACCGTATGGAATTATCCAAGAGTAGAAACTCTGATAATGGAAAGTACATATGGAGGAAAAGCAGACATAATGCCAAGCAGAGAGGAAATAGAAAATAATCTCACAAATTCAATAAATGAAACATTATCTAACGGTGGAAAGGTTCTGATACCCGTTCCAGCAGTTGGAAGAGCACAAGAAATAATGTTAGTATTAAACGATAGTATGAAAAAAGGAACTCTGCAAGAATGTCCAATATTTTTAGAAGGAATGATATCAGAAGCAACTGCAATCCATACAGCATTCCCTGAATTTTTAGCAAGAGATATAAAAAACACTATAATGAATGAAAAAGAAAATCCATTTCTAAGTGAATATTTTACATTTATAAAACATAGAGATAAAAGAGAAGAAGCACTGCAACAAGGTCCAGTAATAATAATGGCAACATCAGGAATGTTAGAAGGAGGTCCAGTGTTGAGATATTTTGAAGAATTAGCTCCTGATGATAAAAACAAGCTATTATTTGTATCATATCAAATAGCAGGAACTCTAGGAAGAAGAATATTAGATGGATCTAAACAAGTTAGTATAACAACTGATAAAGGAAAAATGAAAATAATAGACATAAATGCAGTAGTAGAAAAAGCAGATGGTTTCAGCGGGCATTCTGATTACAATCAACTAATAAAATTCGTTGGTAAATTAAGACCAAAACTTCATAGAGTAATAGTGAATCACGGTGAAAGAAGTAAAGTAGAAAACTTGTCTAGATCAGTTAATAAAATTTACAGAATAAACACTTATAGACCAGAAGTTCAAGAAGCATTAAAAATATACTAAAGTCCTCTCCAGACCTGTACTCCAGGAGGAGTTATAACCACTCTTTCTTCTCCTAGTCTAGCAATATCCCCATTAATTGATTCTGCAAAAGTGTAAAGATTCTGAACTGCATCTTTTAACTGTTTAACGTCTTTATTAGCAAGAGGAGTTATCCGAAGAATTACAATATTATTTGATTCAACATGGTCTTTGATTTTTTCTATGTCGTTAATTGTAGTTAGAGGAAAAGAACGTAAATACATTTTTTGCTTGTTAGAACTTTTACTCATAGATTATAATATAACATGAATCATTTTTAAATGATATTTACTTTGTTGATAATCCCGAATCATTAAATTTTTTCCAGAATCTATCCCCTATGTAATGTAGATTAGTTATAACAGACCCCTTATCACTGCGATTTAATTCAGAATTTGCAATTAAAGCCTGACCAACTGCGATAAATTTTCCAAATTTTTCTTCTTGTATACTAATTATATCATCAGCGTCAAAATCATCCTCGTGTTTAACTATTCCAGGACGCATTATGGACGCGCCACTACAAATAGGCTTTATGGCGCCTTGATCAACAACAATCTTTGGTATTTTATCCAATATAGGATTATCAAAAAGAAAAGGGAAAATCAAGTTATTTGTTCGTACTATTTTGAAGTGATCACAAACTGCAATTAGAGTTTCATCATCTATCTCAACTACTTTAACATTTTTTATTTTCTTTTCGAAAGAAATAGAATACATCTCATTCAATTGTTTCGTTATTTTATTAATTTCATTTTTAGAGATATTATATATTTTCATACGATATATTATTAGAACAAATGGTTTATTGATTTTACGAATAATAAATAATTTAAACTAGTAACAAGTATAACAAGTAAAAGTGAACATATATTGGCTTTAGACATGCCCACAAAGATATTAGACGAAAGTGTAGGAGAAATAGTACTAATTAAACTAAAAGGAAACAAAGTGTTAAGAGGAATATTGAATGGTTTCGATCAACATATGAATCTAGACTTGATAAAATCTGAAGAAATATTGAAAGACTCAGAGAATAAACAACTAGGTAAAATAGTAGTAAGAGGAGATAACGTAATACTAATTTCACCACATTTAGGAGAGAGTTAAATTGACTAAAGGAACAACTCATTTTGGAAAAAGAGGAAGAGGAAGAACACACATAAGATGTAGAAGGTGTGGAAAACACGCATATCACATACGACATAGTGAATGTGCAAGTTGTGGTTTTGGAAATACAGCAAAAATAAGAAAATATGCATGGCTCAAACCAAAAATAGGCATATCAAAAGCTAGACAAATGATGAAAAAGTAAAATAACAATCATACAGAAATATATAACATACGTAAATGATTCTAGAATATATTTTTAATTCATTAGGTTACCAAAAAAAGAACAAGAGTGTCGAAAATAAAGATACTAGTTCAAGTATTAGAGAAAAATTTGAAATAGAAAAAGCAAAGAATGTATACAAATCATTAAAATTAGAAAAAACATTACACGTGGAAGCTTTAAACAGGATATACAGAGAAGAGGCGGAAGGAAAAATAAACAGTAAAGAAAAAGAACTTCTAATTGAAAAATATCAGAAAGAACTAAAAAATATTGAAAATGAATTAAATGATTCAGAAATAATTATAGAGGCGTACGAATTAGAGAATCTCAAGGATGAAATCGCAGACCTACTTTCAAGTAAAGTAAAAGATATAGAAAATAAATTAGATAATTTACATAAAAAACTAGAAAATGTGCAGAGTTTTTCAAAGGAAGTGACAATTAAAAAACCAATAAATAAAGAGAAAGAAGTTACAAAAGAAAAAGTGGTGAAGAAAGTAGTCACAAAACAGCCAGCTGCAAAGACAAAAGATAAAGAAGAAAAGGAAGTTGTTAAAGAGAAAGAGATTACACCAGAAGAAAAAGTCAAAGATATAAAAGATGAAGTGATGGAAATGGTACAAAGGTTAGACGATATAGACGAGGAATTATAATGAGTTTAGAAGAATCAGTAAAAAAAATGGGAAAAATGGCAGCGGATTTCGTAAAAAATGATGACATAGTTGGTCTAGGAAGTGGATCTGCAGTTGCGGCTTTTGTTAATGCATTAGGAAACAGAATAAAAAATGAAGATTTGACAGTCACTGGAATACCAACGTCAATGCAAATCGAATTAATTGCAGAAAAAAATGAAATTATTTTAGAATCTCCATCAAAAATTACTGAAATTGACATAGTAGTAGATGGAGCAGATCAAATAGATCAGAATTATTGTATGATAAAAGGAGGCGGTGGAGCTCATTTTAGAGAAAAAATTATGATCGAGTCGTCAAAAAAGAGAATAATTGTAGCTGATGAATCAAAATATGTAAATAAAATTACCCGATCAGTTCCTATAGAAGTAACATTATTTTCGAAGAACTCGGTGGAAAAAAGTTTGAAGAAAATGAACGGAAATCCCGAAGTAAGAACATTGAATAAAGGATATCCATTCTTTACACAAAATGGTAATTTAGTACTAGATACAGAATTTGGAACAATAGATGATCCAATTAATTTGGAAAATGAATTATACAGAGTACCTGGAATAATAGCTAATGGAATATTTTCAATGAAAATTCATCACTTTTTGAAAGCAAAAAATGATGGAACAGTAGAACAGATTAATTTATAAAAAACTAGTCTCGTGAGCGGAATAATAATAATCCAACCATTAGAGGTACAATAACCCATACAATAGCAATTAGAGTCAACATATTGCTTGCTGCACTGATACCATATTCTCTAATAAAGTAACCCAATTGACCACCCAATTCTCCTCGGAGTGGACTTTCAGCCATATGCATAACCGCTAATATTCGTGTTGTCTCAACAGGATTTGCAATAACAAGATATAGAATATATGGTTCAAGATCAAGTAGTATAGTAAGAGTGCCTAAGAAACCAACGTCATAGATAACAACGATTAGAAACCAAACAAATAAACCAGTACCGATAGCACCAGCCCTAGTTTTAGAAACTACAGATACTACAAAACCAAGTGCCAACGCAGATGCGGCTAGCAAAGCAGAATACATTAAACCATAAGCGAATTGAACAATAAACACAGGATTAGTTGAAAATACAAGTAATTCAGCAGTTCCATAACCAATAGTCATAGCACCGACAACTGCTGCAAGAAGTCCTACATATTTACCAAGATAAATTTCCGTTCTTGTAGCAGGCTGAGCAAGTAAATATTCAATAGTACCAGTTTCACGTTCACCAGCAATGGATGTTGATGACATGGCCAAAGAAACCAAAGGTATCAATGGTAAAGCCACAATAACTAATGTTCCTACAATCATACCTGGATAATCGTCAGGAAGAAATCCACCTGCACCAAGTATTATATATGGAACACCAAGAGCTAGAAAGAAAAACGTTATTGCAAACGTAACTAGCCATTTACTTTTGACTGATTCTTTGAATTCTTTTTTAGCTATTGTGTTAAATGCTCTAAGATTTGCCATTTTACTTTTCATCCTCGCCAGTTAATTTCATAAATGCATCTTCTAGATTTGGTTCTTCAAGAGTGAAATCTTTTATTTTATGTCCAGCACTATCGAGAGATTGTAAAATTGATAGTTTGTTACTTGGTTCTACACCCATAATCATAACTGGTTTTGCACCAACTTCTTTAACTGATACATCTCGTGCGCCAGTTTTTTCAAGAACAGACATTGCAGAATCAATCTGAGTTGGATCTTGTAGTTCAATATACATATGTGCAGTTAAATTAAGATCTGCCATAAGATCTTTAACACTTCCAGTTGTAACAAGTTTTCCTTTATTCATGACAATGATGTTTCGTGCAATCTGATCAACATCGCCAAGAAGGTGAGTTGTAATTAGAATGGTCTTGCCTTCTTCAATCAATATATTAAGTAAACTTCTAAATTCCAATTGTCTGCGAACATCTAGACTAGCAGTGGGCTCATCAAGTAATAATGTGGAAGGATCAGAAAGTAATGAAACTGCTAACATAAGTCTTTGTTTCATTCCCATTGATAGTGCGCCAACAGGAGATCGTCCCCACAATTCTAAACCAACAAATTCTAAAAGTTCTGTAATTCTAGAAAATTTTACATTTCTAATAGAAGCATAGAACTTCATAGTTTCAATTACAGTAAGATTATCATAAACAGTTGGTCTCTGAGGAACATATCCTATTTTTTTACGTGCTGCAACTCCTTCTTCTCTAATATCATGACCATGTATGAAAATATCTCCTTCATAATGAATTAAACCGGTCATACATTTCAATAATGTAGTTTTACCACAACCATTTGGTCCAAGTAGGGCCCAAACACCACCTCGTTCAACTGAGGCATTCATTCCATCAACAGCTTTAAAATTACCATAAGTTTTAGTTACATTTTCGACTGAAATTGTTTGAGCTGATGACAAATTATTCCCCTTACCTTAAATTAAATTAAGAACTGTGATTCCTCCTAATAACCTTTCCTTAGAAAATATCAAAAAGGATTATTTTTATGAATAATCAACACATTAAAAGAGAAAGAGATTAATAGAATAACGGTAAAAAAATGAAAATAATTGGAATTTGCCTTTTAATTTTACTATTAAGTCCAATTTTCATAATTGAATCACATTCACAAAATGAAAATGCAGATGTAATAATCGGAAAAGATTCAGTTACATCGAATTATGATTATCATGCGACAGGATTTAATCCTCAAGAACAAATAACTAAAGAAAATATAGATCAATTAGAAGTAAAATGGATTTTTCCTTGGCCTGAAAGTGAAGGTGTAGAGGGATTAAAACCAAGAATTGGATCAATATCACAAGTAATTGTTGTAAATGGAATTGTTTATGGAAGAACTGAAGATCTAACAATCTATGCAATAGATGCAAACAATGGAGAATTATTGTGGGAATACCAACCGCCATCAAGAATATTAGATTTAGCAAAAGCACAAGAAGAATTACCAATTAGTATAAACTGGGAACCGTCATTATCAAGCCATGCGCACTCATTTTCATATTTTGAAGGGAAAATATATGCACCGTGGCCAAATTGCCAAGTATATGGATTAAATGCAGAGACAGGAAAGTTAGAATTTAGATTAAGAACTACAACATGTGAAAATCTAGAAGGGAATGTAGGTTATCTAAAAGGATTGCAGTCAGTAGGTCCAGTATTTGATGGAAAAAATCGAGTTTTAATATATGGAACAGGAGGAAGAGAGGCAGTAGAAGGAGGAAGAGGATCGTTCAGAGGATATGATTTAGATACAGGAAATCTTCTATGGACATTTTATTTAATGCCACCGCAAGACACGGGAGATCCAGAATGGTCAACAAGAGTTGCAGACAAGGGGTGGATTCAAGGAATTAAAGCTAGTGCAATAGATCAGGAAATTCTCTTGAATGACTGGGGTGAATGTCCAGAAGAATGTGGATTTGGAAAAGGAGATATAGGAATAGGTTGGGGACAATGGGCAGTTGATGAAGAAACAGGAATAGCATATTTAGGAACTGGAAATCCATCACCTAGTTGGAATGCAACTTATAGACCAGGTCCTAACATATTTGGTAGTTCAGTAATAGCATTACAAACACAGACAGGAGAACTTGTCTGGTGGCATCAAGTAATTGCAAACGATCTAGGAGATCTCGATTGTTCATGGAATACCGCATTAACAAAAATAAACGATAGAAAAGTCATAGTAAAAGAATGTAAGGGAGCACAATTATATGTGTTCGATGCGGCTGATGGCGAAGCAATATGGTCGACTGATTATTCACCTCATGTTAAAAGAGGAATGATAGGACCACATAGAAACTATGAAGAATTGTTGGATCCAACAAACATGTCAGATATGAAGAAGCCATGGGTTTCATATCCCACAAACAAACCAAATTGGAGAAAACAAGGAGGAGGATCGGAATCAGATGTGGCAATTGCTTATGGAAAAATATATTCAACAACATTTCATTGGTGGTTTATGCAAAAAATCACAGCAGTAGAACCAATAATGAAAGAATCATATGGTAGAATAACAATGATGTCAGAAGTAATTCTTCCATCAAATGCAACTGTTTGGGCACATAATTTGGAAACTGGGAAAGTTATGTGGAAATATGATATAGATGATGTTGGAATTAGAGGCGGAGTTACGGTCTCAGGAGGAATGATTTGGTTTTCCACAACAGATGGAACATTAAGAGCATTAGATGCAGAAAGTGGAGAGTTAATATGGGAAAGATATCATTCATCACCATCTCCAATACCACCCGCATTTGGAGCAGATAGTGAAGGAAACATATTAGTATTCACAATAATTGGAGCAGGAGGAGTAATAGGGAGAGAAGCGCCTGTGCCGGGTGCATTAATTGCTTATGGATTATCAGAAAAGAAAGTCGAACAAGAAGTTATAATAAAAGAAGTTGTAAAAGAAGTAGAAATCATTAATGAGCAAGAAACGTATCCCGAACGCGAAGAATATGATAGTGATACGACAGAAGGAAACAATAGTACACAAACATTTATTGCAGGAATAATAATAGGAAGTGGTATGTTGTTTATAATTCAAAGATTTCAACGAAATAAAACAAAAACAATATGAAATGGAGATGAAGACACAATAAAAAAGATTAGAAATAC
>JAYZAG010000065.1:0-4909 GCA_036422215.1 Thermoproteota archaeon
ATATTCTAGGAATAGCCACAACAAATTTTAGAAAAAGTAAGAAAAGAATTAACAGTATAACAAAAGAAAAATCGACAACAAGAACATATACAAATGTTATTGCAAATGGAGGAATAGCTTCAATATTAGCTTTCGCTAGCATAATGGTAGAATCAGAATTACTTGCAATAGCATTCACAGGAGCAATTTTAACTGCAACTGCAGATACAATAGCAACGGAAATTGGATTACTGAGCAAATCAACTCCTTTCTTCTTGTTAAAGCCATCAAAGAAATGCATGAAAGGAGAATCAGGAGGTGTTACAATTTTAGGATTAACATCATCATTTATATCAATATTAATAATAGGAATAATTTCAATGGTTTTAGGAGTAATAAATACCCAATATCAAATAATAGCAATAATAGTAGGAGGATATAGTGGAAATTTGATAGATAGTATCATGGGAGGCACTATTCAAAGAATTGGAAAATGCACAGAATGTGGAGATATAACAGAGAATTCAACACATCATAACAAAAAGGTGACAAGTGTGAGAGGAAACAAAAATATAAACACTGACGTAGTAAATTTCATTGCAACAATTTTTGGTGCTATGATCGCAACAGTATTTTATTTAATAATTATTTAGTAATTTCCTTAGAAACATAATCAAATATCTCAGAAGTTTTTATTCTAACTTGATCCATTGAATCTCGATTTCTAATAGTTACAGTATTATCATTCAATGTATCATAATCAACAGTTACACAAAATGCTGTTCCAATCTCATCTTGCCTTCTATATCTTCTTCCAATAGAACCAGATGCATCATAAATAGAAGAAAAATGCATCTTTAATTGATCATGCAAATCAGATGCTATTTGAGGAATTCCATCCTTATTTACAAGCGGAAATACAGCAACTTTTATTGAGGATAAATGAAATGGAATTTTCAATAAATTACGCTCGGATTCAGTTTTAAAACAATTCTCAAGAATACAATAAATACTACGATCAACTCCCATAGAAATTTCGAATACATGAGGTATGAATTTGTTTGAATCGTCGAAGAAAGAAAGATCAGAGCCACTTATCTCAGAATGACGTTTAAGGTCATAATCAGATCTATAATTACATGCAACTAATTCTATCCATCCAATAGATGTTTTAATTTCAAAATCAAATGCAGTTTCAGAATAAAATGCTTTTTCTTGATCAGATAACTTTCGAAATCTCATACAATCTTCTGGAATTCCAGTCTGATCATAAAAATCTTTAACAAGTGCCAAATAATATCCAATGAATCTATTCGGAATGAGTCCATCATCAACAAATTCTTTAACCGTCTTGGTTACTCTAGATTTTTCATCAATCTGAAGTGTTAATACTATATCGGACACTTTGTCAAATTTTTGAAAGTCAGAAACATTGGAAGGATTAAATAATACTTCAATTTCTGCTTGATAGAATTCTCTTAATCTAATAAGGCTCTGTCTAGGAGAAATTTCATTACGAAAACTTTTACCAAACTGAGCAAATCCAACAGGAAGTTTAATTCGCATTGTTTTAGACAATCTTTGGTAATCTACGAATATACTTTGACAAGTTTCAGGGCGCAAAAATGCATTGTCACCTTTAGGTCCAATTCCTACTTTGAACATCATATTGAATCTAGAAACATTTTCAAAATCGGATTTACATTTAATACATTTAATTGAATGTTTTTTTATAAGATCAAAATATTCAGAATCTTCTAGTCTTTCAGGTAATTCTTTCTTAATGACATCAGAAATTAGTTTATCGGCGCGATATACTGATCCACATTTTGAACAATTAACAATTGGATCCGTAAAATTATCAAGATGTCCAGATGCTTTGAAAACACTTTCAGACATTATTTGGGTACCATCAATTTCAAGCATATTATCTCTACGAACAAGAAATTTTCGCCATAATTCAATGTAATTATTCCGTAATTGGAGTCCCAAAGGACCGTATTCCCAAAATCCAGCAGGAGCATCAGAATAGATTTCACAGCTGGGAGAAAAGAATCCTTTCTCAATTACAAGTTTATGAATTTTTTCGTAATCCATTTAATAAGTATTGATTATAAAAGGTTCTTAAACATATAGCATCTCTTAATTATATAAAGAGCATATTTAAAACAACATATTGAAAGAAAAAAACAAAGAGCAAATATTAGAAGAATTAGCAGAAGATCTAGGAATAGATAAAAAAATAGAGTCTCTATCAGGAATAAGAAAATCAATAATAACTAAATATAATTTTGATCATTTTCCAAGTAACAAGGAAATAGTCCAACTATTACCAAAAGAAAAACAAGGAACATATACAAAATTATTAAAAATCAAACCTATAAGAACTGCTTCAGGAATAAGCATAATTTCAGTAATGACAAAACCTTATTCTTGTCCACATGGAGTGTGTATATTTTGTCCAGGAGGAGAAAAAGAGGGAACCCCACAAAGCTACATGAAAACAGAACCAGCAACAATGAGAGCAATAGAAAACGAATATGATCCAAAACGACAAATAAATTCACGGATTAAACAGCTTCGTGAAATAGGGCATGAAGTGAACAAAGCAGAAATGATAATCATTGGTGGGACATTTATGAACTTACCAAAAGAATATCAAATTAATTTCGTAAAAGAGTGTTTCGACGCTTTAAATTCTACAGAGTCAACAAGTTTGCCAGATGCAATAAAAAAAGCAGAAAATGCAAAAATTAGAAATGTAGGTCTCAGCATAGAAACTAAACCAGATTGGTGCAAAAAAGACCATGTAAACTTGGCTTTAGATCTTGGAGCAACAAGGTTAGAAATAGGAGTGGAAACATTATCAGACGAAATATATAAACTAACCAACAGAGGCCACACATTAAATGATGTCTATGAGTCATTTCAAATTGCAAAGGATTCAGGATACAAAATAGTAGCACATATGATGCCAGGATTACCAGGCTCAAATCCTGAAAAAGACTTTAATGATTTCAAGGATTTATTTTCCAATAGTCTATTGAAGCCAGATATGCTTAAAATATATCCAACATTAGTTGTTCCGAATACAGGATTATATAAATTATTCAAAAAAGGACTCTATGAGCCATATAATACAGAAACAGTAGTAAATCTCCTGGCAGATGTGAAAAAAATGGTTCCAACTTGGATGAGAATAATGCGAATACAAAGAGAGATTGCAAAATCAGATATAGCAGCAGGAGTGACACGAGGAAACATAAGAGAATTAATTAATTCAGAATGTGAAAAAAGAGGATACAAATGCAGATGCATAAGATGCAGAGAAATAGGAATAAGAAATTTTAAAGAAAAGGGGCTTGACATTAACAATAACATAAAAATGGAAAAAACAACATATGATTCTTCAGGAGGTAAAGAAATCTTCCTATCGTATGAAGATAATAAAACAGATTCATTAATTGGATTTTTAAGATTGAGAGTTCCATCGAAAGATGCATTTAGAAAAGAAATAGATCAAAATACATCAATAGTGAGAGAACTTCACGTATACGGAAACATGGTTCCAGTAGGAAAAATGCGAAATGATGAATGGCAACATAAAGGCTTTGGAAAATTATTGATGAAAGAAGCAGAAAAAATTAGTAGAGAAGACTTCTCAATGAAGAAAATACTTGTCATAAGCGCAATAGGGACAAGGAATTACTACAAAAAACTTGGTTATTCATTAGAAGGGCCATATATGGCAAAAAAACTCATTTAATAACACACGAACAAAGGATCTGAATATTATCTTCCATTCCGATATTCCAATCCTTTAGTCCTAGCGTTACAAATTTGTGAGTGAAATGCAAAAAAAAATTATCAGAACAAAGAATCGGGTTGAGGGGGAAATTCCAATCCTTTAGTTCTGATAACGCAACACTCCATCAATCGGATTAAGGTAATCCACTGATGAACATAATAGATTCGTCAAGTTCGAGAGAATTAATTACATATCTGTCAAAAGACGAAAGAGAGTAAAGATTTCCATAACTATGGATATTCTCATTGAATTTAGAGAAAAATCCTTCAGAATACATCAGTTGTCCGTCAAAATCTTGAGAATTTGATACTGCATTAACATCTGCAACAACTAGATTAACAGATGAAAACACCATTGAAATTGCAACAAGAGCGATAAATATTATTCCCAAACTTGGAAATTGGTTTTTATTTATTTTCATATAGTAAGATTTTTATTTTCTGAATATATAAACAGAATATACAACTTCCAGTAGTGATTTCCACTGCTGGTAATATGAGTGAATTAATATGAAAATAATTGATGAGGGTAAAAAGAAAGCAATAGTAGAAGCATTGTTTGACGATCAGTCTAGAACAATACTATATTCAACTACAGACACAGCTAAACCTGTAGTCGATATAATGAAAGAAACTAACATACCTATGACATCAGCCTATAGAAAAGTAAAAGATTTACTTAAAGTTAATTTATTGAGAACAGAAGGATCAGAAATAACAGAAGACGGGAAACGGTTTTATCTATATAGAAGCAATATAAATGAAGCAAAGTTTATTTATAAAAACGGAGATATAGAGATAAATATAGAGCCAAATACACAAAAAGATCAGCCTGAAGATAGATTATTAAAAACGTTTACAACAATGAAAGGTAGGGAACAATAATGGATCAAGAACTTCTAGTTTTAAGAATATTAAAAATAATAGTGGCTTTACTGGGAGGAATTCTAGTTTACTACAGTGCAATTGGATATAGAAAAAGAAGAGAAAGATTGATGATGTTAATGGCCTTAGGTTTTGGACTAATTACTATTGGATCTTTAAGTGCTGGAATTTTCTTTGAATTTGCAGGATTTTCATTAATTCAAGTCAGTATTGTAGAAGCATTATTAATTGCAATTGG
>JAYZAG010000066.1:0-3768 GCA_036422215.1 Thermoproteota archaeon
ATCTAAAATATCTCCCTTGTGCATTTCGATTTTATCAATATCGACAATTTTAGAGATAGCTTCGGTTTGACGGCAGGTTCCGTATAATGAAGTATCAACATTATTATCAACTAAAACTTTTGAAATATGTGCACCCATTCCGCCAGTACCAGTTATAAGAACTTTCATTTTTCAAATTCCTCCTCTTGTTTCTAATACTTTAATGTTTCGTCAGAACCCAAGTCAGACATGAATTGATCGAATCCAATCTTGGTCAATGGGTGTTTGAATAACATATCTAATACTTTGAATGGCATAGTGGCCAAAGGAGCTCCCATTGTGGCTGCTTGTACCACATGAACAGGATGTCTTATACTAGAAACTAATGTTTCTGCTTGATTAGGGAAATGTTCTTGGTTATCTTTATAATTATTTCGAATTGCTTCGATTTCTTCTATAAGATGGAGATTACCGTCAAGACCAATATCATCTAGTCTTCCGATAAATGGACTAACAACTCTTGCTCCTGCTTTTGCAGCCAATAGGTATTGAGCTGCAGAGAAAGTAAGAGTGACGTTACAATCAATACCAGAATCAAATAATTGTCGTACTGCTTTTAATCCTGCTTTGGTATTTGCAACTTTAACGTAAATCTTACTACTGTTTTTGCCATAGGTATCAACTAATTCTTGACCTTCTTTGACAATCTTTTCGGTATCATTTGTTGTAGTTTCTAAACTAACAGGTTTACCGTTACAGATTTCTACGATTTCTGAATATAATTCATGGGTGTCTTTACTTTCTTTTGCAACAAGAGTAGGATTTGTTGTAACTCCGTCCAACATTCCCATATCTTTTGCTTCTTTGATTTGCTCAACATTTGCGGTATCTAAGAAAAATTTCATTTATTATCAATATTATAGAATTTTTTCCCATAATAAAATCTTTCTTTTCGATTTATATATGGCCTAATTTCAATAGAATATAGGAAAAGGTAACAAGAATGACAGATAAAAAAATAGAAGAATTATGTATTAACACTATTAGATTTTTGTCCGTTGATGCAGTTGAAGCAGCAAATTCAGGTCATCCAGGACAGCCAATGGAAGCAGCGGCAATGGGATACAAATTATTTACACAAATATTAAAACACAATCCTAGTAACCCAAAATGGGTTAATCGGGATCGGTTTATTTTATCTTCAGGGCATGGTTCAATGATATTATATGCATTATTGCATCTTTCAGGATATGATTTAGCTTTAGATGACATTAAGAATTTCAGAAAACTTGGAAGTAAAGCTCCAGGACATCCTGAATTCGGAGAAACACCAGGAGTTGAAACGACTACAGGGCCATTAGGACAAGGTTTTAGTGCAGGTGTAGGAATGGCATTTGCACAGAGATATTTATCTAACAGATACAATACAGATGAACATAAAATAATTGATCATAAGATTTACGCATTTTGTAGTGATGGAGATTTAATGGAAGGTATATCTTCAGAGGCAGCTGCAGTTGCAGGTCATCAAAAATTTAATAATTTAATCTATATTTATTTAGACAATCGTATCAGCATCGATGGAAATACAGCATTAACTACAAATGAAGATATAAAAAAGAGGTTTGAAGCACATGGATGGTTTGTCCAGAATGTTGAAGGAAATAATTTATCAAGTTTTAGTGAAGCAATAAAGAATAGTCAAGGACAGGATGAAAAACCTTCACTAATTATTGCTAGAACACATATTGGTTTTGGAAGTCCAAATAAACAAGATAGTGAAGCTGCACATGGAGCTCCATTAGGAGCAGAAGAAACAAAGCTTACGAAAGAGAATTTAGGATGGCCACTTGAACCAACATTTTTCATACCTGATGAAGTAAAAAAAGAATTTCAGAAAGTTGTAACAAACGGAAATGATTATGAAAGTAATTGGAACAAGATTTATGATTCTTATAAAAATGCAAATAAAGAACTAGCAAAAGAATTTGAGAACGTAATAAATGGAAATCTTCCAGATAATTGGGACAATAATATGCCAGTATTCAAAGAAGACGAATCTCTTGCTACAAGACAAGCATCTGGAAAGACATTAAATGCATTAGCTGAGAATATTCCTGCTATAATTGGTGGATCTGCAGATTTAATGGATTCTACAAATGTGAGAATTAAGAATTCAGTAGATTCGTTACCGGATTTACCACATGGACGAAACATTCACTTTGGTATAAGAGAACATGCAATGGGTGCAATGGTTCATGGAATGGCTGCATATGGAGGAGTAATTCCATTTGGAAGTACGTTCTTGATTTTTTCAGACTATATGAGAGGATCAGTTAGACTAGCATCGTTAATGGGATTACGTGTTATTTTTGTCTATACGCATGATAGTATAGGAGTAGGTGAAGACGGTCCTACACATCAACCAATTGAACAAGTATCCAATCTTCGTGCGGTGCCAAATCTTACTGTAATAAGACCTGGTGATGCTAACGAAACAGTAGTTGCCTGGAAAACGGCTTTACAAATAACTAGTGGTCCAACTGCATTGGTATTAACAAGACAAGCACTACCTGTTTTATACGGAGAATCTAGTAAAGATGTAATTGCTTCACCAGAAAACTTACAAAAAGGTGGATATACATTAATCGATTCAGAAGGTTCGCCTGAATTAATAATAATCGCAACAGGTTCTGAATTACATTTAGCAGTAGAAGCGCAAAAAGAATTAAAGAATAAAGGTGTAAATGTGAGAGTAGTTAGCATGCCTAGTTGGGAATTATTTGAGAAACAATCAGATGATTATAAAGAACAAGTATTACCAAGTTCAGTTAAAAAAAGAATTTCAGTTGAAGCTGCAAGTACTTTTGGTTGGGAAAAGTATGTTGGTTTAGATGGAGAAAAAATTGGAATGACAACTTTTGGGACATCAGCTCCTGGAAAAGATGTAATGAATAAATTTGGTTTTACGATTGAAAATGTCGTAAAAAAGAGTTTAGAATTATTAAAGTAAATTACTTAGATGCAAGAGCTCGTAAATCTTCAACTGCTTTAATCATATCATCTTTATAGAGAATTCCTGCTCCAGATACTACAACATCAACACCTGCTTCAATTGCTAGTGGCGCAGTTTTTTCGTTAATTCCTCCATCAACACATAACTCTACATCATAATTATGTTTGTCAATAAGTTGACGAGCTTCCCTAACTTTTGAGAGAGGAGCTTCGATGAAAGATTGACCTGTTTTGCCAGGGACAACAGTCATGATTAATATTCGATCTAATTCTCCAATATAATCAACTATAGAAGATAAAGGAGTGTCAGGATTAACAGCAAGGCCCACCATTTTATCATATTTTTTCACTGCGTCAATATATTTTCTTGGATTTACTGCTTCAACATGAGCAGTAAGCATATCCCCACCTGCTTCAATATATGAAGATAATGATTCAATTGGATGATTAGTCATCAAATGAATATCCATTGGAGAATCAGTAGCATTGTTTATGATTTCGAGGTCTTCTACTGGAAAAGCATGCGTATTAGTGAATGTGCCATCAAGCATATCAATATGAAACCATTCAACATTTGCTTTTTCTAAAATTTGTGCATCTTGAACATAATTTTCTGGCTTTGACGCCAACATGGATGGAGCGATTTTCATGATTATATGTTAATTCTTTTATTCAACTATAAAAAATTTTAAAAATGCAATTTCGTTATTAAAAAATATTTCTCAACACTTAAGTAAGTTATAATGAATATTTTTTATTGATATGACAGATGAT
>JAYZAG010000067.1:0-2433 GCA_036422215.1 Thermoproteota archaeon
AAAGCAAATCCATGAGAAAAATTCATCAGAAGCGAACTGTAAAATGTATAAATGTATTTAGCATCAATATCGTCAAGAATTTTAAAAAGATGAGTTCTTTGTTGGGAGAATTTAGATGAAGGCAGAGTAGCAAAAGCAAAAATTGATGACAAAATACCAAAAGACCCTGCAAATATAAACGGAATCCTAAAGCTATCAACAGCAGAAAGAGAATAATTAGATTGAAAATATGTGAGTAAAAATGCTCCAAATATAGGACCAATCGCCATACCTATTCCTGCAGATACATTCAATACAGAAACTGCCCGGCCTCTTGCACCAGTCTCCACTAAATCATAAATAAAAGCTCTTGCAGATGGCCATATTAACCCTGCAGTAATACCTTGAAATGTACGCAATATTAAAACATGTTTCCAATCCTGTGAAAAATAAAATAAAATAGTAATTACTCCATAAATAAATAAACCATAAACTATAGAATGTTTTCTGCCAATACGATCAGAAATAGATCCTAATCCTAAGGAAGTAATTGTTCTTGTTATCATAAAACCGGTTGTCAATAATCCGATTTGTAATCCTAAACTTGCGCCAAGTGATTCAGCAAACAATGGGAGATAGGGAAAAAATATTCCAAAACCAAATGTCATATTTGCAACTGCAAGTGACAAGGCAATTATTGGCCAAGAATAAGGATTGTTAGCAGTCATATAAAAATTTCATTATAACCTATTTGTGTTTAGATAATTTTTTTATATCTCGTAACAGAATTGGAAGAAAAGACCCTACGTCAGAAACAACACCAACGGCTTGTCCAGTTCCACGATCTAATAATTTAGTAACAGATGAAGGATTAATATCTATAGCAACGACTTTAACAGTAGAGGGAAGCATATTTCCAACTGCTATAGAATGTAACATAGTAGAAAGCATTATAACAAGATCTGCATTTGTAAGAAGTGCCTGATATTTCTTTTGTGCTTCTACTACATCAGTAATAACACCTGGAGCAGGACCATCATCACGGATAGAACCAGCTAAAACAAAAGGAATATTATTTTTTACACATTCATAAAAAATTCCCGATTTTAGTTTTCCAGAAGTAACAATCTTTTTCACCGAACCAGCTTTAAATAATTCATTAACGGCAATGATGTGATTTCTATGCCCCATAGTAGTAGAAAGACCTTTTTTAATATCTATGCCAAGGGATGTATGAAGTAATGAATGTTCAACATCATGAATCAATAAGGCATTACCAGCCAATAATCCTTGAACAAACCCCAAATTAATTAATTCAGAAAGTGGGCCAACGGCACCAGTATGTACGATAGCAGGACCTCCAACAACAACTATTTTACCACGATTATTCCGAATAGAAATAAGATCTTTTGCAATTTTTAATGAAAGAGATTGAATTGGTTTTTCAGTAGAAGTATGACTACTCATGAATTGAAATGCGTCAAGTCCTTCTCTAGGCCTCTCAGGAGGAATAATTTTGATTCCTTCTTCACCTACAACAATGAAATCACCTTTATGAATATCACGTAACATAGTACAAATGGCCGTTTTTTTCTTAATATCCAATACTATAGCTTTATCCATCATTTGATTCTTTACCTTAATCCATTTATTATCTAAATAAACAAATGTGGGATTATTAGTAGTAGAATAGAAATTATCAGGGAGAACAGAATCTTTTTTTGCTTTAATATAATCGACATTTTGTAATTCAACAGCTACAGCACCGGCCCTATAAATTTCTTGAAGTATACTTTCTAAATGTAATTTATTTTTTCCAGCAATTAGGAGTTTTGCATAGCTATAATCTTTTTTTCCAGATCCAATAACAAATTCTTTAACTTCAAAATCACCTTTCAGATCCATAACTCGATCAAAAATTTTTGTCAGAATCATAGAATCAATAAGATGGCCTTTGACCTCAATTTCTCTAGTATATTGATTAGATATTTTCTTTCTCATTATTACATGTAATCTTCCATAATGTAATATTTAGGCTTATTAGTAAAGTCAAAATATAAGAGAAACTACAATATCATGAATGACGAATAAATTAAAAATCAAAAGTCATGAAGTAACAGAAGGTGCAGAAAGAGCACCTGCAAGAGCAATGATGAAAGCTATGGGACTAGATGATACGGATCTTGGGAAACCATTAGTAGGGGTAGCAAGTACATGGAATGAAGCAACCCCTTGTAATATACATTTAGACCGATTAGCACATAAAGCATCAGAAGGAGTATCGCGTGCAGGAGGAACACCAAGAGAATTTATTTCAGTGTCAGTAAGCGACGGTATAGCAATGGGACATGAGGGTATGCGTGCGTCACTAGTTAGCAGAGAAGTAATAGCAGATTCCATAGAATTGATGGTTCATGCACATAGATACGATGGAGTAGTAACAATAGCAGGATG
>JAYZAG010000068.1:0-16768 GCA_036422215.1 Thermoproteota archaeon
CTTACAAGTGATTGAATGGCATGACTTGATTGAATCTTCTGTCCTGCTATTCCAACTTTTCCATCATTTTCGCCCCATTTTGGATCAATATATTCCTCAAAGGTTGTTGGTAAGTAATCTAAACTTCCGTACAAATTTTTGAACAATGCATCATTGTAAACAACACCCGTTGGCTCTACTGCCATGGCTGCCCAAGTTGCATCTTCATTTTTGATTACATCAGGCCATAATTTAAGATGTGTTTTCTTTATTTCTGGAATGCATGATCTGAGTAATTTTTTGTTTGTCATTTGTATTAACATGAATTGTGGCATCATTACTACATCTGCAGTCCCTGGTTCAATATGCCTGTTATCTCCATCACTTGGAAGATCTTTGAATAATACTGCTTCTCTTTCAATTCTTCTTTCAATCGGAACTGGATGTGATGAAATATATTCAACGTGTAAATTTAGATGTTCATATTTCTTACGAAAAGCCTTCACGGAATTCTGTAATACGCCTCTTAATGAAGCATATATGATTAATTTTCCATCAGCTTTCGCATCTCTTTCTAATTCTTGAAGCCATTTTGGCGTAGAATCTGGTGTTTGTGACATAAATTAATATAACTTTCAAGAGAATAATAAAAAAGTATTTAGAATAAAACTAACAGCTAATCTTTCACTAATCGACATGCGTGCGAAGGTATTTCTAAATATACTACATCTCCTTTGGAAAGAGGAAATTCATCTAAAGAATCTCGAGTTAATTTAATTATGTTTTCATTGAGATCAAGTTTGTATTCAATAAAAGAACCCGCATTAGTAACATTGATAACTTTGCATTTGAAAATGTTTGAACCAGATCTAGAAGAATTATGTGTAATAACATGGGAGCTCATAATCAAAAGTTTTATCTTATCACCTTTTTTGGAGTCAATATCTGACTTGCAAGTTAGTGTTCCACCTGAAATATCTACAGTGACAACACCGTCATCCTTAGACAAAATTGTTGCATCCAAAGGTGACATGCCAGCTAAGAATTTACCTGAAAAAGAATTTGGAGGACGTTCGAGTAATTCCATAGGGGAACCAATGGATTCGATTTTCCCTTCATTCATCAAAATTATTTTATCACTTAAAGACAAAGCCTCTGTACGATCATGAGTGACATATATTGTTGTTAGTTTTATTTTTCGTTGTAGATCTTTCAATTCCGAACGCATGTCATCTCGTAACAATGCATCTAAATTGCTCAATGGTTCATCCAATAGAAGAACAGAAGGATCATACACTAATGCACGTGCAAGTGCAACTCGTTGTTGTTGACCTCCACTTAGATTTGGAATTAGTCTATCAGGTAGATCGCCCAAACGAACAAGTTTCAAAGCACTCATAACTTTTTCATGTATTTCATCTTTAGAGAATTTTCTAATTTGTAAAGCATATGCAACATTATCAAATACTGAAAGATGAGGCCATAAAGCATATGATTGATAGACCATTCCCATGTTTCTGTTTTCAGGAGGAATCATAATCTTATCTCGTGAAGAAAAAACTGTTTTATTGCCAACACGAATTATTCCTTCGTCAGGAGTTTCTACTCCCACAATACTACGCAAAACAGTAGTTTTCCCACAACCACTTGGACCAAGTAATGTTACAAAACTAGTGTCGTCAACAACAAAATCTACATCATCGACAGCAGCTACATTGCCATATTTTTTAGTAATGCCATCTACAAAAACCTGAACCATATAGATATGCCTTACATTGTTTGGTATATTAAATTTGGGGAAATAAGATGGGTTAATATATTCACATCAATAACATAGAACATTGAACAAAATCTCTAGAAGAAAATTCATAGGGGCTTTGGGCGCTGGTGCAGCAGCAGTAACATTAGGTGGAGGTTATCTATTAACTCAAAATGGTCAAACCCAAACATCACAACCAGGTATAAATAGTAATCAAAAAACAATAATTGCAACACCAAAAAATCCTCAGAATTACATACCAGATGAATATTTTGAATTCATAAAATGGTTAGAAACGAAGTATGAAGAAATGGAAGGGAAAAATATCAGAGTCGCAGTAGAAGCAGAAGTAGGACCAAGAGCATTGTTCAGTAATAGAATAGACTTTGAATCAACAACTGGTTTGAAAGTAAATATGGAGTTTGATATATTCCAACAAAACTTGGCAAAAACTTTACTTGCAGTATCTACACAATCGCCCACTTATGATGTAATAAATATAGATGTATCACAAATAGGTAGATTTGCTCAACACGTAATACCTGTTGAAGAATTAATGAGTGAATATCCAGAATTAACTTATCCACAATTCAAAACTGAAGGATTTGCACCGCCTGTATGGGCATTCTCTGCTACATATCCTCCAGATTTAATTTATCCTCCATGGGAAGTGTCGTTTGGAGGAGCTGCAATGCAAATTCCTCAAGAAACACCAATAATGATGAGGTTTTACAGAAAAGATCTATTTGATAGTGAGGGAAGAGACCTTGCAGGAACATGGGATGAATATATAGAAGATTTGAAACATTTCCATGAGCCAGAAAGAGGAAGATTTGGAACTGTACTAATGGCAGCTAGATACTATTCAATTGTAGCAGAATGGCATAATTATTTGTATTCATATGGAGGAAAACTATGGAATATAGAAAAAGATGGTACAATAACTTCAGATATAGATAGTGACAAAGCAATAGCATCGTTAGAGAGATATGTTGAAGTAAGTAAATATGCAGAACCAAATTCAAAGATTTATGGATGGGGTCCTGCAGCTGAATCTATAGCGACGAATAGATCAGTAATGTCAACTAATTTCACAGAATTTGCTGCATCAATGGATTTACCAGGAGAGTCAGTTGTAATAAGAAAAATAGGTTTTGCAAAAAATCCAAAAGAAGAAGTAAGTTCGCATCATTATTCAGGAGCAGGATTGGCAATTCCAAGATATTCTAGGAATCCCGGAGCAGCTTGGTTATTCATCCAGTGGGCAACACTGGCAGCGACACAGACATTGGTTGCAATGGATCCAAATGCATTAGGAACACCAACTAGAATGGAAGTGTTCCAGAATCCAGAAGTAAAGCGTATAGTGAATGAAGGAACGATCAGACATTTCAAACCTGTAGAAGACATATTAAAGAAGGGAGAATTGAATGTCAAGCCAGGATTTCCATCATGGGATAGAGTAGAAGGTCTTCTGATGACTCATCTAAATAATGCAATCACGCTAAAAGAGACTCCAAGAGAAGCGCTAAAAGCTGTAAGAAAAGCATTAGACGAACAAGATATAGAATTCAAATTCTAAAAGAAAAAAAACATATTCATGAAACTCAATAAAATTCAAGAAAATAACATCAAAGCATCAGAAAAAATTCATGAAATAGTAGCAACGTCACTGGGGCCATTAGGAATGAAAAAACTCTTCTATAATCAACATGGAGATTTTTTTCTGATTGATGATGGAAAGACAATTCTAGAGAAATTTGATTATAAACATCCAGTTTCAAAACTACTTTTAGATTTGGCAAAAAAAATCAGACTAAATGATGGAGATGGTACTACATCTGCAATATTAATTGCATCAAAATTAGTAGAAAATGCAAAGAATTTGATGGAGTCAGGAATTCATCCAAGTTTAATAATTGAATACTACAATTCTGCTTTTGTAATTATTGAAAAAAAATTAAAAAATATTTCAAAAAAAATTGATCCAGAAAAACATCCATATGATCAATATTTTCTTGAAACAAACATCTCGACAAAATTTTCTAAATTAGAAAAAACAGTTGTGAATAACATTATAGAAGTTCATGACAAAAAAGGTAAAAATAGAGAATTGGAAATTAACATAATATCTGCTGAAGATTACAAAACAAACAAAATAAAAAAAATCAAAGGTATAATTTTTGATTCGGAAAAGCTAACACATGATATGGCAAAGACTATAAAAAATGCAAGAATTGGAATAGTGGAATCCATTTCAATACTAAAGAGATCTAATTTAGATTATGAAATATCAATTTCTAGACCCACTGAATCAAATTCATTCAAAAAATTTGAAGGGAATTATCTAAAAACAATGATTGATGATCTTAAACGAAATAGAATAAATGTATTATTTACACATAAAACAATAGATCCGTCAGTTTCGAGCATATTAGCGCGAAATAATATTTTCGCAATAAGACGAATACCAATGAAAACATTGAATCAGATTACAAAATTAACTGGAGCGACATTCGTATTAAATACAAAAGAATTAAATGAGTCAACAATAGGAACGGTCGAAACAATTGTTGAAAGAAAAATAGGAAGAAAAACATGGATTCATATTGACAGTAAGACAAATCATTCAATCTTCACTTTAGCAATTTTTTCAAGTCTACAACGAAGAGCGAATCAAATAGAAGATGGTGTGAGATCTTTGTGTGTTTATATGGATAACTATAAGAAAAAATCGAATTTTGTACCTGGAGGTGGGGCTGCAGAGATTGCTATGTCAACATATTTAAAACAAGAAGCTATGAAAATAAAAACCAAAGAACAGCTAGCGCATATAGCATTTGCAGAATCATTAGAGACAATACCAAACACATTACTCAAGAATGCAGATATGTACAGTATAGAAAACATATCTAAATTAGGAAGATTTCACAAAAGTAGAAAAAATTCCTACGGAATAAATCACAAAGATAGAAAAATAAAAGATGTGTGGAAAATTGGAATAATAGAACCCGTTGATTTAAAGATCAGCATAATAGAAAAAGCACTAAAAACTGCCAACATTATATTAGAAATAGATGATTCACATGAAAAATTACCAGTACAAAAAATGCCAAACAAAAATTAGAGATTCAGTCATTTTTTTAATGTTAAAAGTATATTTGCAATTCCAATAAGTTGTCCAATGACCACCAATGATACGAAAACTCCAGTTGGAAGAACTAATGGTTCAATTAAATATCCAACAGCGGCAACAGAAAGTCCTTGCCGTAATGCCTGTCCTCCCATCCAGCCAACGGCAGCCATAGTTATTGAATATCCAAATACAGATAATTCGATTATAACAATTTGAGAGATGGCAAACACTTTGTTTGTATGTAGTTTGTTAAAGCTATTTCCTAGAATATAATAGAAAAAACACCATAATGCCATTCCTGCAACTCCAACAATTAGAAATGATAAATATGAAATAAGTAGCCACGTACCTGGGAAAAATCCTACAATCAAAGGTAGACCAGATGTAGGAACTAGAATAGGGAGTGTGATTATTATTGCAGCGATTGTGTTTATTATAGTTAAATAGAAAAAATATTTAGATACAATTCCAGTTTCTATTTTTTCTGCTAGCATTAAAAATCGTTATGATCTAATTTATGATCGTATTTAATTCCGCCTTAATTATGGAAATAGAGTCTTACTTCCTAAGAGTTAAGAAAATATTGAGTAGGCCAACAACTGTTGCAAGAGCGGCAATACCCATTCCTGCACCTGTAGGAATTACTGTCCAAGATATAAGAGCATTAACAATAGCAACTCCTGCATTAAGACATCCGTCAATTAATACAAAACATGAATCTGCAGGCAGCATAGCACGGCCTCCAATGAAACCTGCTAAAAAGTACATCCAAGTTGATATTAGAACTCCCAGAAATGTTCCCCCAACACTGACATATGATAATAGTTTGTTTGTGTTTTCTTTCTTAAAGAGAGCAGTTGATAAATAATAAACTGCGGCCCAGGCTACCATACCAAGAATGCCCACCATAATATGTATAAGAAATGCAATAAACATCCAAGTGCCTGGAAATTGTGCGCCAGCAAAAGCAATTGAAAATATATCTGAATGTAAACCAGGTTCAGGTGTAAGTAACACTCCAAGATACATCACTGCCAAAAGTGTATTAATCAAAGCTAGATATACACACCACTTAGCGACTCTTTCGGTTGGAATTTGAGAATTAAAAATTGATGACATTAGCGTTTCAACCCTTCAAGAAGTTCTATAATTTCCTTGTTTAAAAGTGTGTAATCACCAATTTGTTTCCATTTAAGAGCAAAGACTGTTCCCTCTGCAACTACCTCGGTTTCAAATATTAAGAAATTCCATCTATCATCAACAATCTTCCAACCACCATCTTGATATTGCCATATAGTTCGAGCTTGAACACTCATATTAAAATTTCCAATAAGATCTCCGTTACCAGTATTCCACATGTCAAGATTTACAATTCCTCGGTTTCCAGAGAGTTCAATATTTACGTTAGTTGCACCCATATCTAAGTCACCGGTTCTACCTAGAACAGTGGCCAACAACAATCTAATATTGGAATAACCTTTGTAGCTTCCCTGAAATGCACCGGCTTGACCAAGCCATTCAGCATATGTGTCTCGATCATTAACATAAAATCCTTGCAATTGTGCAGCATCACGAGCCTCAAATGCAAGAAGCCAATCATCAATTGCAACTCTTAGTTGTTCCTCAGCATCAGCAGGAAGATCAACAGATGGTGCTTCAAGTTCTACTTCAGCATCCGATGAAGAATCAACAGCCCCCATTCCATCTGTTTCATCAGACTGAACTGATCTATCAGGTTGAGAGCTAGACTGAGCACCAGGAGAACATGGTGCAAAATCACAACGAGGAGGGGTAAAATCTTCAGGAGCTTCAGGAGGACTCCAAGTTACAAATAAACCAATAACTGCACCAACTAGTAGAACGACAAGTAAACCAATAGGGAGAAACTTTGAAGTTGCCATACTAACTAATCTAGAATATGAATTAATATAAAAACTTCTATTTTGGTCAGATTTTATGGAAATACCTGCTCATCAGTATTTACATCTTTCAACAAAATGGCCTTATAAGGACATGTTTGTGCCGCATCAAGAATAGTTTGATTAGTGGCACCATTCTCATCAAGAATAACAAGTGGTGCTGAAGACATGAATGATGATTTTAAACTAGATTCATCAAGCTTAAAGACTTGAGGGGCAAGAGTTACACAGCTAGCTGCACCCATACATGAATTTGTATCAATATCAACTTTAAGTTTCATATCACTCAAACCTTCGATTGATGAAAAGTTTCTAAGATCTTTTGAACGTATTATTGAAATTGAGATTAATAATATGCCGCCTGCAATAAATATCCAGCCAGAACTTGCCATTAATGCCCCATATAAAGTTAAGATTAAACCAACTAACAATAGAGAAATATCAACAATAAATGTGAACTGTTTTCCCACATTTTGTATTATTTATACAAGGTAATTAAATATATCAATTAATAAGATTTATAGAATGAGTTTGCAGAATAATACAGAGAATATGTTGAAAGATATAAAGAAGAAAGAGGTAAATTGAATAAATGGCTTCCAAAGGATTAGAAGATGTAAAGGCAACGTCAAGCAAAGTTTGCTATATTGATGGAAAGAAAGGCATACTAAGTTATCGAGGATACGACATAAAAGATCTATCCGACAATTCTAATTTTGAGGAAACATCATATCTTTTACTGTACGGTGAATTACCAACAACAAAACAATTAGATGAATTTCAAAAACAAATGAAAGAAAATAGAAATATTCCAGAAAGTGTAATTTCAATAATAAAATCGTCTTCGAAAGATACTGAGTTAATGGACATTCTAAGAACATCCATCTCTGCACTAGCATCATCAGACCCAGAATATAAAGACAATAATCATGAAGTGAGAATTAGAAAATCTATAAGAATAATTTCTAAAATTGCAACAGTTTTAGCAGTGGTAGAAAGAACAAGAAAAAACGAAGAGTTAATCGAGCCAAATAATAGTTTAAAACATGCTGAGAATTTTCTATATATGGTAAATGGAGAAAAACCTCCAGAAAAAGATAGTGAAGTACTTGACAAATGTTTAATCCTACATGCGGATCATGAACTAAATGCGTCGACTTTTGCAGCCAGAGTAACAGCATCAACATTATCAGATGTATATTCAGCAGTTACTTCAGCAATAGGAACTTTGAAAGGGCCATTACATGGAGGAGCAAATGAAAGGGTTATGAAAATGTTAGATGAAATAAAAGAACCTGATAGAGTTGCACCGCATTTAGACAATCTACTAGAAAACAAACAGAAAGTAATGGGTTTTGGACACAGAGTTTACAAAACAATAGACCCAAGAGCAACAATTCTTAGAAAATTAGCAGAAGAGATGTCAAGCAAATCACCAAATAAATATTTCAATATGTCTCTTAAAATGGAAGAAATAATGAACCAGAAAAAAGGACTAAGACCAAACGTTGATTTTTATGCAGCGTCAGTATACAACATGATGAATATTCCAAAGCATTTATTCACGCCAATTTTTGCATGTTCAAGAAGTTCAGGGTGGTGTGCACACGTATTAGAGCAATTACAAGATAATAGATTAATTAGACCAAGATCAGACTATGACGGAGAAATCGACAGAATCTATTCAAATATAGACTCGAGATAATAAATCTAATTTAAATTAGTTAAATTAAGAGTATATTCCAATAGTTTTGAATTTAACGCTTCATTAGAGACTTTCTTTGGAGCTCTCTCTTTAAATCTGTGGAAATATTTACCAGTTGTTTTTTCTAATTCATCAGAACACGCTACATTTATGATTGGTTCGGCACCGCCTCTTGGAGATAGAATAACCATTCCTATAAGTTTAGTAAGAGGCATCAGAAATTTAGGTGTCATATATCTTCCTAAGTTTGTATTAACAAGACCTGGATGTACAGCATTGCATGTAACTCCTGTTCCAGCCAATTCTCGTGCAAGGCCAATTGTATCAATAGTAAGGGCTAATTTCGTATCGAAATACGACCTCCATCCATACATAGCATATTTTTCATTTAGTCTCTGAAAATCATTTGGATTAAGATTTCCTGATTCATGAGCAGTTGAAGAGGTATGTACAATTCTAGACGGAGTGTTATTTTTTAAGAGGTCCAATAAAAGTCTCGATAATAGAAACGGTGCGATATAATTCACAGCAAATTGAGTCTCTATTCCTTCTTTAGTTATTATCCGATCTTTAGGAATAATTCCTGCATTATTTATCAGAACATCCAATCCATTGTTATTTTGTTTGAAATCACTAACAAATTCTCGAATTTCGCTTTGCAATGATAAATTGCATTTATAGACATTAATTTTATCATGATTAGTGGATTTGATTATATGATCTTTAATTTTATTTCCCGATTCATGTGATCTTGCGACTAAATTTAGTGTAAATCCTTTGTTAGCAAGATCAAGTGCAATTTCAGTTCCTATTCCTGATGTTATACCTGTTATAATTACATTCTTTGGATCCATAGATCAAATATTTAATAATCAACTTATTATGTTTTTAGATTTAGAATAACAGATAATGGTAATTCAATTTATTTCAATATTAGTTCCAATCCCTTTAAGATTGGCTTGATCAAAAACATATTTCGCAGTGGAAACATCTTCAATTGACAAGCCGAGAGATTTGAAAATAGTGATCTCATCATTGCTTTCACGCCCTGTTATTTTCTTGGATACTAGATCAGAAAGATCGCCACGAATTACATCAAGGTTTATTTCATTATTATCAAGAGGTATCAATATTTCCCCTGCCTCTTTCAGAGCAGAAGGTTTAGAATCTACAAACAGTTTCCCTCGTTTAATAGTTGTAGTGTCAATTTCTCTAGTAGTTTTGGTGTGAGCGCCAATGCAATTGATATGTGTGCCAGATTTTACATTATCACCTGAAAAAACAGGAGTAGTAGATGTAGTGGCAGTTACAATAATGTCGTTATCTAAAATAGTATCCCGATTATCGTTTTTTCTGATTGTAATTCCAAGATCGTTTGATAACTCATTGATGAAATCAAGGCGTTTTGAATCAGTTGGAGTAAAAATCTCTATTTTTTCAATTTGTCTTACAGCACATATTGCTTCTAATTGAGTCCTAGCCTGAACGCCTGCACCAAACAATCCAATAGAATTTGAATCTTTCCTAGAGAGATATTTAGTTGCAACACCAGTTGCTGCACCTGTTCTAACTGCAGTAAGAAATGTCGCATCCATAATGGACAATAAATCACCAGATTCTGAATTAAGAAGTAATAGAGTCCCATTGGTCGTTGATTTCCCTTCATTGATATTTTTTTTGAATACAGTAACAACCTTAGTTCCCATAACATTAAGGTTATCAATATGGGCAGTCATAACCCCCATCCATCCATCAATATCACTCAAATTTATAACCCCACGTTCAGTAGTTTGAGTTCTATTAAGAGAATTCTCAAAAAATGCATTTTCTACTATCTCAATTGTTTTTGAAACATCAAGTACTTGAGAGACATCTTTTTTATTCAATATCAGAGTCAAGAAAATCACCGTAATTTGATTCTAAAAATCAAGCAAACATGACAAGAATTTATCATTTTGATCAGAAGTGCCTAAACTAAATCTAATATAGCTACCAAGATTCTCATAACTACTAACATCTCGAACAACTATTCCTCGTTCCAATAGTTTCGTACAAAGATCACTACCATCAAATCCATTTAGACTAAGAAGCATAAAATTTGCAGCCCCAGGAATAATATTTATTTGTTCATATGCACTTACCTTCTCAAGAAATCGTTTCTTTTCAACAAGAGTTTTGTTAACCACTTCTTTCATAGACTCAAGATCACTAAGTGCAATTTCAGCCAATGCGTTAGAGATTACTCCAACACTATTAGGAGGTCTCACTTTGTTGATTATGTTTGTCATTTTAGGAGAAGAAATTGAATATCCTACACGCAAACCAGCTAAAGAAAATGCTTTGGAAAATGTTCGGACAATCACTAGATTATCATTGGAATTAATAAGATCAGATAGAGTAATTCCAGTATATTCATAATAAGCTTCATCAACTACAACAGTAATATTTTTGTTTTCAAGTAATTCTACTACTTTAGAACGATCAACAATATTACCAGTAGGATTATTAGGATTGCAAAGAATAACAGCAGAAGTATTTTCATTAATACTAGAAATAATTGCATCAAAGTTGTCAGAAAAATCATCTTTTCTATTTACAGAGACAACATTCGCACCTAAGATTTCAACAAGTTTTGAATAATATGCATAAGTAGGAGTTGATAGAATGACGTCTGAATTAGGATCAATGATAGAACTTCCAATCATTAAGAGGTTTTCATCGGCACCATTAGCTAGAATAATTTGATCCATAGAAAATTCAGTATAATCAGAAATTAATTTACGGACTTTACTATAAGAAGCATCAGGATATTGCTGTACAGGCAAGCCTTCCATGATTGAAGCTAGTTTTTGAAGCCATTTATTAGGACTATAAGGGGATGTATTAGTATCAAGACGAATTATATCATCAGGACTAATATTGTATTTTGATGCAATTTGTTCGTTTGAAGGTTCCCATTCATATGGTGCAAAGTTATTCAGGAATTCCCTAAAATGCATAATAATAGTAACGTGCTGCTATATAAAAAAATGAATATTTCAAATAACAACTAGATAAAAAAATGCATTTCATTATAAAGTAGATTATCATATAAGAAAATAACATATGAGAGAAGACAGAATATTATCAGAGCTTGAAGAATTATTAGGAAACAAGAGAATAAAATATGAGCAAAATACTTTAAATGAATTTGAAGTTGATTATCTAGAAAATTCCAAGGGTAAAGCTTTGGCACTAGTATTACCAAACTCGGCAACTGAAATATCAGCAATCGTTAGAATTTGTAACAAATATAAAATAAAATATCTAGCAAGAGGAGGAGGAACAAGTTTAAGTGGAGGAAGTCTGCCCTTAGATAATTGCATAATAATTGATTTGTCAAAAATGAATAGAATATTAGAAGTAAATTTTGATGAACAAACCGTTTTAGCTGAACCGGGAGTAATAAACATAGAAATAACGAATGTTGTAGATCAGAAAGATCTATTATTCGCCCCTGATCCTTCCAGCCAACATATGTGTACAATAGGAGGAAACATAGCACATAATGCAGGAGGTGCACATACAATAAAATACGGGGTAACTACAAACCACGTGCGTGCGGTAGAAATTGTTTTGCCAAATGGAGAAATTACCAATTTCGGAAACGGGTTAGTAGATGGACAGGGATATGATTTATTGGCTTTAATTAATGGTTCAGATGGAACATTAGGAATAATTACAAAGGCATTACTAAGAGTAATACCAAAACCTGCAAGTTCACAGACTATTTTATTAGTTTTCGACAGAGTGAAAGATGCAAGTAAAACTGTTTCAGATATTATACGGAAAGGAATATTACCAAGTGCATTAGAAATGATGGATCAGATTGTAATAAGAGCAATAGAGAAATCAGAATATAAAGTTGGAATCCCAGTAGATGCAGAGGCTGCACTTTTAGTTGAAGTAGATGGTAGAAAGACAGATGTAAGTATCGATGTAGAAAACATAATACAAATTTGTAATGATAACAACGTACGTACAATTCAAAGAGCAAAAGATCAGAAACATGCAGAAAAATTATGGGCGGCTAGAAAATCTGCATTTGAAGTGGTAGGAAAACAGAATGAAAATTACATCGTTCAAGATGGAGTAATACCAAGAACAATGCTTCCACAAACTCTAGAAAAGATCTACGAAATAGGAAAAAAATATGATCTTCCAATAGCAAATGTTTTTCATGCAGGTGATGGTAATTTACATCCATTGATTTTATTCAATGGGAAAATTAAGAAAGAAAAAACAAATGCAATTGATGCAAGTATTGAAATAATCAAAATATGTGCAGATGCAGGAGGAAGTATAACTGGTGAACATGGAATTGGAATAGAAAAAGTTGAACTAATGCCTTACATGTTTAACAAAGAAGATATTGAGTTAATGACAAAGATCAAAATGATTTTTGATCCAGACTTGCAATGTAATCCATGCAAAGTACTCCCATCAGGATCAAAATGTATGGAATTAAGTGCAAAAGCTAGAGAATAAGTGAACAGAGATGTCAGATTTCAATAACACAATAAAAGAATTAGAAAATGAAATCGATAAAATTAATGATGATGAATTATCAAAATATCGAATATATGAAAGAACACCTAAAGCAGGATTCGCGCCAAAGAATTATGAAGAAATATCAAAAATAATAAAAGAATCAAACAAAAATGGATTAAAGATCGTAGGATCAGGCGGTGCTACAAAACTAGGATTTGGAAATATTCCAACAGGATATGATATAATAGTTTCATCCTCCAAATTCAATAATACAATAGAATATGTGCCTGAAGAACTAACAATAAGTGTTCAATCAGGAATTACAATATCAAACTTACAAGAAATAGTAAATGCTAAGAATCAATTCATTCCAATAGATTCAATTTTCCCGAATGCTACATTAGGGGGAATAATTGCAACAAATACTAACGGAATACTAAGAACATCATATGGATCCCTCAGAGACTTGGTGTTAGGTATTAAAGCAGTAGACGGAAATGGTAAAATCGTAAAAGCTGGAGGAAAAGTAGTGAAAAATGTAGCAGGATATGATTTATCAAAAGTATTTATCGGTTCATTAGGGACATTAGGAATAATTACCGAAATAAATATGAGAACATATCCATTACCTGAATATGAAAGTACTCTGATTATTCAATCTAACAACTTAGACAAATTACGTGACATAGTAGAAGATATACAAAAATACTCATATCCTGGAGGATTAGAATTGATAAACAGTAATTTTGGAGAGCAATTGATCAATTCAGAATATGAATGGAATCTATTAATAAGATATCTAGGTCACAAAAACTCAATAAATGAACAAACATCAAAAGATAAAAAAATACTAAAAAAACCAGATGGAGAAATTCAGGAAATAGATGGAATTAACAGTAGAGAATTATGGAAAAGATATCATAACATTCTAGCGGATACTTACGAAACAGTAATAAAAATTATGGTGCCCATAACAACATCAACAAACATATTGAAATCATTAAATACATTACAAAAATATTCTCCATTAATTTATTGCGAGCCATCATTAGGAATAATTCACATGCAAATAGATTCAAAGGATAAAGACTTTGGGAGTTCTGAAATAACAAACATGAGAAATGAAATAGAAAAGAATGCCGGAATGGTGATTATAGAAAATACAACAAGTACAATAAAAAAAGAAATAAATTCATGGAGTAATTACAACAATAATATCAATATAATGAATCAAATCAAAAACGCATTCGATAAAAATAATGTTCTGTCTCCGGGAAGATTTCTCGGTGGAATTTAATGCTTTGTAAGAAGATAATCTAAATTCACTAAAGCAATAACCGCAGATTGAGAGACAACTTCATCAGGATCACTAGTTGCATTAACAAGAGCATCTCTTGCAGATTCATCCCCTATAGAACCCAATGCAGAGGCAGCTTCATGGCGTACAAGATTATTTTCATCATTTAACATTGCGTTAACTAAAGAAGATACAGCAGTTGAGAATCCAAGCTGTCCCAAGGAAAACGCGGATTCGTGTCGAACAAGATGATTGGGATCTTTGAGCATTATTTTAGAAAGACCTTCAACAGCAGTCTCATCTCCAACTTCAGCAAGAATACAAACTGAACGAACCCGAATAGTGATACTTCGATTGCTATTTAGAAGACTGACAAAATAACTAACATTTTTGTTTACATATTCAACGTCCATTTGTGCAAGAATTTCAAGATCTTCGTCATTATGAAGAATGTTGAGCTTACTTAGATCGGTCTCAGTCATTGAATATTTACATAAAAAACAAGAAAAAAAACTTTATTGAAAGTGATAATTAGAGATAATATAGTAAAATAAAAACTAAATATTATAAAAATAACATAATTAACAAATAATGACTAATATTGATCCAGACAAAGCGATTAAAAAGAATGTTTTAGATGAAGGATTCATAGAAGTAGTAGATTATCTCGGATCAGATCTTACAGTAGTGAATTCAGCACGTGTTTCATATGGAAAAAGAAAAACAATCTACGAGGATGAAGACAGAAAATTAGTTCGGTTCTTAGCAAAATACAAACATTATTCTCCATTCAGACATATGGTTGTACAATTCCATGTAAAAGCACCTGAGTTCGTCATGAGACAATGGTACAAACATGTAGTTGGAATAGAAACATCGAGTTCATCATCAACAAAAGATCATGCATGGAATGAAATTAGTGGAAGATATGTTCCAGTGAAAGACTTCTACAGACCATCAGTGTGGCGCCTCCAATCAAAAGATAACAAACAGGGTTCTGAAGGATCAATTTCAAAAGAAGTCGAAAAAGAAGTTAACGAAATATTCGAGGATTATATGAATGAAATGAACAAGGCATATAATTCCCTATTAGAAAAAGGAGTTGCAAAAGAACAAGCAAGAATGATACTCCCACTGAACCAATATACAGAAGTGTATTGGACAGTATCGTTTCAGGCAATAATGAATTTTATTGAATTAAGAGATGAAAAAACTGCCCAATGGGAAATTAGACAATATGCAATTTCAATGAAAGACATAATGTTTCAATTATATCCAGAAACATTGAAGATCTGGTCAGACGTCAAAAACTGGAATTCAGAAGAATAATCAAGTATTATTTTTTGCATAATGACAAATTGAATTTAATTCGCATTTATTACATGACGGAGAAATAGGTTTGCATATATTCTGACCAAACTGAACAAACAAAGGATTAATTTCAAGCCAATTTTTTTTATTAAGTATTTTACTTAAGTGAATTTCAGTTTCATCAGGAGTATTAGTGGTAACAATTCCAATTCTATTACTGATACGGTGAACGTGTGTATCAACAGGAATTGCAGGTTTTCCAAATCCATACACTAATACACAGTTTGCAGTTTTTCTACCAACAGATGGCAAACGAATTAATTCTTCGAAATCATCAGGAACATTACCAGCATATTGATTTTTTATTATTTTAGAAACCGCAATTATACGTTTCGATTTTACGTTATAGAAGCCGGCTGGTTTAATTAATTGCTTTACAGAAGATACCTTTGCATTAGATAAAGATTCAGCATTAGGATACTTTGAAAATAAATTCATGGATGCTTTCATGGTGTTTTCATCTCTAGTTCGGGCGGAGAGAATAGTGGAAATCAGGACTTGAAATGGATCATTGTGTTTACTAATTACATCTAAAGCAGTGGGAATTTTAACATCGTGCTTATTGAGAGTGGCAACCATGCCAGATTTAATAACTGAATACTTAGGACTCGTAAATAATTCACCTATTAAGAAATCGTCTAAGTTTTTTTATATCAGCGGAAAAGAATTTTCTATTATTATTATTTCGTGCAATTGCTGCAGGATGAAATGTGGGTAAATAAGAATAACGAGGTCCTTTGATAAGTTTTCCGCGTATCTTAGTAATTTGGTCTTTGTTAAGAATGTGTTTTAACGAAGTGGCGCCAAGAAGCATAACTAAAGATGGTTTAAGTAAGCGTATTTCAGTATTGAGATGCTCGCTACACTGTTCTACTTCGTAATCAGATGGTTTACGGTTTTCTGGAGGACGGCATTTGACTAAATTAGTTATATAAACATCATCTCTAGAAATTTTATTAGTAGTCAAAGTTTGAGTGAGTATTTTACCGGATCTTCCAACAAATGGAATTCCTTGAATATCTTCATCTTTACCAGGGGCTTCTCCAATTAGAACTACATTTGATTTTACATT